>NZ_AP043781.1:1568836-1882604 GCF_055388505.1 Bisbaumannia salifodinae
CGCCGGAATCATTACCGAGCCCATGGCCGAGGCATCTGCTACTGCGGAGCCAGAGCCGCCGGCGAGCATCAACGAGGAGGCCACCGAGACCTGCCCCAGTCCCGCCCGGCGGTGACCGATCAGGGTCTCGGCGAAGCGCACGATGCGCGTGGTGACACCGCCGGCGGTCATCAGCTCGCCGGCCAGGATAAAGAACGGCAGGGCCATCAGTGGGAAGCTGTCGATGCCAGCGAAGAGGCGCTGGAACAGCAGGTTGAGGAACACTGGTTGACCTTCCAGCAACAGACTCACCCCCGGCGCGAAGAGCATCAGGAAGACGATGGGCATGCCCGCGATCAGCAGGAAGAGGAAGATCCACAGATAGGCGAAAGTCATGGGTCACACCTCGGCGTTGCTACCGGTACTGGACCGGTCCTGCGCATGGGGCAGGGCATGGGGAAAGAAGAGGCCATGGCTCAGGCGCAGCACGCGTTCGAGAGAGCTCAGGGCGGTGAGGGCGAAGCTCAGGGGCAACACGTAGTAAACCTGGGCCATGCTGATGCCCAGCGACAGGCTGACGGTGGTGGCGCCACGCTCGATGCGCTCGAAGCCGAGCTTAATGCACCACAGCAGCACCGCCAGGATGCACAGCTCCAGCAGTAGCTGCAGCAGCCGCCAGGGGAAGGAGTCACGAAACCAATCGGTGGCGATCTCCAGGCTGGCGTTCAAGCCTTGCCGATGGGCGGCGGGAAAGAACAGGAAGGCCATCCACACCATCATGAAACGGGCCAGTTCCTCGGTCCAACCGAAGCTGTCGTTGAGCACATAGCGAAAGACCACATGGGTCACCATGATGCCCAGCATGGCCACCAGCAGCAGGGTGGCGGCATAGCCCGCCCAGCGGGTCGTGAGCCCGTTGAGGCGGTCGAGTAGGGCGATAAGCTTTGGCATGAGTCGCCTCCGGAAGGCAGTCCCGCTCCCGGGGGAGGGTGCCTGTATCGTTGTCATTGGTGATCGGCCAGGACGTCTCATCATGATTCGTCGTAGCGCTGCGAAAAATGGTAGGTGGGCCCCAGGAGACTGTCAAGCGGGGCGAGGGTTTTGCCGCTCAACTTGCCTTAGACAAAGGTATGATCTTCACCCAGGATACTCATCCTGACGGCGATTATGGCCGATAGGGGGCGGCTCGAATCGGCCTGGTCGGGGGCGCAAAGGTGGCTCTGGTTGACACTGGGAGAGTCTCGCGTCTATATTTTCGTAGCGCTACGAAACTGAGGGTGAGCGTCAGCCCACGCCGACCGCCCGCCATGACCTAGAGGCAGACGAGATGAAGGAACAGCGACGCAAGATCGAAGAGCTGCGCAGTCAGCGCTGGTACGACTCCCAGGACATGCGGGGCTTCGCGCATCGCCAGCGTACCCAGCAGATGGGCTTGCGACGCGAGGAGTTCATGGGCAAGCCGGTGGTGGGCATCATCAACACCTGGAGCGATCTGAGCCCCTGTCATGCCCACCTGCGTGACCGTGCCGAGGCGGTAAAGCGTGCGGTCTGGGCCGGCGGCGGCTACCCGGTGGAGTTGCCGGCGCTGTCGCTGGGCGAGGTGCTGGTCAAGCCCACTACCATGCTCTATCGCAACTTCCTGGCCATGGAGGCGGAAGAGCTGCTGCGCTGCCATCCCATCGACGGGGTGGTGTTGCTGGGCGGCTGCGACAAGACCACCCCGGCGCTGCTGATGGGGGCCATCAGCATGGATATCCCGGCGATCTTCTGTCCGGCGGGACCGATGCTCAACGGCAAGTGGCGGGGCCAGACCCTGGGGGCCGGTACCCATACTCGCAAGTACTGGGACGAGCTGCGCAGCGGCAATATCACCCAGGAGGAGTGGGTCGACCTGGAGTCGCGGATGACCCGCTCCAACGGCACCTGCAACACCATGGGCACCGCCTCCACCATGACCTCCATTGTCGATGCCATGGGCCTGACCCTGCCTGGGGCCTCGAGTATCCCCGCCGCCGACGCCGCCCATATCCGCATGGCCTCGGCCTGCGGCAGTCGCCTTCTCGAGATGATCTGGGAAGACCTCAAGCCCTCGGACATCCTGACCCGGGCCAACTTTATCAATGGCGCCAAGTGCTATATGGCCCTGGGCGGCTCCACCAATGCCGCCATCCACCTGATCGCCCTGGCGCGGCGTGCCCGGGTCGAGCTGACCCTGGGTGACCTGGACGCCGTGGCCCGGGAGATCCCGGTGCTGAGCAATATCTTCCCCTCGGGGCAGTACCTGATGGAAGACTTCTACTATGCGGGCGGGCTGCCGGCGCTGCTGACGCGCCTCGCGCCACATCTCGACCTGGGTACCACCAGCGTCAGCGGCCGCACCCTGGGCGAGGACCTGGCTGGCGCCGAGTGCTACAACGACGACGTGATCCGCCCCCTGGACAAGCCGGTCTGCGCGGGGGCGGCCCTGGCGGTACTGCGCGGCAACCTGGCGCCGCGGGGGGCGGTGATCAAGCCCAGTTCCGCGGATCCACGCCTGGTGAAGCATCGTGGCCGGGCGATCGTTTTCGACAATCATGCCGACCTGGTGGCGCGTATCGACGACCCCGAGTTGGAGGTGACCGCCGACAGCGTCCTGGTGCTGCGCCAGGCCGGGCCCAAGGGGGCGCCGGGGATGCCCGAGTGGGGCGCCCTGCCGATCCCCAAGAAACTGCTGGCTCAGGGGGTGCGCGACATGGTGCGCCTCTCCGATGCGCGCATGAGCGGTACCCACTATGGGACCTGCGTGCTGCATATCGCCCCGGAATCGGCGGTGGGCGGCCCCCTGGCGCTGGTCCGCGACGGCGACGAGATCGAACTGGACGTGGCGGCCCGGCGCCTGGCGCTGTGCGTCGACGAGGCGGAACTGGAGGCCCGGCGCCAGGCCTGGCGAGCGCCCAGCCCGCGCATCGACCGGGGCTATACCGCCCTCTACCAGGAGCATGTGACCCAGGCCGACCTGGGCTGCGACTTCGACATCCTGCAGGACGGCCAGCGCCAGGACGAACCGGAAATCTTCTGAGGTGACCCATGACGACCCTACCCAAGAACCGCTTCAAGCAGTGGCTACGTGACCCCGCCAAGGTGCCGGTAGGCACTTGGCTGATGACCGCCAGCCCCAACGTGGCCGAGGCCATCGGCTGGGCCGGCTTCGACTTCCTGGTGCTCGATATGGAGCATGTGCCGGTGGACTTACCCCAGGCCATCGCCATCATGCAGGCGGTGGCAGGCACGCCGACGGAGCTGGTGGTGCGCCTGCCGTGGAACGACCCGGTGATGGTCAAGCGGGTACTGGACAGCGGCGCCCAGAGCCTGATGTTCCCCTATGTGCAGAACGCCGAGGAGGCCAGTCGGGCGGTGCGCTCGACCCGCTACCCCGGCAAGGGCAACCGGGGCGTGGCCGCGGTGCATCGGGCCAGTCGCTACGGCACCGTGACCGACTACCTGCAGCGGGCCGACGAGGAACTGGCGGTGATCCTGCAACTGGAGACCCCGGAGGCCCTGGCGGAAATGGAGGCGATCGCCGCGGTCGGGGACGTCGATGCCCTCTTCGTGGGTCCGGGGGATCTCTCCGCGGCCATGGGCCATATCGGCGAGATCCGTCATACCGAGGTGCAGGCCGCCATCGCCGCCGCGGTGGCCGAGAGTCGCCGCCTGGGACTGCCCTGCGGCATCGTCGGCGCCGAGCCGGGCCTGGTGGGCAACTACCGCGACCAGGGCTTCGGCTTCGTGGCGGTGGGCTCCGACATGAGCCTGATGATGTCCCGGGCCAAGGAGTACGTGGCCACCCTCAAGGGGCAGGTGGCCGAGGCCACCGACAGCGGCGTCTACTAGCATGCCGCTGCTACGCCATGGCGACTTGGAGGCCGGGCTGGCGCCCGCCTGTGGCGGCGCCTTCACGCACCTGCGCTGGAAGGGGCAGGAGCTGCTCCGGCCCCTCGCCGGGGAGCCGGGGGCGCTACCCGAGGGACCGCGGCATAGCGCCGGCTATGTGCTGGCCCCCTATTCCAACCGTATCGCCGAGGCGGCCTTCCCCTGGCAGGGTGAGACCCTGCGACTGCGCCGCAACTTCGGCGATCACCCCCACAGCTTGCACGGCTTCGCCTGGCAACGGCCCTGGGCGTGCCGGGACGCGGGGCAGCAGCATGCCACCCTGGTGCTGTCTCACTCGGGGGACGCGGACTGGCCCTGGCGCTGCCTGATCTATCAGGAGGTCCGCCTCGGCCCGGGGACGCTGTCGCTGAGCCTGGGGCTGGTCAATCGCGATACCCGGGCCATGCCGGCGGGGCTCGGCTGGCACCCCTACTTCCATCGCACTCCCGAGGTGCGGCTCGGCTTCGCCGCCGAGGCCCTGTGGCTCAACGATGACCGGCAATTGCCGCGGCGCCGTGTTCCGCCGCCCGAGGCCTGGGACTTCCGCCGGGCACGGCGGCTGGGCTGGCCGGGGCTCGATCACTGCTATGCCGGCTGGTCGCGGCGAGCCCTGATCCACTGGCCGGAGTACCGGCTGCGATTGCATCTTGCCGCCAGCGAGGGGCTCGACCACTTGGTGCTCTTCACTCCCGAGGGGCGCGACTTCTTCGCCCTGGAGCCGGTGAGCCACGCCAATGCGGCGCTGAATCACGACGCGCCCCGGGCCCAGGGGGTACGGGTCCTGGTGCCGGGGGAGTCGCTGACCTGCCATCTGCAACTGACACTCGAGGAAGACCATGGCTGATACCACCCTGCGCACCGTGCTGCCGGCCCAGGCCGCCCTGGGGGAGTGCCCCCTGTGGGCCGCGGACGAACAGGCCCTCTACTGGGTCGATATCGAGGCGCCGAGCCTCAACCGCTTCGACCCGGCCAGCGGGGATAACCGGAGCTGGCCGCTGCCGGAACATATCGGCTGCGTGGGGCGTCGTCGCGGCGGTGGCTTTATCGCCGGCCTGCGCTCCGGCCTGTGGCTGCTGGATGAGGTGGCCCGTCCCACCCACTGTATCGCCCGACCCGTGGCCGATACCTCCATCAGCCGCTTCAACGACGGCCGCGTCGATCCCTGGGGACGCTTCTGGGCGGGCACCATCCATGAGCCCCGGAACGTGCCGGCGGCGGCGCTCTACCGGGTCGACGCCACGCTGGCCTGCCGGCGCCTGGCCGGCGAGGTCAAGGTCTCCAACGGCCTGGCCTTCAGCCCGGACCGGCGCTGGGCCTACCACGCCGATACCCCCAACCATGTCATCTACCGCTATCCCCTGGATCCCGACAGCGGAGAGATCACGGGGCCCCGGGAGGTCTTCCGGCGCTTCCCCATCGGCCAGGGCCGCCCGGACGGCGCCGCCGTGGACGTCGAGGGCCATTACTGGACGGCCCTCTACGAGGGCGGTCGCGTGGTGCGCCTGTCGCCGGCCGGCGAGATCGTCGCCGAGTACCCGGTGCCGGCGCGTTGCCCGACCATGTGCGCCTTCGGCGGCCCCGACCTCAGGACCCTTTATGTGACCTCGGCGCGCCACGGGCGTCCGTCGGATGAGCTCGAGGCCTATCCCGAGTCTGGCAACCTCTTCGCCATGCGCGTGGCGGTGGCCGGCCAGGCGGAACCCCAATTCATCGGCTAGGGCGATGGCCCCGGCCCGGATACGACCAACTTAGAGGAACTGGCGATGCTGACACTGAAGGATGCCACCCTGCGCCGCGAGGCCTGCCTGGTGGGCGGCGAGTGGATCGCGGCCGATGACGGCCGCGTCGATGACGTGACCAATCCCGCCGACGGCAGCCGGCTGGGGCGGGTGCCGCGCCTGGGCGAGGCGGAGACCCGGCGCGCCATCGATGCCGCCGAGGCGGCCCTGCCGGCCTGGCGGGCGCGCTCCGCCAAGGAACGGGGAACGCTGCTGCGCCGCTGGCATGACCTGCTGCTGGCGCACCAGGAGGACCTAGCAGCGCTGATGACCGCCGAGCAGGGCAAGCCCCTGGCCGAGGCGCGTGGCGAGATCGGCTTCGCGGCAAGCTTCTTCGAGTGGTTCGCCGAGGAGGGGCGGCGCACCTATGGCGACGTCATCCCCAGCCCCCAGGGCGATCGCCGGCTGCTGGTGGTCAAGCAGCCGGTGGGCGTCTGCGCCGCCATCACGCCCTGGAACTTCCCCGCCGCGATGATCGCCCGCAAGGCCGGGCCGGCGCTGGCCGCCGGCTGCACCATCGTCATCAAGCCCGCCGCCCAGACCCCCTATTCGGCGCTGGCCCTGGCGGAGCTGGCCCAGCGCGCCGGCATCCCCGCCGGGGTGGTCAATGTGGTGACCGGCGAGGCCCGGGCCATCGGCCGTGCCATGACCGAGAGCCCCAAGGTGCGCAAGCTCACCTTCACCGGCTCCACCGGGGTCGGCAAGCTGCTGCTGCGCCAGTGTGCCGATACCGTCAAGAAGGTCTCCATGGAGCTGGGCGGCAATGCGCCTTTTATCGTCTTCGATGACGCCGACCTGGAGAAGGCCATCGAGGGGGTGATGCAGGCCAAGTTCCGCAACGCCGGCCAGACCTGCGTCTGCGCCAACCGCATCTTCGTCCAGGCGGGCATCCATGACGCCTTCGCCGCGCGTCTCGCCGAGGAGGTGGCCAGGCTGCGGGTGGGGCCGGGCGCCGAGGAGGGCATCCAGGTGGGGCCGCTGATCGATGCCGCCGCCGCCGACAAGGTGGTCGAGCAGCTCGACGATGCCCTGGCCAAGGGCGGCGAGCTGCTGGTGGGCGGCGAGCGCCGCGGCGCCACCTTCCTGACCCCGGCGGTGATCGCCGGCGCCACCCCGCAGATGGCCTGCTTCGGTGAGGAGACCTTCGGGCCCCTGGCCCCGCTGTTCCGCTTCGAGGACGAAGCCGAGGTGGTGGCGCTGGCCAATGCCACCGAGTATGGCCTGGCCGCCTACTGCTATACCCGCGACCTGGGCCGTGCCTGGCGTCTCTCCGAGGCCCTGGAGTATGGCATGGTGGGCATCAACAATGGCCATGTCTCCACCTGCGAGGCGCCCTTCGGCGGCGTCAAGCAGTCGGGGCTGGGCCGGGAAGGGGCCCATCAGGGCATCGAGGATTACCTCGAGACCAAGTACATCAACATGGCCATCGACTGAGGCGACCCATGAACGACTACCACGACGTCAGCTACCGCTCCCTCGACGACAAGCGGGTGATCATCTCCGGGGGCGCCTCCGGCATCGGCGCCGAGCTGGTCCGCGCCTATGCCGCCCAGGGGGCGCGGGTCGCCTTCCTGGATATCGACCTGGCCGCCGGCGAGGCGCTGGCCGCCGAACTGGGCCCCGGGGTGCGTTGCCACGCCTGCGATGTGCGCGATATCCCGCGCCTGCAGGCGGTGATCAGCGAGATCGAGGCGGCCCAGGGACCCACCCAGGTGCTGATCAATAATGCCGGCCTCGACGACCGCCATCGCCTCGAGGAGCTCACCCCGGAGTACTGGGACAACTGCCAGGCCATCAACCTGCGCCACCATGTCTTCGCCACCCAGGCGGTGCTGCCGGCCATGAAGGCGGCGGGGCAGGGGGCGGTGATCAACCTGGGCTCGATCTCCTGGATGCGCGGTCGCCCCGGCATGGTGGGCTATACCGCCGCCAAGGCGGCCATCAACGGCCTGACCCGGACCCTGGCCCAGGAGCTCGGCGAGCACGGCATCCGTGTCAACTCCCTGGTGCCCGGCGCCATCCTCACCGAGCGCCAGGAGCGGCTGTGGCTGACCCCGGAACTCGACCAGCGCTTTCTCGACCAGCAGGCCCTGAAGTTTCGCCT
The DNA here is from genome assembly GCF_055388505.1 of Bisbaumannia salifodinae. The sequence goes on from NZ_AP043781.1 coordinate 1,576,607, forward strand.
GCGCGCCGATGACGTGGCGCGCCTGGCGCTCTTCCTGGGCTCCGACGAGAGCCGGGGTTGCACCGGCCAGAACTTTATCGTCGACGCCGGCCTGACACTCAACTGATCGGCGGGCGCCGCGGCGCCGCCCCTCCCAGCGGAGAATTCCATGCAAGTGATTCATCAAGACGACCGGCTCAGCCTGCGGCTGGGCGGCGACGCGCTCCTCGACCACGCCCCCGGGGCGCCGGCCTTCTTCGTCGGCCGCGGCCGGGAGCGCATGGAGATGTACCGCGGCAACTTCGAGATCGAGGATTACCTGGAGAGCCGTGAGGCACTGGGGCATCTGACGGTGAGCGAGGCGAAGGCGGGGCTGCGCCTGGAGTTGCGCCGCCACGCCACCGACGAGGTGCAGCTGACGCTGCGCCTGGTGGAGCTCGAGGACGGGGTGCGCCTGGAGACCCTGGCGGTGGCCGAGGGCATCAATCGCTTCTGGCTGCGCCTGGCCGCCCAAGGGGCGGAGCGAGTCTGGGGCGGCGGCGAGCAGATGTCCTACTTCGACCTGCGCGGGCGCCACTTCCCGCTCTGGACCTCCGAGCCGGGGGTGGGCCGCGACAAGTCCACCTACGTGACCTGGCAGTCCGACGTGGTCAACCGCGCCGGTGGCGACTACTACCACACCAACTACCCCCAGCCGACCTTTATCTCTTCGCGGCGCTATTTCTGCCACCTGGAGACCAGCCACTACGCCGACTTCGACTTTCGCCACGCCGAGTTCCACGAACTGCAGGTGTGGGGGCTACCGTCGACCATCCTGCTGCGCGAGGCGCCGACCTTCCTGGCGCTGGTGGAGAAGATCAGCGCCACCTTCGGTCGCCAGCCGCCGTTGCCCGACTGGGTGCATAACGGCGTGATCCTGGGCCTCAAGCGGGGCCAGGCCCATGCCGAGGCCAAGCTGGCCGAGGCCCTGGCCAGCGACATGGCGGTCTCGGCACTGTGGTGCGAAGACTGGGCCGGGGTCCGCGAGACCAGCTTCGGCACCCGACTGTTCTGGGACTGGCGCTGGCAGCCCGAGCGCTACCCGAGCCTGGATCGCCTGATCGGCGAGCTGCGCGAGCGCGACGTGCGCTTCCTGGGCTATGTGAACCCCTACCTGTGCGTGGACGGCAGCCTCTTCCCCGAGGCCGAGGCCCGAGGCTACCTGGCCACCGATGGCCAGGGGCAGACCGCCATCGTCGACTTCGGCGAGTTCGACTGTGGCGTGGTGGACTTCACCAACGAGGCCGCCTGTGCCTGGTTCAAGGACGCCATCCTGCGCCGCGAGATGCTCGATTTCGGCCTCTCCGGCTGGATGGCCGACTTCGGCGAATACCTGCCGGTGGACGTCAGTCTGCACAATGGGGTCTCCGCCAAGGTGGAACACAACCGCTGGCCGGTGCGCTGGGCCCGGGTCAATGCCGAGGCGATCGCCGAGGCGGGGCTGACCGAAGAAGTCACCTTCTTCATGCGTGCCGGCTACAGCGGTGTCCAGGGCCACTGCCCGCTGCTCTGGGCCGGCGACCAGTCGGTGGACTTCTCCCACCATGACGGCCTGGTCACGGTGATCTGTGCGGCGCTCTCCTCGGGGCTGATGGGCAATGCCTTCCACCACAGCGATATCGGCGGCTACACCAGCCTGTTCGGCAATACCCGTGATGCCGAGCTGTTTATGCGCTGGGCGGAGATGGCGGCCTTCACTCCGGTGATGCGCACCCATGAGTCCAATCGTCCCACCGAGAACGTCCAGTGGTTCGACGACCCGCAAGTGGCTGCCCACCTGGCCCGGATGAGCCGCCTCTACGTCCACCTGGCCCCCTACCTCAAGGTGCTGGTGGCGGAGGGCAGCGAGCGCGGCATTCCGGTGCAGCGCCCGCTGTTCCTGCATTTCGAGGACGACGCCGAGGGCTACGCCATCCAGGACCAGTACCTGCTGGGGCCGGACCTGCTGGTGGCACCGGTCCATGAAGCGGGGCGCCACGACTGGTCGGTGTATCTGCCCGCCGGGGTCGAGTGGGTACATCCCTGGAGCGGCGAGCGCCATGCCGGGGGCGGGCGGGTGACGGTGGCCGCCCCCTGCGGCGAGCCGCCGGTCTTCTACCGCGCCGATAGCCAGTGGGCGGGGCTGTTCGCTGACCTGGCGAGCCGGGCCTGATGGGCACGGCCGAGACCCTGATGTTGCTGGGCTGGGTGGCCGTCGCCACCTATGCCCAGACGGTGACCGGCTTCGCCTTCGGGCTGATCCTGATGGGCGGGGTGGTGCTGTCGGGGCTGGCGCCGGTGGCCCTGGTGGCGATCCTGATCAGCATCCTCAGCCTGTTCAATTGCGCCCTGGCGCTCTATCGCAACCTGGGCAACCTGGACCGGGAGATCGTGCTGCTCTGCTCGCTGAGCGGCTTCGTGACCCTGATCCTCGGGGTCTGGACCCTGGATGCCCTGAGCGGTAGCCAGGCGCACTGGCTGCAGTTGATCCTGGGGGTGGCGATCCTCCTCAGCAGCCTGATGCTGGTGGCGCATCCGCTGCCCAAGCGGGTGCGCTCCGGGCGCGTCTCCTTCCTGTTCTTCGGCGGCCTCTCCGGCTTTATGGGGGGGATGTTTTCCACCTCGGGGCCGCCACTAGTCTTCCACTTCTATCGCCAGCCGCTGGGCCTGGCGGTGATTCGCGATTGCCTGCTGCTGATCTTCGCCATCAACTCCCTGCAGCGGCTGGTGGTGGTGGGCATTCAGGGGCGGCTCGACCTGCGCATTCTGGGCCTGGCGACGACCGCCATCCCGGTGGTGATGCTCTTCACTTGGCTGGGACGGCGCTATCCGCCGCCGCTCTCCGAGGCGAACCTGCGCCGGGTCGCCTTCCTGCTGCTGTTCGCCTCCGGCCTGAGCCTCTGCCTCTCGGCCCTGCTTGCGGGCTGATTCCTCCTCATTGCGATACCGACACTGCCAGGTCCCGTGGGCCTGGCAGGGGTGCCTCAGGCGTCGACGGTAACGCGGCGACTGCTCTCCCGCGGCAGTAGCTCGAAGCCGAGGTCCAGGCGCGTCTCCTGGGGGCGTCCCTGGATCCGCCGTAGCACGCATCGGGCCACCGCCTCGCCGATCTCCTCCCGCGGTGGACGAATGGTCGAGAGGGGGGGCAGGGTACAGTTGCTGAAATCCATGTCGCCGAAGCCGATCATGGCGATATCGTCGGGAACCCGAATGCCGCGGCGCTGGGCCTCGCCCAGGGCGCCGAGAGCCAGCATGTCGTTGGCGAAGACGATGCCGTCGGTGTCCGGGTGGCTGGCCAGCAGCTCGGCGAAGGCGCGGCTGGCGGCCTCGGCCATGCGTCCCGGTCCGCAGTCGATGACCCGAGTGTGCTGACTACCGAGCAGGTCCCGTAGGGCCTCTTCGCTACCGCTCTGGCGCTGCTTGGCGCGTTCGTCGACGCCCAGGCGGGTGCCGATAAAGGCGATGCGGCGGCAGCCCGCCTTGATCAGGTGGCGGGCCTGGGCACGGCCCACGTCCCGATGGGAAAAGCCCACCAGGGTATCCAGGGGATTGGAGCCCAGTTCCCACATCTCCACCACCGGTACATCGGAATTGCTCAGCATGCGCCGGGTCTCGCGGCTATGGTTGAGGCCGGTGAGCACCATGGCGCTGGGGGACCAGGAGAGAAAGGTGCGAACCACCGCTTCCTCCTCGGCCTCGGCATAGTCGCTGTGACCCAGTAGCAGCTGATAGCCCTGGTCGCCGAGGGCCTTCTGCATGGTATTCACTGTGGAGGCGAAGATGGCATTGACCATGGAGGGGACCACCACACCGATGACCCGGGTGCGTGCGGCGGCCAGGGCGCCGGCCATCAGGTTGGGCACATAGCCCAGGGTATCAATCGCGCCCTGAATCCGTTGGCCGAGCTGCGTCGACACCTCGTCGGGCTTGCGCAGGTAGAGGGACACCGTGCTGGCCGAGACCTCGGCGAGCTTGGCCACGTCGGTCATGGTGACGCGCTGGGTGGAGCGACGGGCGCGGGACTTGTTGGGCATGGAAGGGGGCTCTCCGTCTGGCATGACGCGATATCGAGGCGGGGAGGGGGCCATCCCTGGCCTCTTCGGTAGGCTGCACTATAGCATAATCCCGCATCATCATAGCGCTCCGAAGATCGGCGAGTCGGCACGAAAAAGCCCCATGGGGGGGTGATCCCATGGGGAAGAGCGAGTCATTGCACCGAGCAGCAAGCCGGCAGGGCCGGGGGTGGGTGGGCGTGATTAGAACCAGGTCTCGGCCTGGACGCCGAAGCTCCACTGGCCGCCGGTAAAGCCATCACTGCCGAAGGCATCACCGCCGTCATAGTCGTTGAGTTCGCTGCTCCAGTCGGTATAAGAAGCGAAGGCCCGAATCTCCGGGCGCTGCCAGAAACCGCCCACATTGGGCTTGAAGGTGGGGGCGATGGTGACCTTGCCGAAGTCACCGCTCACCGGGCTGCGTCCCTGGTGGCCCGCTGGGTCGAGATCCATGAACTGATAACTCAGCTCGTACTGCATCTCGAAGTTCTCGGTGATTTCGTTGGCGAGGCGCGCATTGAGGGTGGCCCACTGGTAATTGTCGCCCTCGGCGAAGCGATCCTCGCTGACTTCGGCCAGCAGGGCCGGGGCGAAGCGCCAGTCGGGGGTCAGATAGGTGGTGCCGTAGAGCGCCAGACGAGTGGCCTGGGCCTCGTTCAGCAGGTCGCCGTTGGAACCCAGGCGCTTGACCTCGGCGCCCAGCCCCTGGCCATGGAGGAGGGCGACCTTGAAGTTGCCCTCCGAGAAGCCGAAGAAGGAGCGGCCGTGGTAGGCCACCATGCCGTGGATGCCATTGTCGGCGGCCGGATCGCCGCTGTCGGTGAGGCGCGCGTCGTTGTCGGCGGCGGAGATGGCATTGACCATGAACTGCCAGTTACCGACATGGTTGTTGCTGGTGAGGATCAGGCTGTCGGTCTCGTCACTGCCGGGATCATTGTGGTCCCCCACCGGGAAGTCGCTGAAACTGCGGCCATAGAGCGAGAAGTGGGTACGCCAGTTGTCGCTGGGCTGCACGTCGTAGATACCGGCGCCGGTACCGGCGAGGAAGACCACGTCGCTGTCCAGCCAGTGGATATCGAAGGTGTTGCGGTCGATGCGCTTGCCGGCCCAGATGGCGGCGTCCTCGAAGGCGCCGGTGAAGCTCGGCAGGTTATCGAACTCCACATAGACCTGGCGCACATTGAGCTGGGATTCATTGGAGGTCCAGTCGTTGCTGGTGCGCACCGAGTCGGCGATGGCCACTCGGAACAGGGAGTTGGCGCCGTTTTCGAAGCGGTGGCGCAGATTGAACATAGCATTTACATAGGTGTCCGGCTCGTTGCCGAGGCGCCCCACGGCGCCGCCTAGGGGGCCAGCCGGCGTCACATAGGGGCCCCCGGCGATGCTCTTGGCATCCTCGCCGAGCAGCAGGCCGGAGCGGGCGTAACCGCTTAGTGAAAGTCCCTCCTGGCCGGAGGCGCGGCGTTCCAGGGCGTCGAGGCGGCTTTCGGTCTCGGCCGTGTCGGCATCGTCGGCCTGGCGTTCGGCCAGTTCAGCGCGCTGCTCGGCGGCCGCCAGGCGCTGTTCCAGATCGGCCAGGCGAGCCTCGATGGCGGAGTCGGTGGCCTGGGCCTGAAGCGAGAAACCGGCCAGGGCGATGGCGGTGGCAAGGGGCAGGGCCTTCAGGGGAGTGTTCATGATCGATCCTTTGCGTGGGTGCCTGTTGTTGTTGTCGCGCTGTCTTTCGTAGCGCTGCGATTCATGGCTAGATCGTAGCGCTACGAAGATCGATTGATAGTCGACTTTCGTCTAGTCCTTTTCGAGTTGGAAACTTATCTGGGGGAAAACAGCGGCTTAGCGTGATCGATAGCGAAAAAATAGTGAGAGAGAGCGAAAGTCGGCCGTGGCTTTCCCGGCCGGCGCAGGGGTTCAGCGCCCCTTGAGCTGTTCCTTGAGCTGCTTGGGCACCTGCTTGATGATCAGCCGGTCGCTGGTCTCGTCGTATTCCACGCTGGAGCCCAGCAGGTGGGAGTCGAAGCTGATCGAGACGCCGCCGGCGCGGCCGGTGAAACGGCGGAACTGGTTGAGGGCCTTCTTGTCGGGGGGGATCTCCGGGGAGAGGCCGTAGTCCAGGTGGCGGATATGCTCGTAGAAGGCCTTGGAGTCGTGGTCGTCGACCACCTCGGAGAGGGCTTCCAGGGTGATCGATTCGCCGCGGCGCGCCTGATCGCTGGCGTAGTCGAGCAGCGCCTCGGTCTTCTCCCGGGCCTGGTCGTCGGCGAGGTCCTCCTGCTCCACGTAGTCGCTGAAGGCCTTGAGCAGGGTGCGGGTCTCGCCGCCGGCGTCGATGCCCTCCTCGGCACCGAGTAGCTCGGCGAAGGCCTCGGCGAACTTCTTGCCGCCCCGGTCGCGCAGCCAGGAGAGGTACTGTTTGGAAGGCGTCTCGGCGCGCCACTGGCGGATATCGAGACGCGCGGCCAGCGACAGCTGGGCCAGGTTGAGCTGATTGGCGGCGACGATGGCGCCATCCGCGTCGATGCCCCACCCCTCGCGATGATGCAGCAGCGCCAGGCTTAGGTACTCGGCGTCGCCGTGACGGTAGTGGGCCAGCAGCAGGTGGCCGCCCACCGAGAGGTGCTCGCCGAGCATCTCGGTGAGGCGCTGGGCCAGTTCGCGGCTGACGCTGACGAAGTCCGTCTCGCCGTCCAGGTAGGCGCCCAGGGCGGTCGCCGTGCGACTGCCGGCGGCGAAGTGGCCCCAGGCCTTGGTCTTGCCGTGATAGGCGCTGTTGACCCCGGCCAGCAGCTCATCCAGGGCCGGCGAGGGCGTGGCCTCGGCCTCCGCCGCCACCAGCCGGGCCGGCTGCTCTCCCGCCAGATCGATGCGATGGATGATGCTGTGGAGTATCGGCATGGGGCCCCCCGGTGGCGAAAGCGAGATCACGAAAGCGAGGGGGCGATCATACCCGCCGAAGGCGCCCGGTGGTACCGGGCGATCAGGGCTTGAGTCGGTAGCCGGAGCGGAAGATCCAGTTGACCAGGGCGATGCCGGCGACCAGGAAGGCGCCGATCATCGTCAGGCTGGCGGCGAGGCTGACGTCGCCGATGCCGTAGAAGCTCCAGCGGAAGCCGCTGACCAGGTAGACCACCGGGTTGAAGAGGGTCACCGCCTGCCAGAAGGGCGGCAGCATCTCTAACGCGTAGAAGGTGCCGCCGAGGAAGGTCAGCGGGGTGATGATCAGCAGCGGCACCAGTTGCAGCTGCTCGAAGCCATCGGCCCAGATGCCGATGATAAAGCCGAGCAGGCTGAAGGTGATGGCGGTCAGCACCAGGAAGAACAGCATCCACAGCGGGTGGGCGATCTCCAGCGGCACGAAGAGGCTGGCGGTGGCCAGGGCGATCAGCCCCAGGGCCACCGCCTTGGTGGCCGCCGCCCCCACATAGCCGATGACGATCTCGGCGTAGGAGACCGGCGCCGAGAGCAGCTCGTAGATGGAGCCGGAGAAGCGCGGGAAGAAGATGCCGAAGGAGGCGGTGGCCACGCTCTGGGTCAGCAGCATCAGCATGATCAGTCCCGGCACGATAAAGGCGCCATAGCTGACGCCCGCCACCTCGCTGATGCGGGTGCCGATGGCGGCGCCGAAGACCACGAAATAGAGCGAGGTGGAGATCACCGGCGAGACGATGCTCTGCAGCATGGTGCGCTTGGTTCTGGCGAGCTCGGCCAGGTAGAGGGTGCGTACGGCCTTGAGATTCATAAGACGGAGTCCTGTGTGCGGGGCATCCATTTCGGCCGGGTTTGGCCGGGTAGCGGGGGCGTCAGGGCCGCTCTCAGGGCTCCTTGACCAGGCTGACGAAGATATCCTCCAGGGAGCTCTGGCGGGTACGCAGGTCGCTGTAGCGGATACCGGCCTCCTTGAGGGCGCCGAGCAGCTCGGCGATCCCCGAGCCCTCGCCGTTGTTCGCGGTGCTGTCGTAGCGGTAGACCAGTGCCTGGCCATTCTCGGCCAGCCTCAGGTGGTAGGGCGCCAGGGCCTCGGGCACCGACGCCAGGGGCGTCTTGAGTTGCAGGGTCAGTTCCTTGCGGCCCAACTGGCGCATCAGCGCCTGCTTCTCCTTGACCAGCACCAGCTCGCCGCGGCGGATCACCCCGATGCGGTCGGCCATCTCCTCCGCCTCCTCGATATAGTGGGTGGTGAGGATAATGGTGACGCCTTCGTCACGCAGGTCGCGGACGATCTGCCACATCTCGCGACGCAGCTCCACGTCGACCCCGGCGGTGGGTTCGTCGAGGAACAGCACCTGGGGCTGGTGGGAGAGCGCCTTGGCGATCAGCACCCGGCGTTTCATGCCCCCGGAGAGGGTCATCAGGCGATTGTCGCGCTTGTCCCACAGGGTCAGGGCGCGCAGGATGCGCTCCAGGTAGGCGTCGTCGCGGGGCTTGCCGAACAGGCCGCGGCTGAAGCTCACCGTGTCCCACACCGTGGAGAAGGCCTCGCCGGTGAGCTCCTGGGGCACCAGGCCGATCAATTCTCGGGCCGCCCGATAGTCGCCGACGTTGTCGTGCCCATCCACGGTGACCGTGCCGCCGCTGGCGTTGACCAGGCCGCAGATGATGCTGATCAGCGTCGTCTTGCCGGCGCCATTGGGGCCCAGCAGGGCGAAGATCTCGCCGCGATTGATGGTCAGGCTCACTTCCTTGAGGGCCTGGAAGCCGCCGCGATAGGTCTTGGAGACCCCTTCGATGCGGATCATGGGCGTGCCCAGGGCGGCATGGGTGGGGCTTGGCGCGAAGGCGGTGGTCATGGGCGCTCCTTATCCAGGGCGGCATGGGTGGGGCTTGGCGCGAAGGCGGTGGTCATGGGCTGTCCTAGTCAGCGGGCCAGATCGTTGCGGGCTAATGTCAGTCGAGGCGGGCGGTGCGGCCGAGTTTCCGGCCTCCCCAATGACGAAGGCCGCGGCGACTCGCCGCGGCCTTCTCGGTGGCGCCGAGGCGCCGGTCACCCGGGGAAATCAGCTGCGGCTGGTGACTTCCAGCAGATGGTAACCGAACTGGGTCTTCACCGGGCCCAGCACGGTGTTGAGCTCGCCGGAGAACACCACCTTGTCGAATTCCGGCACCATCTGGCCGGGGCCGAAGGCGCCCAGGTCACCGCCCTGGCGGCCGGAGGGACAGCTGGAGTGCTCGCGGGCCACCTCGGCGAAGTCACGGCCGCCTTCGATCTCGGCCTTGAGGGCCAGACACTTCTCTTCACTCTCTACCAGAATATGACGCGCGGTTGCCCTGGCCATAATACACTCCTCGATGGATGGCTATCGGGCCGGCCAGACGGCCAGCCAGCTTCTCGGCCGAGCATAGCATGCCCGGGGCGAGTGAGGCAGCCAGGGAGAAAACGACAAGGCCGGAGCGGGCTTCCCCGATCCGGCCTTGTCGATGCGCCGACGTTTTTTCGAGCGCCCGGCCGGTCAGGCCTCGCTGCCGGGCAGCGGGTACTTGGCCATCGCCGCCTCGATCTGCTCCATGCTGTGGCGCTGTGCGGGCCGTTGCTCCAGTTCCTGCCAGTAGCGCTCGAACTCGGGGCGCCGGTCGATGGTGCCGAACTGCATGCCCCAGCCGAGATGAGAACCCACATAGACGTCCGCCGCCGAGAAGCGCTCACCGGCGAGGTAGCGCCGTCCCCGAACCGCGTCGGCCAGCACGTCCAGCACCGTCTCGAGGCGCCCACAGCCCAACTGCATTTCCTGGTCGGCGCTCATCTCCACCTGGCAGGCCTTCAGTCCCAGGGCGGCCTCGAGGGGCCCGGAGACGAAGAACAGCCAGCGGTAGTAAGCGCCCCGCTCGGCCGGCGGAGGGGCCAGGCCGGCCTCGGGAAAGGCATCGGCCAGATAGGCGCAGATCGCCGCCGCCTCGGTGACCACCACCTCGCCATGCCGGATGGCCGGCACCTTGCCCATCGGGTTGATGGCCAGGTAGTCGGGCGCCTTCATCGACTTGCCGTATTCCAGATATTCCACCCGATAGGGGGCCCCGACCTCTTCCAGCATCCAGTGCACGATGCCGCCACGCGAGTAGGGGTTGGTGTAGAAGGTAATCGTCCGTTCCATGTTGCACTCCTGACTTCCATTGGGGTGCACTCAGCATAATCGAGCAGGCTGACAGGTTTTGTCAGCAGTGTGGGAGGGTCGCCAACCATTCCCGGCGCAGGACATGGCGTCGACGGGGATAGTGTTCCGCCAGGGGCGTCGCCGACTCGATCCGGTCGGCACGGAAGTGCCGATACGCCCGACGCAGCTCACACCAGGCCGCCAGGATCCGGCTCGATTCGAAGAAGGTCAGGCTCACCGGCCAGATGACCCGCGTTGACGCCTGGCCGGCTTCATCGTGGTAGCCGATCCGCAGCTTGCGCTCCTCGCGAATGGCCTGGCGCAGGACGCTTAGCGCGACCGCCTGGGGCTTCTCCCAGCCGGGACCCACCAGCAGGGCCTGGTCTTCCAGGTGCGCATGGAGGTCGCGTGGCAGCACCGCCGAGACCTTCGCCAGCGCCTCGGCCGCGGCGGCGGCCAGCTCACCGTCGGCCCGGCGCTCGACCCATGTCAGTCCCAGGGCCAGGGCCTCCACCTCGTCGGCGGAAAACATCAGGGGTGGCAGCAGGAAATCCGGCTGGAGCACATAGCCCAGGCCGGGTTCACCGTCGATCTGGGCGCCGATCGCCTTGAGGTCGGCGATGTCGCGGTACAGGGTGCGCAGGGATACGCCCAACTGCTCCGCCAGCACCTGGCCGCTCACCGGTCGCCGATGGTGGCGCAGCAACTGCATCAGGTCGAACAGCCGAGTCGTGCGCGACATGGCGATCGGGACTCCATTATCCGGTAGGTTATCGCAGCACCTTAGCCCCTTCGCCGGCCTGGCGAAACCGCGGATGGGCCATGTCCCACCCGGTTTCACGCTATCTTGAGGGCAGGCCGTTCCCGGCCGGCCAGCATTCAGGGAGGGAGCATGGACAGGCGGACGATTCGAGAGGGCACGGGGCGGCTGGCGATGGCCCTGGGTCTGGGCATGAGCCTGGGCATGAGTCTGGGCGTGGCCCCGCTGGCCCTGGCCGAGGAGGGCATACAAGGCAGCCTGGATGGCGAGGCGCGCCAGTGGTATATCCTGCGCCACGGCGACGACTCCAATGCCAGCTTCACCGATCTGGGCGGCCTCTATGCCGTCGACCTGATGGGCTTCGTCGAGCCCGACGCCTGGCGCACCCGGGAGGCGCTGAGCATCAGCTTCACCCTGATGGGCGAGGAGGTCACCGAGTTTGACGTGGTGCACCTGATCGGCCATTCGGCGCTGCCGCCGGTCTACACCTCCGAGGCGGCGGAGGTCACCCTGACCCTGGAGGCCTTCGAGGTGCGGGGCCCGGTGGCCCGGGTGGCCGGGCGGGTGGTGGGCACCCTGGCCCTGCAGCAGGTACTGGGTGAGCCCCCCAGCCTGGAGGAGGGCATTGCCATCGATGTGCGTTTCGAGGCCGAGGCGGAACGAGTCGAGTTCTAGCGGCCTGGCGGACTCGACGCTGCCCTACTGCCGTTCGTCGCGGGTCGAGCGCAGCAGGACCCGATCCATGCCGCGGCTGCTCAGCAGGCGCTTCAAGCCGGCGAACAGGTGCGTCGGCAGGGTCACCGCATAGCGGGGCCGGGGGCGGCGGCTCTCCAGGGCATGCACCAGCTTGTCGATGACCGCCTCGGGGCCCAGGGTGAAGGGGGCCTTGCCGGCCTGGTTGGCCAGGCGCGCCTCCACATGGCGATAGGTCTCGGCATGGGCGCTGTGCGCCACCTCGATATGGGCATGGAAGGCGCGGTGGGCGTTCTCCCGGAAGCGGCTGGTGATGGGGCCGGGCTGGATCAGGCTGACATGGATGCCGCTGCCGGTGAGCTCCTGGCGCAGGGTGTCGGTGAGGCCCTCCAGGGCGAACTTGGAGCAGACATAGGCGCCGCGATAGGGCAGGGCGGCGAAGCCCAGCACCGAGCTGTTCTGCACGATGCGCCCCTGGCCCCGGGCGCGCATCGCGGGAATGACCCGGCAGGTCAGCTCGTGGGTGCCCAGCAGGTTGGTCTCCAACTGGGCGCGCAGGGTCTCCCGGCTGAGGTCCTCCACCGCCCCGGGCTGCCCATAGGCGCCGTTATTGAAGAGGGCGTCCAGGCGTCCGCCGGTGCGGGCCAGCACCTCGCCCACCGCGGCCTGGAGGGAGGCGCTGTCGTCCAGGTCCAGCGCCAGGGCCTCCAGGCCCTCCGCCGCGAGGCGGGCGACATCGGCCTCGCGGCGGGCCGTGGCGAACACCCGCCAGCCCCGCGCCTTGAGGGCATGGGCGGCGGCGTGGCCGATGCCGCTGGAACAGCCGGTGATCAGGATGCTGCGGGGATCCTCGGGGGCTGACAAGGGGTGTCTCCTGTGGTGGCGGTAGGGGACTTACTGTGGCGGCTTCACGGCACCGGGGCAAGGGCGCCATGCCGGCGGCGACACCTCGATTCCCGGCGCGACCGCCGGATGGACGGGACGCGCCGGCCGTGGCATGAATGGCGAGGCGAAAACGCGACGCAAGGGAGGGCCGGGCATGGTCGTGGCGCTGGTGGCGGGACTGGTCTGTTTGATTATCGGGGCCGAGGCGCTGGTACGCGGCGCCTCCCGGCTGGCCGCCCGGGCGGGCATTCCGCCGCTGATCATCGGCCTCACCGTGGTGGCCTTCGGCACCAGCTCCCCGGAGCTGGCGGTGAGCCTCAAGGCGGCCCTCGACGACCAGGCCGCCATCGCCCTGGGCAACGTGGTGGGCAGCAATATCTTCAATGTGCTCTTTATCCTCGGGCTCTCCGCCCTGGTCGTGCCCCTGGTGGTGGCTCGACAGCTGATCCGCCTCGATATTCCGGTGATGATCGGCCTCTCCCTGCTGGTCTGGCTGCTGGCCGCCAACGGCCAGTTGGGGCGCCTGGAGGGCCTGCTGCTGGTGGCGGGGTTGGTGGGCTATCTCGGCGTCCTGCTGCGCCAGGCCCGGCGCGAGGCGGTCCCCGAGTCAGACGCGTCGCGGGCGGCGTCGGGGCACTGGGCCTGGCAGGTGGCGCTGGTGGTGGGCGGCCTGGCGCTGCTGGTGCTGGGCTCGCGCTGGCTGGTGGGGGGCGCCGTGAGCCTGGCTCAGGCGCTGGGCGTCGGCGAGCAGGTGATCGGCCTGACCCTGATCGCCGCCGGGACCTCGCTGCCGGAGGTGGTCACCTCGCTGGTCGCCGCCCTGCGTGGCGAGCGCGATATCGCCGTGGGCAATGTGGTGGGCAGCAACGTCTTCAACCTGCTGGGGGTACTGGGCCTGACCGTGGCGTTGGCACCCACGGGCATCCAGGTCCCCCCGGCGATGATCGCCTTCGACTTGCCGGTCATGCTGGCGGTGGCCCTGGCCTGCCTGCCCCTGGGCTTCACCGGCGGCACCATCGTGCGTTGGGAAGGCGCGGTGCTGTTCGGCTACTACCTGGCCTATACCCTCTACCTGATCCTCGCCTCGGCCCACCACGCGGCGCTGCCGGCCTTCGCCACCGTGATGCTTTACTTCGTGGTGCCGATCACCGTCCTGACCCTGGTGGTGGTGGCGACCCAGGAGGCGCGGCGTCGCTGAGTGTCCGTGGCCTCAAGTATTGGCGCCCGCCGCCGATAGGATAGGGAGCAGTGATCTCACGCCAGCTTCATCGCTACCCATAACCATAAGAATCCTTCACTGCCGTCTGCCTCGGGCGCCCGACGCCCCGGGGACTCCTAGACTCGTTCTTAAGGAAGTGCTCGATGAAGCTGTTGCACCGACTCACCATGGGCAAGAAGTTTGCCCTGACCCTGCTGATTCCCCTCCTCGCGATAACCGGCCTCGCCACGGTCGGCGTCTTCGAACGCCAGGCCGTGAGCCGAGACATGGCACGCCTGGAACGCCTGATGCACCTGGCCGAGGAGAGCGGTCGCCTGGTGCATCAATTGCAGCGGGAGCGCGGCATGAGTGCCGGCTACCTGGGCAGCGAAGGGCGGGAATTCATTGCCGCCCTGGCGGAGCAGCGCCAGGCCAGTGACCGCGCCGCCGAGGCCCTGGTGGCGCGTTTGTCTGCCCTCGAGCCGGGGCTGCTCGGCGAACAGGCGAGTACCCGGCTCGACGAGGTCCGGGCCGGCCTGGCCGACCTGGGGCGTTATCGTCAGGGCGTCGATGCCCTGGAGCCCAGCGCCGACCAGGCCATCCGCCACTACACCGCCATCACCAGCGCCCTGATCGACGGCGTCGGTGCCCTGGGGGCGGGCGTCGAGGATGGCGGGCTGGTACGCCGGCTGGCCGCCTACACCCAACTGCTCAATGCCAAGGAGCTGGCCGGTATCGAGCGTGCCGTGCTCGCCAATGCCTTCGCCGCCGACCGCTTCACGCCGGCCCTGCATCGTCGTTTCATGAGCCTGGTGGGGGAAGAGGCCGCCTATCTAAGCGGCTTCCAGCGCTTCGCCACCGCCGCGGCGCGGGACCACTATGCCGAGGCGATGGCACGGCCGGTGGTGGCCGAGGTGGCGGCCCTGCGCGAGCGGGCCATGGCCGGCGCCGGCCAGGGAGGCTTCGGGGTGGAGCCCGGGCACTGGTTCGAGCGCCAGACCGCCAAGATCGACCTGCTGCATGATCTGGAGACCGCCCTGAGTGCCGACCTGGTGGCCGCTAGTCAGGCACGTTACCGGGAGGCCCGGCACGCCCTGCTGGCCTACCTGGGGCTGGCCTTGCTGGCCTGGGCGGTGGCGATCGGCCTGGCCCTGTTGGTCAGCCGCAGCATCGTCATCCCGCTGCGCCGTACCCTGGCCCAGATCGCCGCCGGCGAGGGTGATCTGAGTCGACGCCTGGAGGTGCTGGGCAGCGACGAGCTGGCGGCGCTCAATCGTGCCAACAATGCCGCCACCGAGACCACCGAACGCCTGGTCGCCAGTATCCAGCGGGGCGCCGCCTCGATCCATGGCGCCAGTGGCGAGATCGCCCAGGGTAACCAGGCGTTGGCCGAACGCACCGAGGAACAGTCCAGCTCCCTGGTGGAGACCGCCAGCAGCATGGAGCAGATCACCGTCACCGTGAAGCAGACCGCCGATTATGCCGCCCAGGCCAGTCGTCTGACCGGCGAGGTGGATGGCCAGGCCCGGGAGGCCAGTCGGGTCGCCGGCGAGGCCCGCGAGGCGATGGTGGCCATCAAGGACGCCAACCAGCGGGTCACCACCATCGTCGAGGCCATCGATGCCATCGCCTTCCAGACCAACCTGCTGGCGCTCAATGCCTCGGTGGAGGCGGCCCGGGCCGGGGAGCAGGGGCGCGGCTTCGCGGTGGTGGCCGGCGAGGTACGCCAACTGGCCGGTCGCTGTGCCGAAGAGGCGAATCAGATCCGTGCCCTGGTCGATGCCAGTGTCCTGCGCACCGAGGAAGGCGAACGCCTGGTCGACGATTCCGCTCAGCGGCTCGACACCATTACCTCGGGCGTCGGCCGGGTGACCCATTTCGTGGAGGAGATCGCCGCCGCCGCCGGAGAGCAGTCGGCGGGCATCGAGCAGATTCACCGGGCCATCGCCCAACTGGAGGCGGTGACCCAGCACAATGCCAGCCTGGTGGAGCAATCCGCCGCCGCCACTCGGGCCCTGGACGACCAGGCCGCCGACCTGGCCGCGCGGGTCGGCCACTTCCGGGTCGGCAAGGACCTGCTGGCACCGTCCGCCGCCCCCGTCCCGCCTTCGCCTCGGAGGATCGGTACGCCGGCCTAGGGCCGCTACCGCTGAACCGCCGGTGATCGGCAGGGGCGCGGAGAGCGGGGCCCCGGGCGCTTCCGTGCAGCGACAAGGGCGCTCGGGGGCTTCCTCTGCCGAGGGCAGACTCCGAGAGCATCGCCCTGACGCCGTTCCCGTGCGGGGGCGGCCCCCCTCGCGGGAATGGACTAGCTTGAAAGCAAAGGGGCCGAGAGCCGGGCCACCTCCGGCCGGCTCGATGACCGGCGGGCGCCGGCCCGGCCCAGCCGCCAAGCGGTAGGCGCCCAACCGCGCCTCGGGCAGGACACCATGGATATCCCACGCTTCGCCGAGTCGGCCATCGGCTTCACCCGCAGTCCCCTGGGCATCATCGCGCTCTTTATCGTCCTGGTATACGGTTTCGCCTCCCTGGTGGTGGGGCTCGGCAACAACCTCGCCGAGCATGTCGTGCCGCTGATCTACTTTATGGTGGGGTTTCCGGTGGTGGTGTTCTTCGGTTTCCTGTGGCTGGTCGCCCGGCACCACAACAAGCTCTATGGCCCCGCCGATTTCCAGGACGAGGAGAACTTCCTCAAGGCGCAGATGGCCACCGCCGCCTCCCTGGCGGCGGCCTCGATCAAGCACCCGGGAGGCGAGGGGGATGGCGGCGAGACCCAGTTGCGCTCCATCGTCGATACCGTCTCGGTGATGCCCCGCACCAGGGTGGAGCCATGGCGTCGGCGCCTGCTATGGGTAGACGATCATCCGGAGAGCAACACCTTCGAGCGCCAGGCCTTCGCCGCCCAGGGCATCGAGGTCGTGCTGGCGCGCTCCACCGATGAGGCCCTGGCCTTGCTGAGCTCGCAGCGTTTCGCGGTGATTATTTCGGATATGGGGCGCCGGGAGGGGCCCCGAGAGGGCTATGCGCTGCTGGAGGCGCTGCGCGCCAGGGGCGACTCGACCCCGGTGATCATCTATGCCGGCTCGAGCCGACCCGAGCATAAGCAAGAGGCCCGGGAACGCGGTGCCCTGGACTCCACCCATCGCGTCGAGGAGCTCTTCCAATGGGTGATGGAGACGATCCAGCAGGGGGGAACCGGATCAGCGCAGCCACCAGCGGTAGAGCCACGCCAGTAGGCGGCCGCCATAGGGTGGGTAGATCAGGCGCGCGGCATTGAGGCGCCCCTTGTGGTAGATGCCCTTGGCATGGCTGAAGGTGAGAAAGCCCTCGTGGCCATGGTAGCGGCCCATGCCGGAGGCGCCGACGCCGCCGAAGGGCAGGTCATCCTGGGCGACCTGCATCACGCAGTCGTTGAGGCACATGCCGCCGGCATGGCTCCTCTCCAGCACCCGCTGTTGCTCGGCGCGCTCGACGCCGAAGTAGTAGAGAGCCAGGGGCCGGGGGCGGGCGGCGATATAGGCCAGCGCCTGGTCCAGGGTGTCGTAGGGCACGATCGGCAGCAAAGGCCCGAAGATCTCCTCCTGCATCACCCGCATCGCCTCGCTGACCTCCAGCAGCAGGGTCGGCGCCATCAGGCGGCTGCCCGCCGCAAGCCCCTCGTCACCCACCAAGGGCACCGCTCTCGCGCCCCTGGCCTCGGCATCGGCAAGCAGCGCCCGCAGGCGCTCATGGTGGTGGTCATTGATGATCCAGGTGGCATCCGGGTTGTCGGCCAGGCCCGGCAGCTGGCGCCGCACCCGGGTGGTCAGCGCCTCGACCAGCTCCGCCACCCGATGGCGGGGGCAGAGCACATAGTCCGGGGCCACGCAGGTCTGGCCGGCGTTGAGTCCCTTGCCGAAGGCCAGGCGCTCGGCGGTGCGGGTCATCGATACCCCGTCGCCGATCAATGCCGGCGACTTGCCGCCCAGCTCCAGGGTCACCGGAGTGAGGTTCGCCGCGGCGGCTCGCATCACCCGGCGGCCCACGGCGGTGCTGCCGGTGAACAGCAGATGATCGAAGGGCAGGGCGGCGAAGGCCTCGGCCACCGCCACTTCGCCGCCCACCACCGCGACCCGGGCCTCGTCGAAGGCCTCGGCGAGGACCCGGCGCAGGGCCTCGCCGCTGGCCGGGGTCGCCTCGCTGACCTTGATCAGCGCCCGATTGCCGGCGGCCAGCGCCGAGATCAGCGGCCCGATGGCCAGGTAGAGGGGGTAGTTCCAGGGCACCATGATGCCCACCACCCCCAGCGGCTGGTAGGTCACCCGGGCCCGGGCCGGCTGGAAGGGCAGGCCGACCCGCCGCCGGGAGGGGCGCATCCAGCCTTTCAGTCGGCGGCGATTGAAGCGAATCCCCTCCAGGGCCGGCAGCAGCTCCGCCAGCCGCGTCTCGTCATGGCTGCGGTGGCCGAAGTCGCGGGCGATGGCCGCGCAGAGGGCCTCCTGGTGGCGCACCAGGGCGGCCTCCAGGCGGGTCAGGTCGTCGCGGCGGCGTTCGGCACTCGGCATCGGGTCGCCGGCGAAGGCCTGTCGCTGGGCCGCGAAGAGCCGCTCCAGGCGGGCGATGGCGGCGGCATCCGTGGTGGGCAGGACGGCATCCATGGCGACTCCTCGGCAGGGTGTGCCGCCAGGATTAGGCATCCCGCCGGGGTGGTCAACTCACGGTTGCCGCGCTGCCGCTCAGTGCCGCTTTCTCGGCGACTCCGGCGACTCGTCCCGGGCGGCGCCGTGGGGGCCATGACGATGCAGCAGCAGGTGGGCACCCAGGCAGAGCGCCATGGGCAGCAGTAACCAGGCGCCGTTCCCGGGGGCGTCGCTGCGCGATATCAGCAGCAGCATGGCGCCACCCATCACCGCCAGGCAGGCGAACATCATGGCGTGGTGATAGCGGTTCATCGGGAGCCTCCTTCGATCATGGGCTGGCGGGCGAAGCGTCGCTTGAGCAGCAGGGAGTTGCCGATCACCGACAGGGAGCTGGCGGTCATGGCGATGACCCCGATCATCGGATGCAGCAGCCCCAGGGCGGCGACGGGGATCGCCGCCAGGTTGTAGCCGCTGGCCCAGATCAGGTTCTGGACGATCTTGCCGAAGGTGGCGCGGGAGAGGTGCATGGCGTCCACCACGCCGGTCAGTTCGCCGCTCACCAGGGTCACGTCGGCGGCCTCGATGGCCACATCGGCCCCGGCGCCGATGGCGATGCCCACATTGGCCTGGGTCAGGGCCGGGGCGTCGTTGATGCCGTCGCCGACCATGGCCACGTGATTGCCGTATCGGGCCTGCAGGGCGCGGATGGCCTCGACCTTGCCCTCGGGCAGGACCCCAGCCTGGACCTCGTCGATGCCCACCTCCTCGGCGATGGCCCGGGCGGCCCGCTCGTTGTCGCCGGTGACCATCACCACGTGCAGGCCGAGGGCGTGCATGCCGCGGATGGCGTCCACCGATTCCGCCTTGAGGGTATCGGCCACGGCCACCAGCCCCAGGGCCTGATCATCGGCGGCCACGATCACCACGCTGCGCCCGAGGGATTCCAGGCGACTCAGCTCGTCGTCCAGGGCCTCCAGGCCATGAATTTCGTTCTCCTCCAGCAGCCGACGGTTGCCGATCAGTACACGGGCCTCGTCCACCTTGCCAGAGACGCCACGGGCCCCGGTGGAGCGGAATTCGCTGACCTCGCCGGGCGTCACGCCGCGCTCCCCGGCGCCGTCGACGATGGCCCGGGCGATGGGGTGCTCGGAGGCGTGCTCGACGCTGGCGGCGAGCCGCAGCAGGCGCGCCTCCGCGACGCCCTCGGCGGCGACCACCTCGGTGAGGCGGGGCTCGCCGCGGGTGATGGTGCCGGTCTTGTCGAGCACCATCACCTTGACGTCCTTGAAGGTCTGGATCGCCTCGCCGGAGCGGATCAGGATGCCGCGTTCGGCGCCGATGCCGGAACCCACCATCAGCGCCGTGGGGGTGGCCAGGCCCAGGGCGCAGGGGCAGGCGATGACCAGCACGGCGATGGCGGCGAGGATCGCCAGCACCGGTACGGCGGCATCCGGGGTCACCCAGGGCAGGAAGGTGGCGCCCCAGTCGAGGATCGGGCGCAGCGTCTCCGGCATCAGCAGCCAGGCCGCCAGGCTGACCAGGGCGATGGCCAGTACCGCCGGCACGAAGCGCCCGGTCATGCGGTCGGCGAACTCCTGGATCGGCACCCGGGAGCCCTGGGCCTGATCGATCAGGCGGACCACCTGGGCGAGGAAGGTGTCGCCACCGACGCGGGTCGCCTTGACCCGCAGGCGACCCTCCTTGTTGAGGGTGGCGCCGATCACGCTGTCGCCGGTGCTCTTGTAGACCGGGATCGACTCGCCGGTGGCGAGGGATTCGTCGAGATGGCTCTCGCCCTCGATGACCTCGCCGTCGGTGGGGATCTTGTCGCCGGGACGCACGATCATGATGTCACCCGGTGCCAGCTCTTTAACCGGCACCTCGACTTCCTCACCGTCGCGCTCCACCCGCGCCGTCTTGGCGCCCAGGGTCAGCAGGCGGCGGATGGCCTGGGAGGCGCGCCCCTTGGCCAGGGCCTCCAGGTAACGGCCCAGCAGGTGGAAGGTCATGATGGTGGCGGCCATCTCGACGAAGGAGGTCATCGGGGTCACGAAGCCGACCAGACCGATCAGGTAGGGCGGCAGGCTGCCCATGGAGATCAGCACGTCCATGTTGAAGGTGCCGTTCCTCAGCGAGCGCCAGGTCGACTTGTGGGTGGCGATACCGCCGTAGAGAAACACCACCGGGAAGGCCAGCAGCGCGACGATGGCCAGGTAGCCGGGAATCGGCCGCCAGAACATCTGCGGCATCATCAGCAGCATGATCAGGGTGGTAGGCACGGCGGCGATCCATAGCCGCCGGCGGGCCCGGGTCAGATAGGCCTCCTCGATCGCGGCCCCGGCCTCGGCGTCCTGTGCCGCCTCGCCCTCGACGGCGGCCACCTCATAGCCGGCGCCTTCCACGGCGCTGCGAAGCCTCTCGCCATCCGGGCCGCCGTCGCGCACCGCCACCGCGACCCGATGGTTGGCGATATTGGTATGGATCTCGCCCACGCCCTCCAGGCGGGTCAGGGTGGTGCGCACGATGCCGGCGCAGTGGTCGCTGCCCATCCCGGGCACGGTCAGGGTAATGGTCGTCGCGGTGGTCTCGGTCATGGCACGGCTCTCAATGGCATGGCTCTCAATGGCATGGCGGGGCGATCGTTCGCCTCGGGGTGGGCGAGTGCCACGTTCACTGGTGAGTGTCGTGGTCGTCGGGACCGACGACGCCAGGAAGCGCCTCTTGCATCTGCTGGCGCTGTTCGTCGGTGAGCAGCTCGTGCATGGCATTGCGCAGGCGCACCCGCTCCGCCAGCATCTCGCCATGCACCTCCGCCATCTGCCCATGCAGGGCCTGCACCGCTTCGGGATCGGGGCGCTCACCCTGCATCTCGGTCATCAGGTCGTCGCTCAGATTCATCAATCGCGCCATGCGCTCGAACTGGGCGGGGCGGTGTGCCTGCCTCAGCTCGCGCAGCTGGAGACGCTGCTCGTCGTTCAACTGGGGCACCGGGGGCTCGCCCGTCATCGGGCAGGGCATCATCATGCCGGGCCCCATGCCCTGGCCGCTCATCATGCCCGGGCCCATGCCTTGGCCGCTCATCATGCCGGGCCCCATGCCTTGGCCGCTCATCATGCCGGGTCCCATGCCTTGGCCGCTCATCATGCCGGGTCCCATGCCTTGGCTACTCATCATGCCTTGGCCACTCATCATCCCGGGGGCCGTTCCCTGGGCGGCGACCATGCCGCTTCCGGCGAGTCCCAGCGCTAGAGAGAGGCCCAAGGCCATAGTGCGTCGACGAAGTTTCATGATCTGACTCCTGGGGCCATAGGCCCACTGCGAACTGTCTGGCCGCGAGGGCCGAAGAGGGTGCCGCTTGTCCGAGGCGCCGGTCAGGGCCTAGCCGCCTCGTAGAGGTGATGGCTGGCGAGGCGAGCCGGACAGGACTCAGGAGCGAAAGCGCTGGGTCAGCAAATAGAGCGGGGGAGGCGGGGCCATCACCTGTCCCGGAGAAGACAGCCGTGGCAATCTCGTCCGGGGTGCGGCGGCGGTGGGCTGGGAGAGGGGGGCGAGCGCAACGGGCTCGGCATCCGCCGTGTGGGCCCGCAGCGCCGCCAGGGTGGGGCGCTCCTGGGGGTGTCCATGGTGGCAGTGGGGACCGTCGGACGTGGCGATGGGCGCCGGAACCTGGTCGGAGAGCCGGTCATGGGCGCTCGCCGTGGTCGAGGCCAGCAGCACGAGCAGGAGCATCACCAGCAGGCAGCCGGACAGCCTGGGCAGGGGGGAGAGCTTGCTCGGTTGAGGCGTCGGGACGGAGTTCACCATGCTGGCCAATCCTTGCGGGAGTGATGCCCTTACCATAGTGCACAACGCCCGGCCCCTTCTTGATCTGTATCACCCTTGTTGTCGCCTCGACCTCCGCGATGGCTCCAGCAGTGCTGGCGAGGGCGGCCGCTGCTGCCGTTGCCCTGGCCTCGAGTCCGGCGCGATCCCGCGCCCCGGGCGGCAGTTAGACCATGGTCTAGGTCTCGTTTTTCGCTCATTCGTTGACACCCCCGCGCGGCGACGACTAGGCTCAACGGCGAAAGTTACCGGTAACATCGGGTTGGTTACCAGAGACCCGTTACCCGACCCCGAATGCCGCCCTGCCGGCGGCATCGACCAACAACAACGCCGATCACGGAGTCACGCCATGACACCTCGTTGGAGCCACGCCGTCGCCCTGACCGGGGCCGCCATCCTCTCCCTTGGCATCGCCCAGGCCCAGTCCCCCGAGCTCTCCGCGCCCCCCGCCATCGACGGCGAGGTGGTAGGGGATCACGGCAGCCATACCATCCGCATGGGCTTCGGCCTCTCGGAGGGCTCGCCCCAGTACCTCTCCAGCCGCTACTTCGCCGATATCCTCGAGCAGCGCAGCGAGGGCCGCCTGACGGTGCAGGTCTTCCCCAACAGCCAGCTGGGGGACGATGTGCAGATGATGGAGATGCTGCAGACCGGCACCCTGGACATGACCTACCCCTCCAGCTCGGCGGCCACCTCCTATGTCTCCGAGCTGGCGGTCTTCGACCTGCCCTTCCTGCTGCCCAGCCGCGAGGCGGCCATCGAGGTGCTGCAGAGCGAGGCGGCCCAATCGATGCTGGACGCCTTCGAGGGCAGCGGCATCAAGGCCCTGACCTTCTCCGAGAACGGCTATCGCCAGCTCTCCAACAGCGCCCGCCCGGTGGCCAGCCCGGAAGATGTGGCCGGCCTGGACGTGCGCGGCCTGACCGTGCGCACCATGGAGAACCCGGTGCACCTGGCGATCTGGGAGGCGCTGGGCGCCAACCCCACGCCGATGGCCTTCGGCGAGCTCTTCTCGGCCATGGAGCAGGGCGTGGTGGACGGCCAGGAGAACCCCTGGAGCACCATCCTTACCTCCAACTTCCAGGAAGTGCAGGACTACGGCTCCGAGACCCGCCACGTCTACACGCCCTTCGTGATGATGATGTCGGAGCGCACCTGGGACCGCCTGCATCCCGACTACCAGGCCCTGGTGCAGGAGGCGGCCCGCCAGTCGGCGGCCTACGAGATCCAGATCAGCGCCGAGTATGACGACTGGGCCCGGGAGCAGCTCGAGGAGCGCGGCATGCAGATCACCCGCCTGGACGACGCGCAGATCGCCGCCTTCCAAGAGGCCGTGCAGCCGGTCTATGAAGAGTGGGCGCCGGAGATCGGCGAGGAACTGATCGCCGAGATCCAGCAGATCGCCGCTTCCGTCGCCGACGACCAATAAGACCGGCCTACGACGACTGGGGCCCGCGCATCGGCGAGGAACTGATCGCCGAGATCCAGCAGATCGCCGCCTCCGTCGCCGACGACGAGTAACCTCCCCCTTACCCCGATGTTCGACCCGGCGGGGCCTCGATGGCCCCGCCACTCGCCTCAGGAGTCCCGCGATGGACACCCAAGCCACCCCCGATCCCCATGCCTACGTGGAGGATCCCAATCGCCGCCCCCTGGAGCTGGATATCGAGCAGCGCCGCGGGCCGGCGTCGTTCCGCTGGCTCACCGTGATCATGGAGCAGCTGATCGCGGCCCTGCTGGTGGCGCTGATCCTGGCGGTCTCCGCCAATGTGGTGGGCCGTTCCCTGCTCAACCATGCCCTGCCCTGGGCCGACGAGCTGGCCCGCATGCTGTTTATCTGGCTGGTGTTCGTCGGCGCCGCGGCAGCCTTCGCCCGCTATGAGCATATCGCCGTGGATTTCCTGGTGCGCCGCCTGCCGCCCCGGGGGGCCTACCTGCTCTATCTGATCCAGCACCTGATCATCGCCGCCCTGATGGGGGTGATCCTGTGGGGCGGGGCGCTGGTGGTCAGCCGCTCCACGGCCAGCACCGCCCTGCTCGGGGTGCCCTGGAACCTGATCAATGCCTCGCTGATCGTCTGCGCGCTCTTTATCGGCGCGGTGGCCCTGTGGCGCGCCTGGCAGAGCCTGGTGCGCCTCCTTTCCCCCACCTCCGGGAGCTGATGTCATGTTGTGGATCTTCCTGGCGATCCTCTTCGCCTCCATCGCCCTAGGCCTGCCCATCGCCTTCGGCCTCGGGGTGGCGGCCGTGGTCATGGCCGTGCTCTCCGATATTCCCCTGTCGATCCTGATCGAGCAGTCGATCCGCGGGGTCAACAGCTTTCCGCTGCTGGCGATTCCCTTCTTTATCCTGGTGGGGGAGGTGATGAGCGCCGGCGGCATCGCCCGTCGCCTGATGGACCTGGCCGGCGCCCTGGTGGGCTTTATCCGCGGCGGCCTGGGCCAGGTGGCGATCACCGGCTCGATGTTTTTCGGTGGCATCAGCGGCTCGGCGGTGGCGGATACCGCCGCCACCGGGGCGATGATGATTCCCTCCATGACCCGCCAGGGCTATACGGCGCCCCAGGCCACCGCCATCAACACCGTCTCCTCGGTGATCGGCATCATCATTCCGCCGTCGATCCCGCTGATCCTCTACGGCATCGTCACCGAGACCTCCATCAGCCGGCTGTTTATCGCCGGCATCGTCCCGGGGCTGCTGATCGGCCTGGCCTTGATGGTCACCACCTTTATCATGGCCAGCCTCGAGCACGCCGGGCAGACCCGCAAGTTCCGCCTGGCGCCGCTGTGGCAGGCCTTCAAGGCCGCCTGGCTGGCCCTGGTGCTGCCGGTGATCGTGGTCGGCGGCATCATCGCCGGGGTCTTCACCGCCACCGAGGCGGCGGTGGCGGCGCTGCTCTACTCGCTGTTTATCTCGGTGGTCTGCTACCGGGAGATCCGTCTCGCCGACCTCTGGGGCATGTGCATCCGCACCGCGCGGCTCACCGGCATGGTGATGCTGCTGCTGGCCTTCGCCACCGTGATCGCCTGGTTCTTGACCATCAACATGGTGCCCCAGACCCTGGTGCAGCAGGTCCAGGCGATCACCCAGGAGCCCTTCCTGTTGCTGTTGATCGTGGCGCTGCTGCTGCTGCTGATCGGCTTCGTGATGGACCTGACCCCGGCCATGGTGATCATGGCGCCGATGCTGGCCCCCATCGTCACCTCGGTGGGCGTCGATCCCGCCTACTTCGGGGTGCTGATGGCCTTTATCCTCGGCATCGGCCTGCTGACCCCGCCGGTGGGCACCTGCCTCTATGTGGGCTGCGGCGTGGGCAAGGTCTCCATGGAGTCCCTGGTCAAGGCGATGCTGCCCTACTACGCGGCCCTGCTGGTGATGCTGCTGGTGCTGGTGGCCTTCCCCGACCTGGTCACCTGGCTGCCCGATCTGACCGCCGTGCGTGGCAACTAAGACGAGGAGTGAGCGTGATGGCGAACATGCCCCGGCATTCCTGCCGCATCCCGGCCGCCTTTGGCGGCAACCGAGACGAGGAGCAAGCGTGACCACGGCTTCCTACCGCATTCTGGTGATGGGCGTCTCCGGCTCGGGAAAGTCCCATGTCGGCCGCCTCCTGGCGCGGCGCCTCGGCGCCGATTTCATCGACGGCGATGACCACCATAGCGCCGCCAACGTGGCCAAGATGGCCCGCAGCATCCCGCTCACCGACGACGACCGGCGCGGCTGGCTCGATACCCTGGCGGGGCGCTTCGCCGACTATCGTGGCCGCGATGCCTCGGTGGTGATCGCCTGCTCGGCGCTCAAGGCGCGCTATCGCGGGCGCCTGCGCCGCGGCGACCCGGCGCTGCGCATTCTCTACCTCGACGGCGAGCAGGCCTTGTTGCGTGAGCGCCTCGGTTCCCGCCGGGGGCACTTCTTCAAGGGCGATGCCATGCTCGCCAGCCAGCTCGCCGACCTGGAGCCGCCGGGGCCGGACGAGGCCAGGGTGGCGGATATCGCCGAGGCCCCCGAGGCCATCGTCGAGGCCTTCGTCGCGGCGCTGGGCGAGGAGGGAGGCGAGGCATGATTTACCCGGGCAACTCCGCTAAGGTGTGGCCCTGATGTCAGCGACGGGCGAGCCATGGTGAAGAAGAAGCGTCCCACCCTCCAGGATATCGCCGACAAGGTCGGCGCCACCAAGATGACCGTGAGCCGCTGCCTGCGCGACCCGGCCACGGTCTCGGAGGGGCTGCGTGAGCGCATCTTCGAGGTGGCCGAGGAGCTCGGCTATATCCCCAACCGCGCCCCGGATATCCTTTCCAAGGCGCGCAGCCATGCCATCGGCGTGCTGGTGCCCTCGCTGACCAACCAGGTGTTCGCCGAGGTGATCGTCGGCATCGAGGAGGTCACCGAACCGGCGGGCTATCATCTGATGCTCTCCCACTACGGCTACGACCAGGCCCTGGAGGAGCGCAGCCTGGCCTCGTTGCTCTCCTACAACGTGGACGGGGTGATCCTCTCCGACAGCCAGCACAGCCCGCGCAGCCTGCGCATGCTGGAGACCGCCGGCATCCCCACGGTGGAGATCATGGACAGCCGCACTCCGCCGCTGCACCAGGCGGTGGGCTACGACAACGTGGCGGCGGCCCGGGCCATGGTGGAGGCGATGCTTGCCCGGGGGCGGCGCCATGTGGTCTACCTGGCGGTACGCCTGGATGCCCGCACCCGCCAGCGCGGCGAGGGCTACGCGGCGGCCATGGCGGCCTATGGCCTGGCGCCGGTGACCCTGCAGAGCGGCCAGCGTTCCTCCTATAGCGTCGGCGCCGAGCTGATGGGCGAGGTGCTGGACAAGTACCCGGAGACCGACGGCCTCTTCTGCACCAACGATGACGTGGCCCTCGGCGCCTACTTCGAGTGCCTGCGCCGGGGGATCCCGGTGCCGCAGCGCCTGGCCATCGCCGGCTTCCACGGCCACGACGTCGGCCAGGTAATGGCGCCGGCCCTGGCCAGCGTGATCACCCCGCGCCGCGCCATCGGCGAACGCGCCGCCCGGGAACTCCTGAGCCGCCTGGAGGGCCGGCCCATCGGGGAGCCCACCATCGACCTGGGTTATCGCCTCGCCTTCGGCGGCACCCTCTAACTGCCGGGCCTCGTATCACCTGGCTGGCTGTCGGCCGCTGAGTGCCTTCGGTTGATCGATCCGACGCACTCGGTCAGTGCTGCTGCCAGCCTCAGTCGGCGACACTTCTCGTGCTTCGTCAAAGGAGACCAGGCGCCGCTTTTCCTCATCCCATAGCGAGAGCTGCACCGCTGCGAGGCTTTGCCGCAGCGTCAGGCGGCCGACACGCCGGAACTCGGGGTGGTCACGGAGCACCTCGGGTAGACGGTAGAAGGGGATGCGGTTGCAGAGGTGGTGGACATGATGCACCCCGATATTGGCGGTGAACCAGCGCAGCACACCCGGCAGGTCATAGTGCGAACTGCCATGCAGCGCCGCCTCGTGGAACGTCCAGTCGTTGTCATGTTCCCAGAGGGTCTCCGCGAACTGGTGCTGGACATAGAACAGCCAGACGCCGATTGACGCGGCGAGCAGCATGATTGGCAGATGTACCAGCAGGAAAGGGCCGACGCCGACTAGCCACATCATCGCGGTGACGCCGGCCGCGATCGCCGCGTTGGTGCCCATGGTGCTCAGCCAGGGCATCCATCCCGCGCGGTGGAAACCCAGGGGCAGGCGATTATCCAGCAGGAAAATGTACGCTGGGCCGAGACCG
This sequence comes from Bisbaumannia salifodinae, assembly GCF_055388505.1. The sequence goes on from NZ_AP043781.1 coordinate 1,604,466, forward strand.
AACAGCACCAGCGGGTGTCGGTACAGACGGTAGCGGAGCCGCTGCCTTCGCGGCAGGCCCTGGAAGTCGCGCACGGTCAGGGTGTCGATGCCGCCGACACGCGGGCGATCCAGGTTGCCGGAGCTGGCATGATGGCGTGCATGGGTGTGGCGCCATAAATCGTAGGGCGTCAGGGTCAGAACGCCGATCACCCGTCCCACCCAGTCGTTGACGCGCTTGGATCGGAAGAAGGATCTGTGGCTGCAGTCGTGCATGATCATGAACATGCGTACGAGAAAACCGGCGGCGGGCACGACGAGCAACAGGCCAAGCCAGTGGCCGGCGCCCAGGCTGGCCCATAGCAGTATCCAGAGAGTGGCAAAGGGAATCACCGTGAGCATGATTTCCAGAACGCTGCGGGCGAGGCGTGGCTCGCAGTAGCCGCCGAGCATGCGCATCAATGCCCGTGGTTCGGTGGTGATGTCGCCATTCGGCTCTTGGAGGGCCATATTCAGGCTCCTGATGAGCCCGACACGCCATTCTATGGTCTACCGACCCGGCAGGATGCGTGCCTGGGCGTCTTGGGGCAAGGCGCTTCGAACCACTCCTGCTGCGACAATGGGTTCGAATGCCCTCAATCCGTAGGCTGGCGCCTGGCGCGCAGGATGTCTGTACGCGACCGCACACTCGCGGGGAAGGCCGCCGGGGGCAGCGCCTTCTTCCCCTTTTATTCTTCGCTCTCGGCTGATTAGCGTCCCCCAGGGCAGCGGCGGTGGCGACTCCAGGGCCTCGCCTTCGGCGGCACCTTATAAGCCTCCTTCCTGGCTGAGTGTCCCTTCCCATTCTTCCTAGAAGAAGGTCAGGCCGACCTGGAAGAGGCGCTCCACGTCGCGGATGCGGCGCTTGTCGATCACGAACAGGATCACGTGATCGCCGGACTCCACCACCACGTCGTCGTGGGCGATCAGCACCTCCTTGCCGCGCACGATGGCGCCGATGGTGGTGCCGCTCGGCAGGTCGATGTCGCCGATGGCGCGGCCTACCACCCGGGAGGAGCGGGCATCGCCGTGGGCGATCGCCTCGATGGCCTCGGCGGCGCCGCGGCGCAGCGAGTGGACATTGACGATATCGCCGCGCCGCACATGGGTCAGCAGGCTGCCGATGGTGGCCTGCTGGGGGGAGATGGCGATATCGATCTCGCCGCCCTGCACCAGGTCCACGTAGGCGGCGTTGTTGATCAGCGTCAGCACCCGCCGGGCACCGAGGCGCTTGGCCAGCATCGACGACATGATATTGACCTCGTCGTCGTTGGTCAGGGCGCAGAAGATATCGCAGTCCTCGATGTTCTCCTCCAGCAGCAGGCGCTTGCTGGTGGCGCTGCCGTGGAGCACCACGGTGCGGTCGAGGCGCTCGGAGAGGGTGGTGCAGCGCTCCAGGCTGTGCTCGATGATCTTCACCTGATGGCTGTGCTCGAGCATCTCGGCGAGGCGCTCGCCGATATTGCCGCCGCCGGCGATCACCACCCGGCGGAAGTCCCGCTCGACCCGGCGCAGCTCGCTCATCACCGCGCGGATATCGCGACGCGCGGCGATGAAGAACACCTCGTCGTCGGCCTCGATCACCGTATCGCCACGCGGGATGATCGGCCGGTTGCGGCGGTAGATGGCCGCCACCCGGGTATCCACGCTGGGCATATGGCGGCGCAGGAAGCCCAGGTCCTGGCCCACCAGGGGCCCGCCATAGAAGGCCTCCACCGCCACCAGCTGCACCTGGCCGCCGGCGAACTCCAGCACCTGCAGGGCGCCGGGGTACTCGATCAGGCGGCGGATATGGTCGGTGACCACCTGCTCGGGGCTGATCAGCACGTCGATGGGCACCGCCTCGTGGGCGAACAGGCCCTTGCGGGTCAGGTAGGCGGTGGCGCGGACCCGGGCGATCTTGGTGGGGGTGCGGAACAGGGTATGGGCGACCTGGCAGGCGATCATGTTGACCTCGTCCTGGCTGGTCACCGCGATCAGCATGTCGGCATCCTCGCAGCCGGCCTGGCGCAGCACCATGGGGTAGGAGGCGGGGCCGCTGACGGTGCGGATGTCCAGGCGGTTGTGCAGCTCGCGCAGCCGCTCGCCGTCGGTGTCCACCACCGTGATGTCGTTCTCCTCGTGGGCCAGGTGTTCGGCCAGGGTACCGCCGACCTGGCCGGCGCCGAGAATGATGATCTTCATGGGTATGGCTCCTGTGGCCGGGCTGGCCTAGTCGTCGGCATCGTCGGGTTCCACCTGCAGCCGATAGCCGATGCCGGCTTCCGTCTGCAGCAGGACGGGGGTCTGGGGGTCGTCCCCCAGCTTATGGCGCAGCCGGCTGACCAGGATCCTCAGGTAGTGGCTGTCCTCGGCGTGGCTGGGGCCCCAGATCTCCCGCAACAGCTGCGTCTGGGTCACCACCCGGCCGGCATGACGGCAGAGTGTCTCCAGCACGGCGTACTCCTTGGGGGTCAGGTGCAGGTCCTCCTCCGCCAGCCGTACCCGGCGCCGCGGCAGGTCGATGCGCAGGTCGCCCTGGCGGAACCGGGAGGCGAGGGCCTCGCCATTCTGGCCGGCGTGAAAGCGCAGCAGCCGACGCACCCGGGCGAGCAGTTCCTGGATCCCGAACGGCTTGGTGACATAGTCGTTGGCGCCGCCGTCCAGGGCGCGCACCTTCTCCGCCTCGCGCTCGCGAACCGAGACCACGATCACCGGGACATCGCTCTGGGCGCGCAGGGCCTCCAGGACCTCCTGCCCCTCCCGGTCGGGGAGCCCCAGGTCCAGCAGTACCAGATCCGGCGACTGCGTCAGCGCCATCGTCAGTCCCTCGCCGCCGGTCTCGGCCTCGATCACCTGGTAGCCCTGGGAGGCCAGGCTGATGCGCAGGAAGCGGCGAATCTGACGCTCGTCATCCACCACCAGGATGCGCCCACCGGACTTAGTCTCCATCGGCGGCCTCCTCGTCGGTTGGCTCCAGGGGCAGGCGGATCTCGATGCAGGTGCCTTCCCCCTCGGGGTTGGCCAGGGCGGCGATGCGTCCCCCGTGGGCGCCGACCATGCCCCGGCAGATGGCCAGCCCCAGGCCGCTGCCATGGCGGCCGCGATCCCCATCGCCGCCGGTAAAGAACATATCGAAGACCCGCTCCCGCTCGCCGGGGGGAATGCCGGGGCCCTGGTCGGTCACCCGCAGCACCAGGGCATCATCATCGACGCCGGCGGTGATGCCCAGGCGCCCGCCGGGCGGCGAGAAACGCGCCGCGTTGTCGAGGACATTGACCAGGGCCTGTTCGATCAGGGCGGGGTGCACGAAGAGCAGCGGCAGGTCGTCGGGCCAGTCGCGCACCAGCTCGAGTCCCTCCAGGGGATTGGCCAGGCGCTTCAGGGCCGCCGCGACCAGGTCGTCCAGGGTCACCCAATCGCGTTCGATCTTGAGGGTGCCATGGCCCAGCCGCGTCATGTCGAGCAGATTCTGGATATAGCGGTTGAGTCGCTCGCTTTCGCTGAGGATGCCATCCAGCAGTTCATGCCGATCCTCCGTGGACAATTGGGCCTCCAGTTCGCGTAGGGTGCTGGCCGAGCCGATGATCGAGGCCAGGGGCGTGCGCAGGTCATGGGAGACCGAGGCGAGCAGGGCGGAGCGCAGGCGCTCGTGCTCCTCGGAGAGGCGGGTCGCGCCCAGTTCCGCCACCAGTCGGGTGCGCTCCAGGGCCATGGCGAACTGACTCAGCATGGTATTCAGCAGCGCCGTCTCCTCCGGCGACAGCCCGCGTTCCCCCAGGGCGATGGCGACCACGCCCAGCCGTCGCTCCTGTTCCAGCAGCGGGATCAGGCGCCACGTCGGATCGCTCAGGGTCTCGGTGCCATGGCCGCTGGACTTGCCCCGTTGCCAGCTCCAGGCGGCGGCATTCAGTGCCGTCTCGGGGAGGCGCAAGGCGCCGGGCAGCGCCTCGGCGATGCGTAGGCCGCTTTCCCCCGCCTGGCGTTCGAGGAAGGCCACGGGGACTCTTAGCCATTGCTCCAGCGACTGAAGGCCCACTCGGCGTACGCCCTGGGTGTCCATGGCCACCGAGAGGGCCTGGACGTACTGCAGCAGCCGATAGGTCTGGTCGCGGCTCTCGCGCAGTGCCACCAGGCGGCGGCGTCCCCGCCCCGCCAACTGCCCCACGCTGACGGCCGCCAGCAGGAAGAAGACCACGGTGAGCAGCTGTTCCTGCTCGACCATGGCCAGCGACAGCTTCGGCTCGGTGAAGAGGACATTGAAGGTCACAAAGCCCAGCACGGCGCTGAGCATGGCCGCGGCGGTGCCCGCCATGGCGGCGCTGACCAGCACCGCCCCGAGGAACAGCAGCGAGAGGTTGGCGAGTTCCAGCCAGGACTCGAGACCCAGGGCCGCGACCAGGGCCACCAGGGTCGCCGCGGCGGCCACCAGCGGGTCGCGTCGGTGCCAGCTCAGGCGCCGAGGGCGCGGCCGGAAGCGCGGTCGGGGGCGCGCCTCGGCCACCACCACCAGGTCATAGGGGCCACCGAGACGTGCCAGTTGCTCCGCCAGGGGGCGCCGCCAGAATCGCCACCCGGAGGGCCTGGCGCCGCCCACCAGCAGGGTGGCGACACCCTGGCTCCGGGCATAGTCGGCCAGCTCCCGGGCCCGCTGTTGGCCCGGAAGCACCCGGGTCTCGCCCCCCAGGCGCTGGATCTGGGCGAAGTCGCGTTCCAGCGCTAGGCGTCGACGCGGTTCCTCGCGCCCCTTGTCCACGTAGACGGCACACCAGCGCACCCCGTCCCGGGATGCCAGGCGGTGGGCGGCACGCACCAGGGCGGCATCTTCGCCGCCACCGCTGAGCCCCACCATCAGGCGCAATGGAAGCCTTGTCGTCATGTCCCTCGAATCCGAATCCATCGTCTCACCCTGGCCCATCGTCTCGCTCAGCGCCGCCAGAACATCGGCGTCAGCAGCACCAGCACGGTCAGAATTTCCAGCCTGCCCAGCAGCATGCCCAGACAGAGCAACCACTTGGCGGTATCCGGCAGGGAGGCGAAGTTACCGGCCGGTCCCACGATATCGCCGAGCCCCGGGCCCACATTGGCGACCGCGGTCACCGCCGAGGAGAGGGCGGTCATATAGTCCAGGCCCAGGGTGGCCAACGCCAATGCCAGGCCGGCGATGGTCAGGAAGAAGAAGAACGAGAAGGCCACCACGCCGCGGGTGATATCGTCGGTCAGCGGCTGGTGATTGTAGCGGGAGGCGAAGATTCCCCGCGGATGGATCAGGAAATTCAACTGACTCTTCAGCAGGATGGCGGCAACCTGGAAGCGAAACATCTTCATGCCGCCACTGGTGGAGCCGCTACAGCCACCCATGAACATCAGGTAGAAGAAGGCCATGATGGCCAGGGGGCCCCAGGTGCCATAGTCGTCCGAGGCGTAGCCGGTGGTGGTGACCACCGAGATCACATTGAAGGCGACATGGGTCAGGGCCTCGAAGGGGGCGTTTCCCTGGCCGATACGCCAGGCGCTCAGGCCGACGATGGCCGTGGCCAGGAGCAGTAGCAGCCCGCGCACCTGCTGGTCTCGCCATAGCGCCAGTCGCGACCCCCTCAGCATGCGGATATAGAGCACGAAGGGCAGGGCCCCGGCGAGCATGAACAGCGACCCCATCCACAGCAGGTGGGGGAGCTCCGCATAGGCCCCGAAGGAGGCGTCGGAGTTGGCGAAGCCACCGGTGGCGAGCGATGTCATGGCATGCACCACGGCATCCAGCGGCCGCATGCCCCCCAGCCAGTAGGCGAGCATCGCGGCCAGCGTGAAACCGCAGTAGACCCCCAGGGTGGCCTTGGCGATGCCGCCGGTGCGGGGCATTACCTTATCCGACCAGTCCGAGGATTCGGTGTGGAAGAGGCGCATGCCGCCCACCTTGAGGAAGGGCAGGATGGCGATGCCCATGACGATGATGCCGATGCCCCCTAGCCATTGCATCAGGCCCCGCCATAGCTTGATGCCGTCGGAAAGGGTCTCGATGCCCACCATGACGGTGGAGCCGGTGGTGGTGATCGCCGATACCGACTCGAACACCGCATTGGTGAAGGAGAGCTGGGGCGCCCCCAGGATCAGGGGCAGGCTGGCGAAGGCGCTGATGCTCAGCCAACTGAGGGTGGTGAGCAGGAACATCTGCCAGGGCTTGAAGGCGATCTCGATCCGGCGCGTGCCTGCCCAGACCAGGGCCACCACCGCCAGCACCAGGCCGATGGACTGGGCGAAGGCGTTGGCATCCGGCTCCCTCTCGATCACCAATACCAGCCAGGGGATCGCCATAAAGGCCGCCAACACCAGCCAGAGCACGGCCAGTACCTTGAGTATCGGGGCCCAGTTCAGCCAGTGTTCCCGGATCCAGCGCCACGGCATCGCCATCGTTGTGTCCCTTGTCCTGGTGAGACCCGATTCACGGGGTATTCGTGACTGCTTATGGCATCACAGTCGCGTCTAAAAAGTCCGTAAAATTTCACGGGGCGAGGATTACAGCGTCTCCCAGGGCAGCGGCGGCGGCGACTCCAGGGCCTCGCGCACCAGGCCCAGGGCCCGCTCGAGCTGGTCGCGGCCGGCGGCGGCGCTCAGGCACAAACGCAGCGCCTGGGGCGCCGGCTCGCTGCCCACGCAGAAGGGCTCGGCGCTGGTCAGCTTGAGGCCGCGCTGGGTCAGCGTCGCCTGCAGGGCGGCGCCGCGCAGGCCATTGGGCAGCGGCAGCCAGAGGTTCGAGCCATGGGGCCGCCCCTCCACCGGGAACCCGGCCAGGCGCTCCCGGGCCAGGGCCTGGCGGGCCCCCAGCTCCTCGGTCTGCCAGGCCAGCAGGCGCTCGGCGTCTTCGCTTGCCACCCAGCGGCACACCGCCTCCACCATCAGCGGCGGCACCATCCAGCTCTGGGCGCGCAGGGTGGCGCCGACACGCTCGCCCAGGGCCTCCGGCACGCAGAGGGTGCCGATGCGCAGCCCCCCGGCCAGCACCTTGGCGGTGCTGAAGATAAACAGGGTGCGCTCCGGGGCCAGGGCCAGCAGCGGGGTGCCGCGCTCGGCTGTCGGCAGGTACTGGACCCCATCCTCGACGATCCAGAAGTCGTGCCGGCGGGCCAGCTCGGCCAGGTGCTCGCGGCGTGCCTCGCTGAGGGGACGGCCGGTGGGGTTGTTCTGGTCCGGGGTCACGTAGACCAGCCGCGGCGGCTGCTGGGCGCAGAGCCTGGCCAGGGCCTGGGTGTCCAGGCCGTCCTCGTCCAGGGGCACCCCCAGCACTTTGAGGTGGGCCTGCTGGGCGGCGGCGATCAGCCCGGGGTAGGTGAGGGCGTCGGCGGCGATGCGCTCGCCGGGGCGGGTCAGGGCGCGCAGCGCCAGGTCGATGCCGTGCTGGCCGCCCTGGGTCACCAGCAGCCGTCGCGGGTCGGCGTCGATGCCCAGCAGGCGTTGCAGCCAGGCCGCCAGCTGGCGGCGATGGGCCGGCACGCCGCGCTCCGACTGATACTCCACGGCGCGCCGCAGCACCGCCTCGTCGCCGGCCAGCTCGCCCAGGATGCGTCCCAGGGCACCGGCGCGCAGCGGGTGGGGCGGCGGCAGGCTCATGCTCAGATCGATGATGCCGTCATCCAGCGTCTCGTCCTCCGGTGGCGCGGCCAGGAAGGGCGGGGTGGTAGGCGCCTCGGCATCGCACACATAGGTGCCGCTGCCGACCCGGGCGGTGACCCAGCCCTGGCGCTCGGCCTCGGCATAGGCGCGGGTCACGGTGCCCACCGTGACGCCCAGGGCGTCGGCCAGGCGCCGCTGGGGCGGCAGGCGCTGCCCCGGGGCCAGCTCGCCATCGTGGATGGCCCGAACGATGGCCTCGCCGATGGCGCGGTAGCGGGGCCCTTCCGCGGCGAGGCGAGGAATCCAGATTGTCATGGTGACAATAAAACCTTTGACGGGATAATTGTGCCTATTATGCTGAGTTTAGGCGCAAATGTCGCGCTACACCGCTCAATGATCGCATAATTGTATGGATTCAATTTTATGGAAGCCTTGGCATTCCTGGGCCCGGCGGCCCTCTATATGATCTCCATGACCATCACCCCCGGCCCCAATAACGTGATGCTCACCGCCTCCGGGGCCAACTACGGCTTCCTGCGCACCCTGCCGCATATCTTCGGCATCCTGGGGGGCTGTTTCCTGCTCTTCGCCGGTATCGCCCTGGGCCTGGGGCTGCTCTTCGAACGTTTCCCCCTGGTGCAGACCGCGCTGCGTCTGATCGGCAGCGCCTACCTGCTCTACCTGGCCTGGCGCATCGCCACCGCGCCGCCGCCGGACCTGCGTCGCCGCGGCGAGGGGCGCCCGCTGACCTTCTGGCAGGCCGCGGCCTTTCAGTTCGCCAACCCCAAGGCCTGGGTGATGGGCCTGGCGCTGATGGCGGGCTTCTTGCCCGAGGGTGGCGACACCTGGCTCAATGCCCTGCTGCTGGCGGCCTTCGCCGAGCTGGTGGCGCTGCCCTGCATCGCGGTCTGGGCCGGCTTCGGTACCGCCATCGGCCGCTGGCTCGACAGCCCCCGGGCCTGGCGGGTCTTCAACGCCTTGATGGGGGCGCTCACCGCCGCCTGCGTGCTTTTTATTCTGGGCTAAGGGCGCTTTTTCCTCGGCTGACGGCGCTATCCTGGGCCGAGGGCTTAGGCCTTCCCCGGGTGGAAGGCCTCCCAGGTCTTCTCGGCCAGGCCGATGCCGGCGCCGGTCATGGTCAGGTAGGTCTCGTCGGCGCCGGCCTCGCGCAGGATCTCCGCCTCGTCGTCGTAGAGCGTATTGGCGACGATGGGGCCGCCGAAGCCCAGGCGGCGCAGCTGGCGCGCCGCCATCACCTTGCCCTCCATCTCCGGCATGGCCAGGATCACCGCCCTGATGCGGCTGATATCGATGGCATGCCAGAAGCCGATATCCTCGGCGTCGGCATAGACCACCCGGCGGCCCGCCTTCTGATGCTTGCTGACCTTGTTGGGGTCGGCATCCAGGCCCACCACCCGCGCCTTGCGCTCGGCGAGGAAGTCGTAGGCGGCACTGCCGGTGCGCCCCATGCCCATGATCAGCAGGTCCGAGCGGCCCAGGGAGACCGGCTGTTCGTCGGGGTGCTTGGTGTGGCTCTCGAAGCGCCTGAGGAAGGTCTCCAGGCGATCGAAGAGCGGGTGGGCCAGGCGATTCAGCGGCGCGGCCACCACGAAGGAGACCGCCACCGTGATGGCCAGGGGCACCAGCCACTCTTCCAGCACGCCGGCGGCGACGATCAGCCCGAACTCGCTGTAGCAGGTGAGGCTCAGCGCGCCGAGGAAGGCGTTACGGGCACGCAGCCGGAACAGGATCAGCAGGAAGAAGAACACCAGCCCCTTGAGGGGCAGGATCACCGCCATCACCAGGGCGAAGGTCAGCGCCTCGGCGTCGGGCAGGCCGGCCATGCCGATCTGCAGGAAGAAGCCGATCAGCAGGATCTCCTTGAGGCCCCACAGGGCCTGGGAGAGCTCCTGGGCGCGGGGGTGCTCGGCCAGCAGCACGCCCATCAGCAAGGCCCCCAGTTCGGGGCTCAGCCCCACCAGCTCGAAGCCCAGGCCGCCCAGGGCCAGCGCCAGGATCACCCCCATCAGCACCAGCAGTTCCTCGTGGCCGGCCACGTCCATCAACCAGTAGAGCAGCGGCTTGAGCAGCGGCAGGGCGAAGACCCCCAGTGCCCAGGGGGAGGGGGTATGGCCGCCGGCCAGGCTCAGCACCGCCAGGGCGATCAGGTCCTGGATGATCAGGATGCCGATGGCCACCCGGCCATGGAAGGCGCGCAGCTCGCGCTTGGATTCCAGCACCTTGGCCGCCAGCACCGTGCTGGAGAAGGCCAGGGCCACTCCCAGCAGCAGGGCGGTCTGACGGTCGAGCTGGGTCAACGCCAGGATGCCCAGGGCGAAGACCCCGGTGGTAAAGACGAAGTGCAGCAGGGCGCCGCCCAGCACCACCGGCTGCAGCAGGCTCTTGAGCTTGAGCTTGAGGCCCACGGTGAACAGCAGCAGCAGGACCCCCATATGGGCCACGTGTTCCAGTACCGGGCCGGCCTCGTCGGGCAGGCCCAGGCCGGGGCCATAGGCGTTAAGGGCGAAGCCGGCGGCCAGGAAGCCGACCAGCGGCGGCAGGCCGATCTGGCGCACCAGCATGCCGAACACGAAGGCGAAGGAGAGGGGAAGAACTTCGATCAGGGCACTCATGGGGTCATTATTCGTCTGCGAAAAGGGGGCGGGGGACGCGGGTGAGGGAATCCCTAGCGGCGATGGCGATCTTTTTCATCGAGGCGCCAGTGTTTCTGCATCTCGAGGAAGGTGAAGGAGGCGGACCAGGTGATCAGCATGAAACCGGTCAGCGCTTCGCTGCCGTAGAGGAAGCGGATCGGGCCCAGCGGGATGATATCGCCATAGCCCAGGGTGGTGTAGGTGACCGCCGACATGAACACATAGTCCAGCACCACGAAGCCGTCGTAGCCGACGATGGTGCCGATGCCCTGATCCTCCACCAGCCACCAGGCGGTCAGGCCGAACAGCCAGATCTCCGCCACATGGGTCAGCAGCAGGCCGAACACCAGCAGCAGGATACGCCCGCGATGTGACAGGTGTGAGCGCTCGATCAGGCGCGTCAGGGCCACGAAGGCTTCGTAATGCAGCAGCACCGCCACGATCACCGCGGCCAGGGTGATGATGGCGACGTGGTAGTGTGCCATGTCCAGCAAGGGCCATTCTCCCGGCAAGCACGAGTCGACGAGGGGCGTCAGTCTAGCACGGCAGCCCTGCCCGATAGGCGCCACCGTCCCAACGTTGAATCCGCCGCCCCCGGGAGGGGCTACTGTGAGGGCTGTATGGCAGGGGAGAGGCGTCGATGAACCGATGGGCAGTCGCGGCGGGCGTGGCCTTGCTGGCGGTGGTGGGCCTGGCGCTGCTGCCGGCCTCCCGGGCGCCCCTGTCGACGGGCGAGCCGGCCACCCCCGAGGCCCTGGCCGAGCGCCGCGGTGCCCTGATCGACCGCCTGGTGTTCACCCAGGAGAACGACCCGGGGCGGGTCACCGGCCTGCTCGAGACCGGCAGCCACCAGGCCTTCGTGCAGGGCATCGGCAGCATCCCCGTCTATCGCCGCCTGCGCGATGCCCCGGGGGCCGACTATGACCTGGCCTATGGCTCCTCGGTGGAGCTGACCCTCAACCCGGTGGGGCCGACGTTCCGTGACGGCCGCCTCAATCCCTTCCATGTGCCGGCCATCCGCGAGGCCCTGCACCAGTTGGTGGATCGCGACTATATCGCCGAGGAGCTCTACGGCGGCCTGGCGGTGCCCCGCTGGCTGCCGATCAGCACCGCCTTCCCCGACTATGCCCGCCTGGCCGAGACCGCCCGCGCCCTGGAGCTGCGCTATGCCTATGACCCGGCGGCGGCCGAGGCCACGATTGCCCGGGAGATGCGCGCCCTGGGCGCCACCCGCGAGGCCGGGCGCTGGCACCATCGGGGCGAGCCGGTGACCCTGATCCTGCTGATTCGCAACGACGACGAGCGGCGTCGGGTGGGGGACTACCTGGCCAACCAGTTGGAGGATATCGGCTTCGCCGTGGAGCGCCGCTACCGCAATGCCGAGGAGGCCTCGCGGCTGTGGATCGCCGGTGATCCCGCCGCCGGCCAGTGGCACCTCTATACCGGTGGCTGGATCTCCATCGTCATCCAGCGCGATCAGGCCCAGAACTTCAGCGACTTCTATACGCCCCGGGGCCGCGCCGAGCCGCTCTGGCAGGCCTATGCGCCGAGTCCCGAGCTCGATGCCCTGGCCGAGCGCCTGGAGCGCCGCGACTATGCCGACTGGGACGAGCGCCAGGCGCTGATGGCCCGGGCCCTGGAGCTGGCCATGCAGGACTCGGTGCGGCTCTGGCTGGTGGACCGCCTCAGCGTCTCGGCCCGGGCGAGTAACGTCTCGGTGGCCGCGGACCTCGCCGGCGGCCTGGCCGGGTCGGCGCTGTGGCCCTATACCCTGCGCTACGAGGGGCGCCTGGGGGGCGAGATGGTCTTCGGCACCCCGGGGCTGCTCACCGAACCCTGGAACCCCATCGCCGGCAGCAACTGGATCTTCGATCGCATGATCACCCGGGCCCTGGCGGATCCGCCGCTGCTGCCCGACCCCTACACCGGCCTCTACCGCCCCCAGCGCCTCGAGCATGCCGAGGTGACGGTGGCCGAGGGCGTCACCCTGACCCGCAGCCTCGACTGGCTGAGCCTGGAGCGCCAGGCACGAATCGTCGTCCCCGACGACGCCTGGCTGGGCTGGGACGCCGGCGAGGGACGGCTGGTCACGGTGGGCGAGGCCCACCCCGAGGCGCCGCTGACCGCCCGCACCCGGGTGCGCCTCCACTACGAGGCGGGCTACCTGGGCCAGCGCTGGCATGATGGCTCGCGGCGCTCGGTGGCGGACCTGCTGCTGCCCTGGCTCCTCGCCTTCGAGCGCGCCGACGAGGCGAGCCCGCTGTTCGACGCCGCCCATCAGCCCACCTTCGAGGCCTATCGTCAGCACTTCCGCGGCTGGCGCATCCTGAGTACCGAGCCGCTGATCATCGAGGCCTACAGCGACCAGGGCTTCCCCGACGCCGAGACCCTGGTGGCGGCCCGGGCGCCCCAGGCGCTGCCCTGGCACACCCTGGCCCTGGGCATCCTGGCCGAGCGGCGCGGCGAGCTGGCCTTCTCCTCCCACCAGGCGGATCGCCGCGGCATCGACTGGCTCAACCTGGTGGCCGGCCCCAGCCTGGCGATCCTCGAGCGCTACCTGGGGGAGGCCCGGGAGCGGCGCTACCTGCCCTTCGCCGCGGCCCTCTCGCCCTGGGTCGAGGAGGCGGAGATCGCCGCCCGCTATGCCGCCCTCGACGACTGGGTGGCGTCCCGCGGTCACTACTGGGTCGGCGATGGCCCCTTCGAGCTGGCGGCGGTCTACCCCCTGGAGGGCAGCCTGGTGCTGAAGCGCTTCGCGGACTTCCCCGACCGCGCCGGCAAGTGGCTGGCGCTGAGTCAGGCGGCGCTGCCGGAGTTGACCACTCAGGGCCCCCTGGTGGTGAACGCCGGCGACTCGGCCGAGGTGCGCCTCAGCGTGACTCAGGCCGGCGAGCCCTACCCGGAGGCGGCCATCGAGGCCATCTACTACCTGCTCTTCGATGGCCAGGGGCGGCTCGCCGGGCGCGGCGAACCGCGGCCCCTGGGCCAGGGCGAGTGGGGCCTGACCCTGGACGCCGAGCGCCTCGCCGCCCTGGGCGCCGGCGCCCATCGCCTGGAATTCATCCTCACCAGCCAGCGGGTGGCCCTGCCCGGCTTCGCCAGCCACCTCTTCGCCACCCTACCGGCCCGCGCCGAGGAGGTCGGCTTATGATGCCGCGTCGCGCCTCGCGACCCGCTCGGGAAAGGGACCCGCGCTACTCGGCCCGCTACTTGGCGGAGGAGGTCAGCCCATGATGCCGCGTCGCGCCTGGGGCCGGGACCTGAGGTACCTGGCCCTCTACCTGGTCAAGCGCCTGCTGGCGCTGCTGGTCACGGTGCTGATCGGCGTCTACCTGACCATCGTGGTGGCCAATATGGGCGGTCAGGTGGACGAGCTGCGCCGGGTGCAGATCCGCAGCGAGGCCTTCGAGCAGGTGCGCGCCGACCCCGCCTTCCAGGAGATGGCCAGCGCCGAGCGCAACGCCCTGGTGGAACGCCGGGTGGCGCTGGAGGTGGAGCGGTTGCGCCTCGACGAGCCCTTCGTGCTGCGCAGCGTCGACTACCTGCAGCGGGCCATGCGCCTCGACCTGGGCCGCGCCGAGCAGATGCACAGCGACGCCGGCTCGCGGCGGGTCAGCGATATCATCGTCGAGCGCCTGCCGGCGACCCTGCTGCTGTTCGGCACCGCCAACCTGCTGGTGTTCTTCGCCGCGGTGGGCAGCGCCCTCTGGCTGTCGCGGCGCTACGGCGGCCGCGTCGATCGCCTGGTGATCGCCCTGGCCCCCAGCTCGGCGGCGCCGGGCTGGTTCTACGGCATCTTCCTGATCCTCGCCTTCGCCTTCCTGGTGCCGCTGCTGCCGCCGGGGGGCATGGTGGCGGCGCCGCCGCCGCAGGGGCTGGCCTACGCGGTCAGCCTGGCGCGGCATATGCTGCTGCCGGTGGCGGCCATGGTGCTGTCGTCGATCTTCGTCTCCATCTACGCCTGGCGCACCTTCTTCCTGATCCATGCCAGCGAGGACTATGTGGAGATGGCCCGGGCCAAGGGACTGCCGTCGCGGCTGATCGAGCGCCGCTATATCCTGCGCCCGACCCTGTCGCCGATCATCACCAACTTCCTGCTGATGCTGATCGGCCTGTGGAGCGGCGCCATCATCCTCGAGCAGGTCTTCAACTGGCCGGGGCTGGGCTCGCTGCTGTTCCAGGCCATCGGCTTCCGCGACACCCCGGTGATCATCGGCGGGGTGGTGATCTTCGCCTACCTGCTGGCGCTGACCGTGCTGCTGCTGGACCTGCTCTATGCGCTGCTCGATCCCCGGGTGCGGCTCCTCGGCGAGGGGAGGGGCGGCGCATGAGCTGGGGCATGGGGTTGGGCATGGGGGTGGGGTCAGCACACCGCCAGACCTGGGCGGAACTGCGCCGCTACCCCTCGGCCCTGGCCGGGGTGGCGCTGATCCTGCTGCTGGTCGCCCTGGCCCTGCACACCCTGGCCACCGTGCCCTACGACCAGGCGGTGGCCAGCTGGCGCAGCGGCGAGGCGCGGCTGCCGATCAACGCGCGGCCGCTGTGGAGCGACTGGCTAAGCCCCGGCCGGGCGCCACGCAGCCAGAGCCTGATCGCGACGGAGATCGACAGCGAGGCCTTCCCCGGCGGGCGACGCCTGACCCAGCGCATCGCCCTCGACTACGCCTACGACGACTTCCCCAGCGAGCTGGCGCTCTTCCTCAAGCCCCGGGATAGCGAGCGGGCGGCCTTCCTGCGCCTCACCTGGCGGACCCCGGACGGGCGCGAGATCAACCTCGGCAGCCGGCGCCTGGTCGGCGAGACCCGGGTGGCGCTCTCCCAGGATCGCGTCCTGGAGCAGCGCCTGGGGCGGCCGGCGCACCTCGGCTTGCTGGCCGCGGCGGACGGCGAGGCGGTGCTGTCGGGGCGCCATACCCTGACCCTGGAGGCGGTGTTCTTCGACCCCGACGCCGAGCTTGCGAGCGAGCTGCTGCTCTATGGTCGGGTGCATGGCCTGGCCGGTACCGATCACCAGCGCCGCGACCTCGGCCTGGCGCTGCGCTGGGGCACGCCGATCGCCCTGGCCTTCGGCCTGGTGGCGGCGGTGGGCACCACCCTCAGCACCCTGGTGATCGCCGCGGTCGGCGTCTGGTACCGGGGCTGGGTGGACGCCCTGATCCAGCGCCTCACCGAGGTCAATATGATCCTGCCGCTGCTGCCGATCCTGGTGATGGTGGGCACCCTCTACTCCACCAGCATCTGGCTGATGCTGGGGGTGGTGGTGGCGCTGGGCATCTTCAGCGCCGGCATCAAGACCTACCGGGCCATGCTGCTGCCGATCCGCGAGGCCCCCTATATCGAGGCGGCCCGGGCCTATGGCGCCAGCCATTTGCGCATCGTGATGCGCTATATGCTGCCGCGCATCCTGCCGGTGCTGATTCCCACCTTCGTCACCCTGATCCCCACCTTCGTCTTCCTCGAGGCGTCGCTGGCGGTGCTGGGGCTGGGCGACCCGGTGATGCCCACCTGGGGCAAGGTGCTCAACGACGCCCAGGCCCAGAGCGCCCTCTACAACGGCTACTACTACTGGGTGCTGGCCCCGGCGGCGCTGCTGATGCTCTCTGGGCTCGGCTTCGCCATGCTCGGTTTCGCCCTCGACCGGGTCTTCAATCCCCGGCTAAGGAGCCTGTGATGCCCGAGGCGCTGCTCGAGGTGGAGGGACTGACCCTCGACTACCATACCCGCGGCGGGGTGATGCGCGCCGTGGACGACGTCGGCTTCGCGGTCGGCCGTGGCGAGGCCCTGGTGGTGCTGGGCGAGTCGGGCTGCGGCAAGAGCTCATTGGCCCGGGCGCTGATGCGGCTACTGCCGCGCAATGCCGGCGGCTTGGGCGGGCGGGTGCGCCTGGCCGGGCGCGAGCTGCACCTGCTGGACGACGAGACCTTCCGCCGCGAGGTGCAGTGGCAGGGGCTGGCGCTGGTGATGCAGGCCTCCATGAACGCCCTCAACCCGGTGGTCAAGGTGGGCGAGCAGGTCGCCGAGCCGTTGCGGGTGCACCTGGGCTGGGAGCGTCGCCGGGCCCTGGCCCGGGCCGCCGAGGTCTTCGAGCTGGTGGGGCTGCCCGGCGACTTCCTGCGCCGCTACCCCTTCGAGCTCTCCGGCGGCATGCGTCAACGGGCGGTGCTGGCCATGGCGCTGGTGGCCGAACCCGCCCTGGTGATCCTCGATGAGCCCACCTCGGCCCTGGACGTGCTGACCCAGGCGGGGATCATGAACGCCCTCAAGCGGGTCAAGGCGGAGCTCGGCACCGGCTTTATCCTGATCACCCATGACGTGGCCACCTCCAGCGAGCTGGCCGACCGGGTGGCGCTGATGTACGCCGGCCAACTGGTGGAGGTGGCCGACGCCGAGACCTTCTTCTCCGCCCCGGGGCACCCCTATGCCCAGGCGCTGATGGCCAGCGTCCCCAAGCTTCGCCAGCGCGAGCGGCCCCGGGCGATTCCCGGCGAGCCCCCCAGCCTGCTCGACCCGCCCGCGGGCTGCCGCTTCGCCGCGCGCTGCCCGCACCGCTTCGCCGACTGCGACCGGCTGCCGCCCAGCTTCGCCCCGGCGCCGCGCCAGGAGGTACGTTGCTGGTTATATAAGGAGGCCTCCCGATGAGTGCCCTGGTTCAGGTGGACGATCTGTCGGTACATTTTGAGGTGCGGCAATGGGGCTTCCTGCGCCTGGGGGCGGTGCAGGCGGTAGACCGGGTAGCCCTGACGCTGGCGGAGGGGGAGTCGGTGGCCATCGTCGGCGAGAGCGGCTGCGGCAAGAGCACTTTGGCGCGCACCCTGCTGGGGCTGCATCGTCCGACCCAGGGCGAGGTGCGCTTCGCCGGGCGCGCGCTCAGCGGCCTGCGCCGTCGAGAACTCAAGGCCTATCGGGCCAGCGCCGGCTATGTGCAGCAGGACCCCTTCGGCGCCACCGCGCCCTTCCTCGACGTGCGGCGTATCCTCGCCGAGCCGCTGATTATCCATGGGGTGGCGCGCGCCGAGCGGGAGGCGCGCATCCGCGCGGCCCTGGAGGAGGTGCACCTGACCCCGGTGGAGGAGCTGCTCGGCAAGTTCCCGCATATGCTCAGCGGCGGCCAGCAGCAGCGCCTGGTGATCGCCCGGGCGCTGATCCTCGGGCCGCGGTTGCTGGTCGCCGACGAGCCGGTCTCCATGCTCGATGCCTCGGTGCGGGTGGAGATCCTCGAGCTGTTGCGGCGCATCCAGGGCCAGCGCCGCCTGACCCTGGCCTTTATCACCCATGACCTCTCCACGGTGCGCCACTACGCCGAGCGGATCTTCGTGATGTACGCCGGCCGCCTGGTGGAGTCGGCGCCGGTGGACGACCTGCTCGATGCCCCCCGCCACCCCTATACCCAGGCCCTGCTGGGGGCCATCGCCGACCCGGACGCCGCCAATGCCCACCGCCAGCGGGAGCTGCCCGCCGGCGAGCCGCCCAGCCTGCTCGACCCGCCCCGGGGCTGTCGTTTCCACCCCCGCTGCCCCCACGCCATGGCCGGCCTCTGCGACCGGGACGATCCCCCGGACTTCGACGTCGGCAAGCACCACCTCAGCGCCTGCTGGCTGCACCGGGAGTGACCGCCGGGGCGGGCTGCCACTGGGGGAGTGGGAGATCCCATGCTGCCCCTCAAGCCGCCACCATGGTTTCTGTGGGAGCGCGGATTCCGCGCGATTCGCCCGCAGGGTGATCCTGACTGTCACCAGGGGCGACTGCGTCGCCCAATCGTTCGGCAAAGCCAAACTCCCACAACCCCAGTGGTCATCCAAGTTCTTGTGGAATAGCCATCTCACTCCCCGTGGGAGATTCTATGTCGCCCCTGCCTCGGCGGGCCCGCCTCGGGTATCATCGGCGGCCCGTTTCCCGCGAGCCACGCCATGCCCTCTCTCTACGCACAACGCTTTTCGCGCCTCACGGAACTGCTGGCCCAGTGGCAGCCGCTCTGGGCGCCGGAGCCGTTTCGTTATCGCCGGGCGCCCTGGGGGTCGGCCTTTCCCGCCCTCGAGGCCTGGTTGCTGGGGCTGGACGAGGCCGAGCGGGAGCGCCTCGAGGCGGACCCTTTCGCCGCCTCAAAGTTGGCCGACTGGCTGCCGGTGGCGGAGCTCGCCGCGCTCTGCGAGGTGGCGCCCCTGCCCGAGGCGGAGGGGGCGCGGCCGCTGCCGGAGGCCTGGGCCACCCATGTGGGCGGGCGCAAGTGGGCGCAGATCGGCGCCTTCGCCGCCCGCCTGGCCCCGGCGCCGGACTATCTGGAGTGGTGCGCCGGCAAGGGCCACCTGGGGCGGGCCCTGGCGCGGCGCGATAACGCCCGGGTGATCGGCCTGGAGTGGCAGGCGCCGCTGTGCCGGGCGGGCCAGGCCCTGGCCGAGGCCCAGGGGGCGGCGGTCAGCCTTCACGAGCAGGATGTGATGGCCGAGGGCGCCGCCGACTGGCTGACCCCGGGCCGCCAACTGGTGGCCCTGCACGCCTGCGGCGACCTGCATGGCCGGCTGGTTCGGCGGGCCGCCGAGGGGCGCCTGCCGCTGACCCTGGCCCCCTGTTGCTACCAGCGCACCGCCGAGGCCAGCTATCGGCCGCTCTCCCGCCAGGGCGAGCGGGACATGGCCGAGCACGGGCTGGCGCTGCCCCGGGAGCAGCTGGCCCTGGCGGTGCAGGAGACGGTGACCGCGCCGCGCCAGGTGCGCCTGAGCCGTGCCCGGGCCAATGCCTGGCGGCTGGGCTTCGACGAGCTGCAGCGGGAGCTGCGCGGCGAAGATGCCTACCTGCCGGTGCCCAGCCTCGCCTATGGGCGCTTGCCTGACGACTTCGCCGGCTTCTGCCGCTGGGCCGCCGCCGAGAAGGGGCTACGCCTGCCAGCTCATCTGGATTGGGCGCGCTTCGAGGCGGCGGGCGCCGAGCGCCAGGCCCGGGTCGAACGCCTGGAGCTGGTGCGTCACCTCTTCCGCCGCCCCCTGGAGCTATGGCTGGTGCTGGACCGCCTGCTGTGCCTGGAGGAGGCGGGCCTGTCGGTGCGCCTGGGGACCTTCTGCGAGCGCTCGCTCACCCCGCGGAATCTATTGATTCAGGCGCAGTGATCTTGGTTTCTCATGGCTCGGCCCGAGGTAGCGCATCCGCCGTTACTCCGATGCGCTGGGGAAACGGGCCAGCAGCTCCCAGACGCTGCCGTCGCGGCGGATCTCCAGGGGCATCAGGCTGCCCGGCGGCTGGCGACTGACCAGGGCGGTGAGGTCGCTGGGCCGGCGCAGTGCCTGGCCGGCGGCGCGCAGGATGATATCGCCCACCTCCAGCCCCAGGCCCTCGGCCACAGAGTCGCGGCCGATGCCCTGCACCCGCACGCCGTCGTCGGCGCCGTCCACCCAGAGCCCCAGGCGCGGCGGGGCCGTGGGCTCGAAGGGGGCCTCGTCACCGAGCAGGAAGAGCGCATCGGCCAGGTCCCGGGGCGGCGCCTCGCAGTCCGCCGCCGACCAGGGCAGCAGGCGGCGCTGGGCGGCGATGCCCAGGTCGTAGAGCTGATGGGGCACCCCGTGACCATGACGCAGGTGGCCCTGACCCATCAGCCCCACCACCAGGCGCCCCGGGCCGCTGGCCTCGGCCAGGGCCGTGGCCATGGCGCGGTCCCAGACCAGTTGGGCGGCGATAAAACTCTCCAGGCTGGCCTCGCTATCGGCGCCGGTGGAATGGGCACGGAACACCTCGGTCAGTGCCTCGCGGTAGGCCGCGGGGGGGGCCGCCGGCGGGGTGATGGCATGGCGCTCGGCGCTGGGCACGGCGTCCCAGCCCTCGCCGGCCAGGCGCTGGCGCAGCGCCGGGGTGACGTTCAGGGCCAGCAGGGGGATCCGGTGCATGCGCGCGAAGTGCAGGATGGGCAGGTAGAGCCCGGGGTCGAAGCCCCAGTGGCGGTGCCAGTCGCTGGCCTCCAGGAAGGCCGCCTCGTCCAGTTCGCCGGCGATCCAGGCGTCCAGGGCCGGCTGCGCCTCCCGGGGCAGCATCTCCAGGCCGATCACCAGGTCGGGCTGGTGGGCATGTAGCCCCGCCAGGGTATGCAGCTGCCAGCGGTGGTGAGCCAGGCGATCGTGCTGCTCGCCCAGCAGCACCACGCGCTGCGCGGCCAGCTCGCTCAGCAGGGCCGGCGTGCCCAGTGGCGTACCATCCGTCGCCTGCCACTGTCCCGGGGCGGCGTCGGGGCAGGCGTTGCCATTGGCGGTGGCGAGCGGGGCGAGGGCGAGGCACAGGCTCAGGGCGAGCAGGCCGGGGGCGACCAGGGCGGGAATGAGGCGGCGAGACAGCGACATGGCGTGCATCCGTGACGGCAGCGATGGCCTTACGTTATCCCCTGGCGCCGGGCAGGCAAAGCCGGCGCCACGCTTACTCCTCGAGCAGGGCCTCGCGAAACAGCGCCTCGATGCGCTCCCGGGTGCGGGCATACCAGGTCTCGTCCTTGGTCACCGCGCCCTGGGCATTGAGGGGGTGGGTGGGGATATGCAGGCGCATGTCCAGGCCGCTGTCGCGGTGGGTGGTGACCTGCATGGCGGCGGAGCGTCGCGCCGGGCCATAGGGGATATGCCGGGCCAGCTCGGCCTGGCGCTCGCTGCTGGTGGCGAAGCGGATAAAGGCCCGGGCCGCCTCGGGGTTCGGGGCGCCGCGGGGGATCGCCCAGGTCTCGTGCTCCTGGAGCTGGCCGTCCCAGAGGATCTCGATGGGCAGGTCGCGTTCCACCATGGCGGCGAAGAAGCGCCCGTTGTAGCCGGAGGCCATCACCACCCGGCCCTCCTCCAGCAGGCGCACCGGGGTCTCGCCGGCCTCCCACCAGTGGATCTCCTCGAGGCCTCGCAGCCGGGCGAAGGCGAGGTCCAGGCCGCGGCGGGTACTGAGCAGGCGATAGAGCTCCTCCCGGGGCACCTGGTAGGCGAGCAGTGCCCACTCCAGGTTGGCTGCCGGGGTACGCTGCAGGGCCCGGGGGCCGGGGAAGCGCGCCTGGTCGAAGAGGTCGGCGATGCGGGTGGGGCGCCGCCCGGGGAAGGCGTCGCGGCGGTAGGCCACCACGGTGGCGAAGATCGAATGGCTGATAGAGCAGCGCCCCAGGGCGCCGGGCAGGAAGTCCTGGGCCGCCGGGGTGCCGTCCGGCGCCGGGGCGGCCAGGTCCGGGGGCAGCGGCTCCAGCAGCCCCTCCGCGCAGGCCGCCATGGCCTCGCTGCGGGTCATATCGAGCACGTCCCAGGGGACGGCGTTCTCCGCCACGGCCCGGCGCAGGGCCGTCAGGCCACCGTTATAGCGGGCCGCTTCCACCGCCACGCCGGTCGCCTCGGTAAAGGGCGCGAAGAGGGCGCGGCGCTGGGCGCGCTCGTAGGCACCGCCCCAACTGAGTACCGTCAGGGGCTCGGAAGCCTCGGAAGCCTCGGGCGCCTCGGGCGCCTCGGGCGCCTCGGGCGCCTCGGGCGCTTGTGCCCAGGCCGGTGTTGCCAGGGCCAGCAGCCCGGCCAGCAGTCCTGGGATCCATCGTCTAGCCGGCACCGTGTTCCTCCCGTCGCAGGGCGTCGCTGTGATGCAGGAAGGCCCGGGCGATGCTCGCCTCATAGGCCACCCCCAGGAAGCGTTTCTCGTCATCCACCACGGCGATGGCCTCGCCGGTGACCTGCTGCAACTGATGCATCGCCTCCCAGAGCGAGGCCTGGGGGCCCAGCACCGGGCGCGGCGCCTCGGGGCAGCCGGCCAGGGTTGGGGCCTCGCCGCCCTCGCGGTGGGCCTCCAGGTCCGCCAGGGTCACGCAACCCTGGTAGCGCCCCTGGTCATCCACCAGATAGGCCTCGCCATGGCCCGCCCGGCTCAGCCGCGAGATGGCGTGATCCAGCGGCGTTTCCGGGGCCAGGGTCACGGCGTCGCGGCTGATCAGCTCGGCCAGCCGCGCCTCCTGGAGCACGGCGCGGCCGCGGCCCGCGGAGAGGTCCAGGCCGCGGCGGGCCAGCTGGATATCGAACAGCGAGCGGCCGAACAGCTGGGCGGCCAGGGGGCTGGCCAGGGTGACGCTGGCCAGGGCGGCGGTGGTCAGGGCATAGCTGCCGGTGAGCTCGAAGACGATCAGCAGGGTGGTGAGGGGCGCGCCGATCACCGGCGCGGTGACCGCCACCATGCCGCACACCGCATAGAAGATAAAGGTCTCCTGGGCGCCGCCCAGTTCCGCCACCAGGGTGCCGGCCAGGGCGCCGAAGAGGGTGCCGATGACCAGCGCCGGGCTGAAGACGCCGCCGGCGAAGCCCAGCCCCAGGCACAGGGCGGTGGCGGCCAGCTTGAGCCCCAGCACCAGCAGCAGCTCGCCGCCGCCATAGGCGCCGGCCAGGGTGGCGAAGCGCAGGGTCTCCTGTCCCATGCCGAGGATATCCGGCACCCAGAGGGCGGTCAGGCCGAGCAGGGCCCCAGCCAGGGCCGGGCGCAGGCTGACGGGCAGCGGCAGGCGCTGGGCCAGCCGCCCCATGCCCAGGATGGCATGCATATAGGCCCCGGCCACCAGGGCGCCCAGGCCGCCCAGGACCAGGAAGAGAACGAATTCCCAGGGGCGGGGCACGGCGGGGTCGGCGATATGGAAGAGCGCCCCCTGGGCCAGCAATTGCGTGGCCAGCACATGGCCGACGATGGCCGCGGCGGCCACCGGGGCGAAGGCGCGCAGGGCATAGTGGCGCAGCACCACCTCATGGGCGAAGACGATGCCCGCCAGGGGCGCATTGAAGGCCGCGGCGATGGCCGCCGCCACCCCGCAGGCGATGGTGATATTGTCCTCCGAGCGTCCCAGACGCAGCAGCCGCGCCGCCTGGGAGCCCAGGGTGGCCCCCAGATGCACCAGGGGGCCGTACTGACCCACCGAGGCGCCGGCGCCCAGCGACACCAGGGCGCTTAGCGCCGAGAGGCCGCCGGCCCTGGCCGGCAGGCGGCCGCGGCGGGTCTGGACGGCGGCGATGGCATCGGCGGGGGTATGGGGGCGGCCGCCGGGCAGGCCGCGATGCAGCTGGCCGACGACCAGCCCGCCCAGGGTCGGCACCAGCAGGGTGGCCAGCACCACCAGGGTGGCGTCGGCGGTCATCATCCGGCCCCGGGGCGAGATCAGCAGCAGGTCGTTGAGCCACAGCACCGCATTGACGAAGCCGGCGGCGGCCAGGGCCGCCACGCCGCCGATCAGCCCCCCCAGCAGCACCAGGCCGAGGAAGCGCAGCACCGCGAGCGGTCGCCGGGTCGATAAGCCGTCTGCACTGGGCGAGTCCATGCTCAAGGTGTAGGCGCCATTGGCCCGCTGGGCAAGGCACCTCGGGCGGCCCCTGGGCCAGGGACCGCCGCCCGTTCAGGGCCGGCAGACGAAGTAGTCGTTCTGGATATCGTGCTCCAGCTGATGGACCTCGATGTCGTGGAAGCCGGCTTCCTCCAGGTAGGCCAGGGCCCGTTCGCGGCCCCACATGGTACCCAGCCCCTCGCCGCCCTGGGCCAGCGACACCGTCATGCAGTGGCTCAGCGACACCGCGTAGAGCATGGCGCCGAGTGGGTGCTCCCGGTCCAGGTGATGATGGCTGGAGGCGTGGATATCCTGCACCAGGTAGAGGCCATCCGCGGTGAGGGTGCGGTGGATGCCCGCCAGCAGTCGGCGCGGCTGGGCCTGGTCGTGGATGCCGTCGAAGGTGGTGACCAGCTCGAAGGCCTCGGGCTCGGCGGTGACGTCGAAGTCGCTGAGGTCGCGGGCCTCGAAGCGCAGGTTGGTGAGCCCGGCCCGTTCGGCCTGCTCACGTCCCCAGGCGATGGCCTCCTCTGAGAGGTCGTAGCCGACGAAGCGGCTGGCCGGGAAGCGCTCGGCCATGGCCAGCAGGGCCCGGCCGCGGCCGCAGGCGCAGTCCAGCACCCGGATGCCGGTCTCGAGGCGCTCGATCAGCCCCGGGGCCAGCGGCAGGATATGCTCGAACAGCGCCGGCAGCACCGTCTGGCCGCTGTCGCTGGCCATTACCTCCTGGAAGCGCGGATAGCGGGAGTAGGGCACGCCGCCGCCCTCGTGGAAGCAGCGCACCACCTCGTCCTCTACGCTGCCTAGCAAGGGCATAAACTGGGCATAGACGGCCAGGTTCACCTCGCCCCGGTTGGTGAGCAGGGCGGCGCGCTCGTCGGGCAGCCAGTAGGTGGCGGTGTCGGGGTCGGTCTCGATGACCTCGGCGGCCACCATGCCGCCCAGCCATTCGCGCACATAGCGCTCCTGCAGGCCGCTGCGCTCGGCCAGGGCCTGGCTGGTGAGCGGTGGCTGGCCGGCCAGCGCCTCGAGCAGGCCGGTGCGGTGGCCGATGGAGGTCAGCAGCAGCAGGCCGCCATGGTTCAGCGCCTGCACCAGGCGTGACTCGAAGTCGCTGGTCGCGGCCTGTTCGGGGGTCGTGATGGCGATATCGCACATGATCGTTGCTCCTCTTGTCGTGGTGGGATGGCAATGGGGCACGGGACCAAGATACGTCCGGGGCAAGGCCGGCACGCAGGCGTATCGCGACGCAAACGGGGGTTTTCTGCCATGACTCGGCTCGCCGAACCTTCCCGTGGGGCGGCCACCATCGCGCTATTGGCCGGGCCGGATGCGACCGCCTCGACGCTGTATGGCATGTACGACCTGTTGGGCTCGGCGGGTCGCGACTGGGAGTTCCTGACCAATGGCCGGATGGGCGAGCCGTTGCTGAGGCCGCTGATCGTGTCACGCGATGGCTGTGGCTTCCGAGCCCCCAATGGTGCCTGGATCGAACCGGATGTCACCCTGGAGGACTGTCCGCCGCCCACGGTGGTGTGCATTCCCGATCTGTTCGTCGCGCCGGATGCCAGGCTGGACGGCTATGCGGCGGAGATCGCCTGGCTGCGGGCCTGCCAGGCTCGGGGAGCGCTGCTCGCCGCCGCCTGCACCGGGGCGCTGCTGTTCGCCGAGGCGGGCCTGCTCGAGGAGCAGGACGCCACC
This sequence comes from Bisbaumannia salifodinae, assembly GCF_055388505.1. The sequence continues at coordinate 1,629,707 of NZ_AP043781.1, forward strand.
ACCCACTGGGCCTACTGCGATGCCCTGGCGCGGCGTTTCCCGCGGGTGCGGGTGCACGCCCATCGCAGCCTGGTGGTAAGTGGCGAGGGGCAGCGCTTGATCATGGCCGGCGGCGGCACCTCCTGGATCGATCTGGCCCTGTTCCTGGTGGCCCGGCTGGTGAGCGTCGACGAGGCCATGCGCCTGGCGCGGATCAACCTGATCGACTGGCACCACCAGGGGCAACAGCCCTATGCGGCCCTGACCTGCTCGCGCCAGGTGGAGGATGCCGGCATTACCCGCTGCCAGGTGTGGGTGGCCCGGCACTACGACACTCACTCGCCGGTGGCCGGCATGGTGGAGATCAGCGGCCTCACCGAACGCTCTTTCAAGCGCCGCTTCAAGGCCGCCACCGGCATGACCCCCATGGATTATGTGCACACCCTGCGCCTGGAGGAGGCCAAGCAGCTCCTCGAGAGCGGTGACGACCCCATCGACGCGGTGGCCGAGCAGGTGGGCTACGCTGACCCGAGCTTCTTCCGCCGCCTGTTCGGCCGCCGGGTGGGGCTGACGCCCAGCCAGTATCGGCGCCGCTTCCGTGCCCTCCGGCTGCGCCTGGAATAAGCCGGTCGGCGAAAAAATCCGACGCCGGTGTCGATTTGTCGGATCGTCGTGCGATCCACAAATGTCCCGTCGCAGAACGGCGGGGAGAACTTGTCACACGGAGGTACGAGATCCATGCAATATGCCGCCCTGGTCTACTATCAGCAGAGCCTGATCGACGCCATGACCGAGTTCCAATGGCACGACCTCAACCAGGAGTGCGTGGCCGGCGTGGCGCGCCTGACCCAGGAGGGGCACTTCCTGGGCGGCCAGGCGCTGCAGTCGGTGGAGACCGCCACCAGCGTACGGGTTCGCGACGGCGAGACGCTGATCTCCGACGGTCCCTTCGCCGAGACCAAGGAGCAACTGGCCGGCTTCTACCTGCTGGAGGCCCGCGACCTGGACGAGGCCCTGCGGCTGGCCCGCCGCATTCCCCCGGCCCGTTTCGGCACCATCGAGGTGCGCCCGGTGCGGCAGCTTCCTCCTCTGGATAATCAAGGAGACGACTGATGAGCTATCTGGATGGCTTCGTGGCCGCGGTGCCCACCGCCAACAAGGCGAAATATATCGAGCACGCCCGCATCGCCGCGGCGGTGTTCAAGGAACTCGGCGCCCTCAAGGTGGTGGAGTGCTGGGGCGACGACGTGCCGGAGGGCAAGGTCACCTCCTTCCCCTTGGCGGTGAAGTGCGAGGCGGACGAGAGCGTGGTCTTCGGCTGGATCACCTGGCCCTCGAAAGAGGTGCGCGACCGGGCCATGGCCCAGGCCATGGAGGACCCGCGAATGCAGCCCGACGTCAATCCCATGCCCTTCGACGGCCAGCGGCTGGTCTATGGGGGCTTCGAGGTGCTCTTCGACGAATAAGGGCAACGCCCGGCGGCAAGCCGCCTGAGCAAGGCCACCCTCTTCCTGTGGCTCGGTGGCGTTCGAGGCGGCGATGTCCTATGACTGTTCGGGGATGACCCATTGGCGAGGTGACTTATGCGGGTCAGGCGCATCGTAGCCAATACCGAGACCCCGGATATCCATCGGGCGGCGGCCTTTTATCGGGACATCCTCGGCCTCGAACTGCTCATGGACCACGGCTGGTTCCAGACCTACGGCACGGACGAAAAGATGACCGTCCAGGTCAGCTTCGGCAGCGAGGGCGGGTCGGGCACCCCCGTTCCCGACCTGTCAATCGAAGTCGATGACCTGGACGCCGCCCTGGCCAGAGTCAAGGCGGCGAACCTGCCCATCGAGTACGGGCCGGCGAGCGAACCCTGGGGCGTGCGCCGATTCTATGTGCGCGACCCCTTCGGTCGGCTGATCAATCTCTTGCAGCACGAGTGAGCGGGGCGACCCCGGCCTGGCGGGGCGGGGTGTCGCGCGTCATCGCGGCTCCCGTGGCGAAAGCCAGGGCCCCGTCATTGATCGAGAGTACGACGACGCGGAGGCAAGGCACCATGAGCAAGATCACCCCCTGCCTGTGGTTCGACGGCGAGGCCGAGGCGGCGGCCCGCTGCTACGTCTCGCTGTTTCCCGACGCACGGATCGAGCGAGTCATGCGCTCGCCGGCGGAGACTCCCGCGGGCCCCGCCGGCCAGGTGCTGAGCGTGGAGTTCAGCCTCGCCGGCACCCGCTTCGTGGGCCTCAACGGCGGCCCCCAGTTCCCCTTTACCGAGGCAGTCTCCTTCCAGATCGACTGCGCCGATCAGGACGAGGTCGACCACTATTGGTTCGCCCTCGCCGAGGGCGGCAGCGAAGGGCCGTGCGGCTGGCTCAAGGATCGCTGGGGGCTCTCCTGGCAGGTGGTGCCGCGGCGCTTGCCCGAACTGCTCGGCGACCCCGACCCGGCACGGGCCGCTCGCGCCATGCAAGCGATGCTGACCATGACCCGCCTGGATATCGCCGCCCTGGAGCGCGCCGCCGATGGCGGCGGAGGGTCATAAGTCGTGGTGTCAGACCTGGCCGACCGGCTCCTTGCCGAAGCTATGGTGAGGGGCCTCCTCGACCAGTTGGAATCCCGCCCTTTGGTAGGTCCTGCGTGTGACGACCAGCACGCTATTGGTCCACAGCACGACCCCGCGGTACCCGCTTGGCGGGCGAACCTCGGGCATTCGGCCACCAGGCGGTGTCCTATCCCCAGGCCTCGGGCGCCAGGCTCGACGTAGCGCAGGACTCGCGCTGGCCCATGGCGACGATCCGGCCATCGCCCTCTACACCAAGCTCGGCATCCGCGAGGACGTACTACACTTCGATATTCCGATCCCCCAGGACCCGATCAAATAGGGAGGAAGCAACCATGAACCCCGTCGTGCATTTCGAGATGCCGTACGACGATCGCGAGCGGATGGCGACCTTCTACGGTGCGGTATTCGGCTGGCAGACGCAGATGTTGGGCGAAGAGATGGGCAATTACGTCCTGGCCACGACCACCGACAGCGACGAGAGCGGGCGGCCGACGAGTCCCGGTGCGATCAACGGTGGCTTCTTTCCGCAGCATCCCGACTGGCCGGGACAGCATCCCTCTGTGGTGATCGCGGTGGACGATATCCAGGCCTCGATGCAGAAGGTCGAAGCAGCGGGCGGCCAGGTACTCGGCGAGCCGATGGAGATCCCCGGCGTGGGGCACTATGTCGCCTTCACCGATACCGAGGGCAACCGCGCCAGCATGCTGCAGCCTCTCCCGCGTGACGAAGCTCAGTCGGAATAGGCGAGTCGTCGATGACCGCGGATACAATGGGCGGGGTCCGAGCGGACAGGAAGAAAGAGAACATGAGGAATACCGATTCGACAGACAGCCAATCGGCGGCGGAGCGGGTCGACAGGATAATCGCCGACCTCGGCGGCTGGCACGGTGAGATATTGGGCCGGATACGTGATCTTATAAAGGAGGCAGATCCGGACGTCAGTGAAGAATGCAAATGGTCCAAACCCAGTAACCCGACGGGCGTTCCTGTCTGGTCGCACGCTGGGATCATCTGCACCGGCGAATCCTACAAGTCGAAAGTGAAGCTGACGTTTGCCAAAGGTGCTGCGCTGCCTGACCCCGGCAGGCTCTTCAATTCCAGCCTCGAAGGCAAGCAGCGGCGCGCGATTGATATCAATGAAGGGGAAGGAATCGATGCGGGGGCGTTCAAGGCGCTGATCCGTGCTGCGGTCGCTCTCAACACGTCTGGAAAAACGCCAACAAGGTAAGCTGTATGCGCAAGGGCGCAGGGAGGCATCTTCCATGCCAGGCACATATACCGTTAATAACGTAGGCGCTCCGCCATCGCGAGGAGGTCTGGCGTTGCCGTTGCCTCCGACCCAAGGTCCGATTGTTCTTCAGCAAGGCCGAGCGGGCTTGTTGTACCGGTTCATGGGCGTGCGTGAGGTGGGCGATGCCCGTACATTCTTATATCCAGGTATATGGACTGACGGAATCAGTGATTGTGTGGTTCTCACGGCCGTCGAATGGGATCCTCTGCAACGTCGCTGGACCAACTTCTGTTGGAGGCATCTCATGGGAGGGTATTACAAGCCGTGGAGGGATGATTTTCGGGCTAACATAACACAGCCAGCTAACTGCTTTGGGCTCATTGCATCACGAGATTGGATCGGTACTAGCACCTTACGAGACAAGATGGTGAAGTGGGGCATCCCGGACGCTCAGATAACGACCTACATCGCAGGACGGGATTTTAAGTTTGGGCTGAGATTCTTCGGAGGTGCCTTCGGAGAGGTGTAGATGTAGTGCCGATATGAGAAATTTGGATCTGTCGATTTTTTCTTGCAAGGACCAGGAGTGTGAGATGCCAACGATAGGATTCAGAATGCTGAGGCAAGAAAAAACACACTGGTGTTGGCTCGCTGTTACGTCAGCGATAGCAAATTTCTATACGCCGGTATCAATCTGGACTCAGCCTAAGCTCATGGAGAATTTCGTTCGGGCGCCAAAATACGCTAGAAGATTTCTCAAAATCTTCAATGATCCGGGGAATGAGGGAGTGTCTCATTCCGAGAGAAAAGGAAAGTCATTAAATTTCCCTGGGGCGGTAGAGGATGGCTTACGGATGGTTCAGTGCTTTCGTGAGCGAATACAGTGTCCGAGCGAAGGGGTAGAGTCTGACCTAAAAGATAGGGCTGCCGAACTCTTCGGTCGCATCAAGGCTGAGATTGATCAAAATCACCCTGTCGCTTGTGGTGTTAGGCCGAAAGGAAGCTCCGGAGAAGGGCACGCTGCTGTGATTGTTGGATATAATGGTGATGTTGTTATTTGGAAAGAGCCTGGAAAACCTGACCAGGAAAGGACCAGCCCATCATTTTATGATTTCATGGTGGATATGGGTGGCTTGATTACATGATTCTGACCAAGCCCCCTCGTGATAGAGCTAATGATCCAGAATTTATCTTTAGAACAGGATGAAAATGAGGGATGAGACTCTCATCCCATTGAGCAAGGTCAGGTCATTCCATTTCGGATACGAGGGGATTATGCGACTTTCACGGATGCTGGTCGCCATGGCAGTAGTCGGCCTGCCTCTTGGTGTGCAGGCGGGGGAGGCTAGCGGGCTCTATTTCTCCCACCATGACTGGGAGCTCGCCTGTGACAACACCCGGACCTGCCGGGCGGCGGGCTACCAGCGCGACGGGGACCGCCCGGCCGTGTCGGTGCTGCTGACCCGCAAGGCAGGCCCCCATGAGCCGGTGACCGGGGAGCTGAGGATCGGGAAACTGGATGGCGATGCAGCGGATATTTTGGCGTCGGAGGGCCGACTGTCGCTGCGCATCGATGGTGAACTCGTGGGACGGGTCGAGCTCGCCCTGGGGACCCTGAGCGCGGAGCTGTCCGAGAGGGAAATGGCGGCGTTACTGCCCGCCCTGAGGCGTGACAGCGTTATCGAATGGGTGGCGGGTGACTCCCGCTGGCGCCTCTCCGACTCCGGGGCCGCGGCCGTAATGCTGAAGATGGATGACTTTCAGGGGCGTGTCGGCACCCCGGGGGCCATGGTACGCCAAGGCTCGCGCCGTGAAGAGGATGTCCTGCCGCCCTTGCCGGCTCCCATTGTCATCGCGGCTCCCGTGGCGGAAGGCGGGGCAGCTGACCGTCCGCTAACGAGTGCGACACTGCAGGAGGTGCGGGAAGTGCTGCGGGCCACCCTGGAGCATGAGGATGAGTGCTTCGGCCTGGCGGCGCCTGAAGACGGCGGACGGGAACTGACGGCCAGCCGACTGTCGGACAGCCGATGGTTGGTCTCGACCTTATGCTGGCAGGCCGCCTACAACATGGGCGAGGGCTACTGGGTCATCAATGACGCGCCGCCCTATGAACCCGTCCTGGTTACCGAGTCGGGTTCCTTCTACGAAGACGGCACCATCATCGCCGCCCACAAGAGGCGAGGCATCGGGGACTGCTGGTCCCGGAACGACTGGACCTGGGATGGCGAGCAGTTTATCCATACCGTGTCATTCTTGACGGGCATGTGCCGGTTGGTCACCGCGGGGGGCGCCTGGACGTTGCCGACGTGGGTCACGGAGATCCGCCGGGCGGCGGATGGACGGCCGCGATGACCCTCCACGCACCCTTCGCGAGTCGCCGCCGCAGTGTACACTCCACTCGAGTCGTCCAGAGAAGGAAGAGACCATGACGGAACCCAGCCGACCCCGCTTCTGGCGCGATGCACGCCTGCCGCACCTGGAGCTGCGCCGGGTCGAGGACGGCCGCAAGGTCTGCTACGCGCCCCATAGCCATCGGCACTGGTCGCTGGGTGCCGTGACCGCCGGGGAGAGTACCTTCCATTACCGGGAGGCGCGCCATCATATCCAGGCCGGTCAGTTGGTGCTGATGAACCCGGAGTGGGTCCACGCCTGCAACCCCATCGACGACCGGCCCTGGGCCTATCGCATGCTCTATGTGGATACCGACTGGCTGACCGCGCTGCGCCATGGGGCGGGGCTGCTCGAGGCGCCGCGATGGCAGGATATTCCCACCGCGGTGATCACCGCCCCCGAGTGGTACGACGGTTACCTGCGCATGACCGATGCCCTGCTCGACCCGAGTCGCGACCTGCTGGACAAGCAGAGCGAGGTGGTCGACTACCTCACGGCGCTGATGCACCACCTGGCGGGGCAGCCGGCCCAGCCGCGACCGCTGCCGCCGGCCACCCTGCGTGAGCTGGCCGCCTACCTGGACGCCCACGCCGCCGAGGAGGTCTCCCTGGATACCCTGTGCGCGCGTTCCGGCTACAGCCCCGGGCACCTGATCCGCGCCTTCAAGCAGCACTTCGGACTGACGCCCCACGCCTACCTGATCAATCGCCGCGTCCAACTGGGGCAGCGGGAGCTCAAGCGCGGCACACCCATCGCCGAGGCGGCGCTGAGCGCCGGCTTCAGCGATCAGCCGCACTTCCAGCGCACCTTCAAGCGTCTGGTGGCCGCCACCCCCGATCAGTACCGCCGCTCGCGACTCGAGTCCTAGTCGGTGGCGCTTATGGGCGTCGCCGGGGCGGCCGGGCGGCATGCCGCAGCAGGCGCCGGAAGGTCGGGCACTCCAGGTGGCTCGGCGCCGTGCAGGCCGCGACATGGCGCAGGCCGTCGCGCATCCTAACCAGGTGCCGAATGCGCTTATCCAGGTCGTCGGCCTGCTCGAGGAGTCGGGCCCGGTCGATAGGCGGCCGGCCATCGGCACCGAACATCTCGGCCATCTCCTCCAGGGTGAAGCCCGCCCCCTGACCGAGGGCGATCAGGGACAGTCGCTCCAGGACACTCTCCGCGAACAGCCGCCGCAGGCCATGGCGCCCCGTCGAGCGGATCAGCCCCTTTTCCTCGTAGAAACGCAGGGTCGACGCCGGCAAACCGGAACGTTGGGCGACCTCGGCGATATCCAGCGTCTTCATGCTTGACCTCAAGTGCTCTTGAATTCGTAGAGTGACGGCTTTCGCCAACACAGGGATAGCTCGTCATTATGAACGGAATGCATGCATTCATCTGGCATGGCGCGGTGATCGGCCTCGGCGCCACGGCCGTGATGGACCTCTGGGCCCTGCTCCAGCGGCGCCTGTTCGGGGTGCCGTCACTCGATTATGCGCTGGTCGGGCGCTGGCTTGGCCACTTCCCTCGGGGGCGCTTTCGGCATGAGGCCATCATGGCGGCGCCACCGGTGGCGGGGGAGCGGGCCCTCGGTTGGACGGCGCACTACGCCATCGGCATGCTGTTCGCCGCGCTGCTGATCGGGCTCTGGGGGCCGGAGTGGGTGGCCGATCCCACGCCGGGGCCGGCGCTGTTCATCGGCGTGGGCACGGTGGTCGTCCCCTTCTTGATCATGCAACCGGCCTTCGGTGCCGGCCTGGCGGCCTCCCGCACGCCCCAGCCGAACAAGGCTCGCTTCCGGAGCCTGGTGGCGCACCTGTCTTTCGGGGTGGGGCTCTACCTGGCCGCGAAAATCAGTGCATTATGGGGCTAGTCGGCAGGGGGGATTGGTCAAATGCCAGCGTTGCTCGCCCGCCCCCTGAATCACCACCACAGAGAAGAGGATGTCCCCCGAGATGGAAGCAAGGATTCGCATCGTGCGCCTGAGCGGCGACTCGCCGCATGTCGCCACCCTGGCCGAATGGACCCACGACGCCTGGGGGCATCTGCACCCCGGCCGTAGCCTCGAGACCGCCATCGCCCTGCTGCGGGAGGAGTGCGGCCCGGCCGGGGTGCCCTCGGTGTTCGCCGCCCTGGACGGCGACACCCCGGTGGGCACGGCCTGCCTGGTGGCCGACGACATGAGCGATCGCCGCGACCTGACGCCCTGGCTGGCCTCGGTCTTCGTGCTGCCCGAGTGGCGGGGCCGGGGCATCGCCTCGCGGCTGGTTCAGCGCGTGGAAGAAGAGGCCTGCGCCCAGGGGCACGGCCACTTCTACCTCTACACCCCGGATCAGCAACCCCTCTACCGGCGCCTGGGTTGGCGTGACCAGGAAGAACGCGACTATCGCGGCGAGGCGGTGACCATTATGCGCCGCGACTTCGTCGCATCGGGGGCAGACGCCGATCAATCGATCAGCAGATAGACGCAGCTGGCGGCGAGCAGCAGCGCCAGGCTGCGGTTGATGGCGACCAGCACCCCGGGACGCTGCACATGGCGGCGCAGGAAGGCCCCGGCATAGACCCAACTGCCCAGGGAGAGCCAGCAGATGGGCAGGTAGAGGGCGGCGAAGAGCCAGAGCTGGCCCACGTCGCCGCCGGTATAGGCGCCGATGCCAGAGGCCGAGGCCAGCCAGGCCTTGGGGTTGAGCCACTGCATCAGCGCCCCCGCCATAAAGCCCGGGGCCTGTCGGCCGTCGTCTGCCGGCAGGCGGCCATCGTCGCGAAACAGCCGCAGGCTCAGGTAAAGCAGGAAGGCCACCCCCGCCCAGCGCAGGGCCGTCTCCAGCCCCGGCACCATCGCTAGTAGCGAGTAGAGCCCCAGGCCGATGGCCAGAAATAGCACGAGAAAGCCCAGGGTCGCCCCGGTGACGAAGACCAGCCCCCGGGGGATGGGGTAGCGGGTGCCGCTGCTCAGGCAGACCAGGTTGACCGGGCCAGGAGAGATGGAAGCGGCCAGGGCGAAGGCCGACATCGGCAGGATCAGGGACAGGCTCATGGGGTTCCTCCTCGAAGAGCAAGCGATGCCCCGAGTCTGGCCGCCCGTGCGTTCCCGGTATTGCACAAAATTGCCCTGGGCGAGCGCCGATGGTCGTCGGAGAAGCTCTAGACTGGAGACGGTAATCCCTCATCGAAAAGGAGATAGCCCCATGCGACTCCAGGGTTCCTGTCACTGCGGCGCGGTGCGCTTTAGCGTCGAGTCGCCGCACCCCTATCCCTACCAGCGCTGCTACTGCTCCATCTGCCGCAAGACCGCCGGGGGTGGCGGCTACGCCATCAACCTGAGCGGGCACGCCGCGACCCTCGAGGTCGAGGGCGCCGAACACAAGGGAATTTACCGGGTGGTGATCGACGGCGAGACCAGCCCCGGCGAGCGTCACTTCTGCCGTCACTGCGCCTCGGCGCTGTGGGTCTTCGATCCCCGCTGGCCGGAGCTGGTACACCCCTTCGCTTCGGCCATCGACACTGAGCTGCCGATCCCGCCCGAGCGGGTCCACCTGCTGCTGGACAGCAAGGCCAGTTGGGTGGAAGTCGAGGCCAGAGACACCGACAAGTGCTTCGCCGGCTACCCGGAGGAGAGCATCGCCGACTGGCACCGCCGCCTGGACCTGGAACGCTAAACGATAAGCGAGCCCCGGGATGCAGGAGCTATGCCTTTGAGCAAACTCGACTTTGCATCGACCAGGGGCCTCGCATAGGCTGGATGATCGAGACCCCGGAAGAGGGCCAGGGAGTGGAACATCGCGGCACGCAGGGACTACCGCATGGATGGCAGGATGTCATCGCGACATGCCCAGGTAGGGGCGGTAGCGTGCCTGAATGCAGCAATATTCTTGTACCACCGGCAACCTCCTGCAGGCGCCTGTCTTAGCCAGCGATATAGAAGGCCATTGACGCTGGGGTAATAGGAGATTGCTTTAACAGGCGATAAAGAAACCCAGTTGAAGCAGGCCTTCTCCGTACGCAGGCTGTAGCGTTTCACCCTCATGGTGGCCTTCACCCGATTCATCAGCTTCGGGGGCCTGTTGTGAGTATCCAGACGGTGGACCTCTTTGGGCATGGGCGTACATGCAGTGTTATTAGCCCTGGAAAAACACGCAAGCATGCGAATCCTGCATAGGTAGACGAGCTATAATTAATTAATTTTAAAATAAATTGGTTAGGTGCTGAGTGGTAGGCTGTATTTGCTGGACAATCGTGACGGCACGTTGATCCAATCATAGAGCGCGCCGTCTAACACCTGTTATCTGCTCGCAGGAGTCTGTCTTTGATCACTTTTTTAACGGGTATCTTATTAGGCATTTCACTCGCTACTGCCGGAGTATTGGCTTTCGATATATTCGGTGAGGAAGTTTCATATACGCTCATTCCCAACGTGGTTATTGCGATTTCAGCTGTAATAGCTCTATATATACACCAAAGCTCTGTAAAGCATCAAAAGGAAGAAAGGGAGTGGGATATTAGGAAGGATATACTTATCCAGCTTTCCGCTACTCTGGCTCATCTTACGGAGGAGACGAGAAAACTATGCGAAAATTCTTATGCAGACATGAGTCAGCTCCCGGAGGAGGAGCATCGAGATATAGATTTTAGCCACTTGAAATCGTTTTCTAAAAAAGTCATTGAATGCCTTCATGCGTATAGGCCGTTGCTGTCAAAGGATTTGATCTCAGCGCTAGAAACGTACAAGGTAAGAGATCGTGAAATCGAGGATTCCTTCGATATAGGCGAATACAGCCATGCTGAGGCTTACGAGGAGCTAATAACTGAGCAGGAAAAGTTGCAGCTACTCATTAGCAACCAGATTAAAAAATTCGCCAATCTATAGCACATAGCACATGACTTCGGGGCAGATAACAATCCAAGGCAGTGGGACATATTTTGCTTCGCTGCGCTCAAAACGCAAAATATGCCCCTGCTTGGGGCGTTATATGAATATGCAGCCAAGCGCACTGGTCTAGGATAAGAAATTAATTTGAACTATAGGCCAGGGAAGAGAGGGTATAGTCTGCGTATAGCTGAGCTGGATTATATAGCCTCAGATGGCGTGGTGGAATACCTATCCCATGACTTAGTACCTGGGTTGTCAGCTTTTCAATTCCTATCTAATGGATTGGAATAATATGAATATCCACATGCATTGCGCAGCCGTATCGTCGCTGAACCTGATCGAAAAATAGTAGGTATGCCGCTGTCATATCCTGCAGAGTACCACTGAATAACTGAATAACTGAATAACTGAATAACTGAATAACTGAATAACTGAATAACTGAATAACTGAATAACTGAATAACTGAATAACTGAATAACTGAATAACTGAATAACTGAATAACTGAATAACTGAATAACTGAATAACTGAATAACTGAATAACTGAATAACTGAATAACTGAATAACTGAATAACTGAATAACTGAATAACTGAATAACTGAATAACTGAATAACCGAATAACCGAATAACTGAATAACCGAATAACTGAATAACTGAATAACCGAATAACCGAATAACCGAAGAGCTAGTGAACTTCCTCCCAGCGGATCGCCTGGAGAGGTGAATTCTATTCCAACAGGGTTGAGGGAAGTTGTTTTCTAGATGCTATGAGCGTTGAGGAAAAATAAAGGGGCTTAGGTGTCGGTAAAACATTGCTAGAGAAAACCAAAGTCAAAGGCAGTAGTGAAGGTTGCGATGAATTAAGCCTTATCGTGTTTTCTGGTAATATAAGAGCTATTGCTCTTTATGAGCATGGCGCTTTCAAACGCGTTAAAAATATTGAACTGGAATCATGCCATCTAATTCCACATGAAGGCGGCTGTATGGATAACTTTTCCAGTTTCGAACATGGCCAATCTGATAAATCTCCCGTTGAAATTCCTGACTCTGAGATGCTAGATGCAGCCATGACTAAGCTGATCGAATGGCATGATGAGTTTAAAAGTAGGGCTGCTTAGTCATAGCCTTTTGGAGTGGAAATATATCTCTTGTCTGTTGCTAAGTGATAATCAGTGAAAATATGGAATATCTATTGAGAGGGAAGGAGTATGTCAGACCAGGATGCATCAAAAATAAAAATCCACACCACCTTGGTGGAAAAAATTAACTTCGCCTGCCACCAGAGCGCCTACGCGGTGCTTCGGGAATTGCAGATCGAGAATCTGGATGAAGAGCAGGATCTGTCTGATCTGACTGTGAAGTTGGAAGCATCTCCGGCGTTTGTGAAGTCGAAGACCTGGACGGTGGATCGACTTGCGGCGGGTGGCCTTTTGGGCATGAAGGATCGTGATCTGGAGCTGGATGGCGGTTTCCTGCTGGGCTTGACGGAATCCATGCGTGGGACGGTAACGGTTCGGGTCACTCAGGGTGAGCAGTGCCTTGCTGAGTTGGCGATTCCCGTTGAATTGCTTGCCTGTAATGAGTGGGGTGGCGCTACCTATATCCCTGAGCTGCTGGCTGCGTTCTGTACGCCGAACGACCCAGCGGTGGACCGTTTGCTGGGCCAGGCCAGCCAGATTCTTCGCAAGGCGGGCAAGTCGGGGAGTATCAATGGCTACGATTCCGGCAGCCGTGAGCAGGTGTGGCTCATGGCGTCGGCCATTTATTCCGCCATCGTGAAGATGCAGGTGGGCTATGCGCTGCCGCCGGCCAGTTTCGAAAGCAATGGCCAGAAGATTCGTCTCCCCAGCCAGATTGAAAGCTCGAAAGTGGCTACCTGCCTTGATACCACCCTGCTGTTTGCCGCAGCACTGGAGCAGGCTCAACTCAACCCGCTGGTGATTCTGACCCAAGGCCATGCGCTGGTGGGGCTTTGGCTGGATAAGGAGGATCTATCCAGTGTGGTGGTGGACGAAGCAGAAACCCTGCGCCAGCGTATCCCGCTGAAAGAACTGATCCTGATCGAAACCACCTTCCTGACCAACCACCCTGCGCCGCCGTTCTCCCAGGCGGTGAAAGACGGCATCAAGCAGGTCTCTCTGGATAAGGATCACGAATTTGTCGCCGCTATCGATATCCGTCGCGCGCGTGCGCATCGCATCAATCCTATTAGCCTGAAAACCGAGATTGCCGGGCTGGGCGAAGCGGAGGAAGTTCAAGACGTTATCGAGCTGGGACTTGAGGCTGCGCCGGTAGATTTACCGTCGGCCCCAGTGCATATTGAAGAAGATGTGCCGGAAGATACCCCGGGTGGCCGTCTGGAGCGTTGGCAGCGCAAGCTGTTGGACTTGTCTGCACGTAATCCACTGCTGAATCAGAAGCCCAGCAAAAGCAGTTTGACGTTGGTATGCCATGATCCTGGTGAGTTGGAGGACGTGTTGGCCACTGGGGCGCGGATTTCTATTGCACCTTTCCCGCAGTTGAAGACGCAGGACCAGGATTCGGATATTCATCGGCAGCGTACCGGCGAAGAGCTGAAAGAAGTCTATGCCCGCGATGCCTTGGCCAAGAAACAGGTGCTGGTAGATCTCACCCAGGAGGATCTGGATAAGCGGGCGGTGGAGATTTACCGCAAGGCACAAACATCGCTGAAAGAAGGGGGGGCCAATACCCTGTTTTTGGCTGTGGGTTTCCTGCTGTGGAAACCCCAGGACAAGGATAATCGCCGCTACCGTGCGCCGCTGATTCTGTTGCCGGTCTCTCTGGAGCGGAAGTCCGTGCGTAGTGGTGTGAAGATGGTGGCCAATGATGACGAGCCCCGTTTCAACACTACCTTGCTGGAATTGCTGAAAAAGGACTTCGGTATTGAGATTCATGGCCTCAGTGGTGCCTTGCCCGAGGATGAAAGTGGTGTGGATGTGGCCGGTATCTGGAATCGGGTGCGCCGTGCCATCAAGGATGTGCCAGGCTTTGAAGTGGTCGAAGAGACCGTGCTGGGGCATTTTTCCTTCGCCAAGTATTTGATGTGGAAAGATCTGGTGGACCGTTCCGAGGCGCTGAAAGAAAGCCCGGTGGTGCGCCACCTGCTGGATACACCCCGCGAGGCGTACGAAAGTGATATCCGTTTTGTTGATCCTAAAGAGATTGACCGGGAATACACTCTGAACCGCCCCGGGATTCCCGGAGGCTCCAAACCTTGAGAGGATGGAGCCATGAGCACATCAAATCGATATTCCCCCGAGGTGCGGCAGCGGGCCGTGCGAATGGTCTTCGATCACGAGGCCGATTACCCCTCCCAGTGGGCCGCTATTGGCGCTATTGCCCCCAAGATCGGTTGCACGGCTGAGAGCCTGCGTAACTGGGTGCGTCAGGCCGAACGTGATGCCGGCCGGCGTGAGGGCACCACGACATCCGAACGTGAGCGCATTAAGGCCCTGGAGCGCGAGAACCGCGAGTTGAAGCGCGCCAACGAGATCCTGCGCAAGGCCTCGGCTTATTTTGCCCAGGCGGAGCTCGACCGCCGCAACAAGTGATGATCGACTTCATCGATGATCACCGTGCGTCATACGGGGTCGAGCCGATCTGCCGTGTTCTGCCGATCGCTCCGTCGACGTACTACGCGCACAAGACCCGAGAAGCCCAGCCCTCCAGTGCGCCTCCCCGCGTGCAGCGTGATCGCTGGCTGCGTGCCGAGGTGCGCCGCGTCTGGGAAGAGAACTTCTGTGTCTACGGGGTTCGCAAGGTCTGGCGTCAGCTCCACCGGGAAGGCCTCTCGGTGGCGCGCTGCACGGTGGCCCGCCTGATGCGGGAGATGGGCTTGCGTGGCGTGGTCAGAGGCAAGCGAGTGCAGACGACCGTGCCGGATGCCAACAAGGCCTGTCCGGCGGACCTGGTTCGACGGCAGTTTCAGCCGAGTCAGCCCAACGCCCTCTGGGTGTCAGATTTCACCTATGTGGCGACCTGGCGCGGGTTTGTCTATGTCGCTTTCGTGATTGATGCGTTCGCCCGCCGGATCATCGGCTGGCGGGTGTCCAGTACGCCGAGGACCGACATGGTGCTGGATGCGCTTGAGCAGGCGCTTCATGAGCGGCGACAGCGGCATGAGGGAGCCCTGATCCATCACAGTGATAGAGGGGGGCAATATGTCTCGATCCGCTACACGGAACGGCTGACCGATGCCGGTATCGAGCCCTCGGTCGGTAGCGTGGGGGACTCCTATGATAACGCGCTGGCAGAGACGGTGATCGGACTGTTCAAGACCGAAGTGATCCGTCGATGCGGGCCATGGCGGCACCTGGAAGCCGTGGAGTTCGCCACTCTGGAATGGGTCGACTGGTTCAACCATCGACGCTTGCTGGAGCCAATCGGCAACGTGCCACCAGCGGAGCGAGAAGCACTGTATTATCAGCAACAGAGTCAGGCCCGGAAGGCCGCCTGACTCAAACCAGCGGGTCTCCGAGAAAGCCGGGGCGGTTCACTCCGGCAGACTTGCTGACGCCGCTGCCGGCGGATTCGTCACAAATGGCGGCTATCGCCACTGCAGATCGTGGCAAGGATTTCGTCATCATCGGCCCTCCCGGCACCGGCAAGAGCCAGACCATCGGTAATCTGATTGCACACATGCTGGGCAAGGGCAAGAAGGTGCTGTTTGTGTCTGAGAAGACTGCTGCACTGGAGGTGGTGCACCGCCGGCTCAAGGATATTGGCCTGGGTCAGTTCTGCCTGGAGCTGCATTCCAACAAGGCCAAGAAGGCGGATGTACTGGACCAGCTGCGGACTTCCTGGAACAGCGCTTGCCAGTCCACGGTCAGTGATTGGAAAGCTGAAGCGGAACGCCTCAAAGCATTGCGCGACCGCTTGAACAGGGTGGTGAATGCCTTGCATCAGCAGCACCGCAATGGTCTGACCGCGCACTATGCCATTGGCGTGAAGGTTCGTGATGCCGATCTGGCGGCCAAGGTGAAGTTGAGTTGGCCCAATGTGGCCTATCACGATGACGCGCAACTGCAGAAGCTGCGTGAAATGGCCGAATTGCTGGCGGTTCAGGCCAAGGCGGTAGGCAACCTGATCGACCATCCACTGGGTTTGATCAGCAACTTTGACTGGCGTCCGCAGTGGGAAGAGGAGGTGGTGGGTGCCGCCCGCAGTCTGAAGGCTGGTGGAGCGCAGCTGACTGAGAAACTGACCTCACTTGAGAAGGCGCTGGGGATCAGCCTTGGCGTGGTGGGCTTGCCCAAGCTGGCTGCCATGGCTGAATGCGGGCAGGTGCTGCTGGATGCCTATCGTCAGCAGGCCTCTTTTGCGCTGGAGCCTGATGCAACGGATCGGTTGGATGCGCTGGAAGAGGCAGTCACTCAGCTGAAAGCCTATATCGAAACGCAAGCCAAGCTGAGTTGTACCTATGAAGCTCTGGCTTGGCAGAAGCTGGATGCGACGGTGTTGGGGCAAGCCTGGGCGGAGGCCAATGACACGTGGTGGCCCAAGAGCTGGTTTGCCAAGCGCAAGGTCGTAAAGCAAATGCGCGAGGGCGGGGCGCAGGGTGATCCAGACCCAACCAATGATATTCCCGTGCTGAAACAGTTACGGGAAACTGGCGGCCAGATCGACCGCCTGGATGGTGTGCTGAAAGGCCTGCGGGAATGGGATTCCTATAATTCAGACCCGAGTGCCATGGCGGCCTTGAAGGAGCTGGGTTCACGGGCGCGTGTTGCGGTTGGCAAGCTGGCGGACGATGCAGAGTCCCTGGTGACCCTGCGCAGCAAGATCCGAACCCTGCTCTATGATGCCAACGACCTGTTGGCCCCTGAGGCTCCGGTGGGACGGGCTATCAATGATTTCAAAGCATCTTTCGAGTCCTTTAATGCCCATAAGGAAAAGTTCGAGGCATTGATCGGGGCTTCACTGGATAACGGACTGCCTGACGATGTACCTGCTCTGGAATCGTTAGGAGCACGGTGTCAGGAGATTGTGGACAACCATATTGCCCTGCGAGACTGGTGTGCCTGGGTGCGGCGTCGCTCCGAGGCGCTGGATTTCCAGCTCGGCCCGCTGGTGGAAGCGATCGAGAATGGCTCCGTAGCAGCTGATCAGGTGGAAGAGGTCTTCGAGGCGGCCTATTGCAGTTGGTGGTCGTCTGCGGTGATTGGTGAGGATGAGGTGCTGCGTACTTTCTCCTCGCCTGAACACGAAGCCGCTATTGAGAATTTCCGGGAGCTGGATACCCAGTTCAGTGACCTGACGGCGAAGTATATTGCGGCCAAGCTGGCCGGTGAGATCCCGGATCAGGAAACGACCAAGAAGAAGTCATCCTGGGGCGTGCTGGCGCACGAGCTGCAGAAGAAGATGCGCCACAAGCCGGTGCGGGAAATGATGGAAACCATCCCGGGTGTGATCACGACGCTGGCTCCTTGCCTGATGATGTCACCACTGTCGATTGCGCAATTTCTGTCCGCCGGGCAGGCGCAGTTCGACGTGGTGATTTTCGATGAGGCTTCCCAGATCACCGTTTGGGATGCCGTGGGCTCACTGGCACGCGGCAAGCAGGTGATTGTAGCCGGTGACCCGAAACAGATGCCGCCCACCAACTTCTTTGGCCGCTCCGATGATGACCCGGATGGCGACATTGATGGCGAAGGGGATCTGGAAAGCATTCTGGATGAGCTGATCGGTGCGAGCATTCCACAGCGCGTGCTGAACCTGCATTACCGTTCCCGCCGTGAAAGCCTGATTGCCTTCTCCAATAGCCGCTATTACGACAGTTCCCTGATTACCTTCCCGGCGCCGGTGCATCCTGATAAAGGGGTGTCATTGGTGAAGCCGGAGGGCTTCTATGCACGGGGTAAAGCACGCCATAATCAGGGGGAGGCCAAGGCCATCGTGGCTGAGATTGTCCGCCGTCTGACGTCTGAGGACGCCTCCATTCGTAGCCAGTCCATTGGCGTGGTCACGTTCAATACAGAGCAGCAGAGCCTGATTGAGGACCTGCTGGATAAGGCAAGAGCGGAAGATCCGGGGATTGAGTGGGCCTTCTCCGAGGACGAGCTGGAACCGGTGTTCGTGAAGAACCTGGAAACCGTGCAGGGTGATGAGCGGGACGTGATCCTGTTCAGCATCACCTACGGCCCGGATGAAGCTGGGCATGTCACCATGAATTTCGGCCCGCTCAACCGTACTGGCGGCGAGCGTCGCCTTAACGTGGCCATGACCCGTGCCCGTTCCGAGATGGTGGTGTTCTCCACCATGCCACCGGAGCGTATCGATCTTTCTCGCACCCAGGCGCGTGCCGTGGCAGACCTCAAGCACTTCCTGGAGTACGCCGAACGTGGTGCCTCAGCCCTTGGCGCTGCTGTTCATGGTTCTATGGGGGATTTCGAATCCCCGTTCGAAGTGGCTGTGGCCAGAGGGCTCCAGGAAAAAGGATGGACAGTACATCCCCAAATTGGAGTCTCCGCCTACCGCATCGATATGGGTATCGTTCACCCTGATAAGCCCGGTATCTATCTGACAGGTATTGAGTGTGACGGTGCCATGTACCACAGCTCAGCCTATGCCCGGGAAAGAGACAAGATCCGACAAGGGGTGCTGGAGGGGCTGGGCTGGACGCTATTCAGGGTGTGGTCTACTGACTGGTGGACGAATAAGCAGAAGGCTTTGGAAGAGGTTGATGCTGCCTTGCGAGGTCAGCTGGATATGAGTCGAAAAGAGTAACCGTCGTTGATAGGCATTATGCCCCTATATCATTACGAGGGGCGACGGAGGCTAATGTTTTGAGTAAAACTAGTAGAAATCTTTGCCTCATTGCTTTTTAGGTGTGATGACCTCGATTTTGAGATCGTGGCTGAATTTTAAGATGACCTTCCCATAAAGGAAAATCGGGATTTGATAGTTCACGGAAACCGTCTGCTTGGGTGTTTAACTATGTCAAAAACACATAACAAGCCGCTGCACGCTGACACATACTGCTACGCTCGTTTTTGTGTCTGTCGCTGCGCTCCATTTCCACACAAAAACGTTCTCCGAAGTATGTGCAGGTGAGCGGGGCGTTAAAAGGTGCTGACTTGGAAAAATTATTAGTAAGTGCCTGCCTCCTGGGAAAACGGGTCAGGTATGATGGAGGAAGCCTCGCTCTGACGGGCCAGGTTATCGAGCGTTGGCTATCTGACGGTCGCATCGTCTCCGTCTGTCCCGAAGTCGAGGCTGGGATGAGCATACCTCGCAAGCCGGCGGAAATTGTCGCAGGCGATGGTGAGCAGGTGTTGAGTGGTGAAACGATGGTTGCCGAAAAAGGCGGGGTGGAGGTGACCGACGAGTTTATCGCCGGCGCCGAGGTGGCCCTGGAATTGTGTCAACGGTTCCATATCAAGGTCGCCGTGCTGGCCGAGTTCAGCCCTTCCTGTGGGAGCTCGGCCATTTATGACGGGAGCTTTTCGGGAAAGAAGGTTCCTGGTATGGGAGTGACGGCGGCCTTGCTGCGCCGGCATGGCGTTCGAGTGTTTAGCCAATATGAAGTGGCCGATGCCGACAAGGCGATTCGCGCGATAAGCGAGTGAGAGTGAAAGTATGCAATATCAGGGGATGATCGAGGTGGAGTCATGAGAGTAGTTAGGGGCAGGGAATTTGTGGCGGATCGCGCCTGGGGCGCCGAGGATATTGCCTCGATGAATGGTGTTTCCACACGCCTGCATTGGACCGATCAACCATACAAGTGGCATGTGAACGATGGCGAAGAGGTCTTCGTGGTGCTGGATGGCAAGGTGGAAATGTTCTTCCGGGAAAACGGTGAGGAAGCGTCGGTGACCCTGGGCGTCGGGGATATTTTCTATGCCTCCGTCGGCACCGAGCATGTGGCCCATCCGGTGGGTGAGGCCAGGATATTGGTGGTGGAGAAGGAAGGCAGCGTATAACTCGGATAACTTATATATGCTTGACCAGGCTTTGCCACGATAAGGCACCAGTTGGTTTATATTTATCTATTGCAGGAAGCATTATGATCGTCGTCTATGGAATCAAGGAATACCTTAATCCGCTCAAGGCCCGGCTGTCCGAGGTGATTCACGGCTGCATGCGGTCGGTTCTCGGCATGCCGGAGGACAAGCGGGCGCACCGTTTTATGCCGATGGATGCCGAGGATTTCTATTACCCGGGTGGCAGGACGCCCGCGTATACGGTCATCGAGATCAATATGATGCAGGGGCGCACCCCGGAGACGCAGAAGGCACTGATCAAGGCGCTGTTCAGAGAGATCGAGTCGGAGTTGGGTATCTCCCCCGCGGATATCGAGGTAACGATCAAGGAACAACCGGCACACTGCTGGGGCTTTCGCGGCATGACCGGGGATGAGGCACGGGATCTCAAGTATTCGGTCAAGGTGTAATACCTTTAATGCAATGTTGGCTTAGTGAGATAAGAGATGAATGTTGAGAGTGCAGGGAAGCAGGACTATCTAACGCTGATAGCTATCTGGGAGGCGTCGGTCAGGGCCACACACGACTTCCTGGCGGAGGAAGACTTGCAGGAGCTTAAGCCGCTTATCCTTGATCAGTATTTCGATGTCGTCGACCTGATGTGTGCCAAGAATGACGAGGGCGAGATATTGGGCTTCTGCGGTGTCCATGATGGAAATATCGAGATGCTGTTTGTCTCGCCGGAAGCCCGCGGGAAAGGCGTCGGTTCACTGTTGGCGCAATATGCCATCGAGGCCCAGGGTGCGACGCGGGTCGATGTCAATGAACAGAATCACCAGGCCCTGGGGTTTTATCGGCATATCGGGTTTTCGGTAACGGGGCGCTCACCACTCGATGGCCAGGGCAAGCCGTATCCTCTGCTGCATATGGAATTGTCGGAAGCTTGACTGTATTTATCTTCTACGCCTCCGCAGAAGGTTGGGGCCGGTCTGATATATCACAGCACAACCTGGGTAGATGAGGAATATAGGCCTGATCTTGGCCGGTTTGCTAGGCTGGAATTGGGGAATATGCAATGTGAGACCTGCCCCTGTGACTTGGAGGTTCCGATGAAGAAGACACCAATCAATGTCAGCCCAGCCCTCAGACAAGCAGTGGGCGATATGAGAGCGAAAGCCTTGCCACAGCTTGTTGGCCTGATCATACGCTTTAACGAAGATGATCGGACGATCCGCGATCTATGGTCGGAAGGGGCGGGCCAGAACAAACACAAGCACAACCCGCACGGGACCGATCGCCTTCAGGCCTATCGTCGCGTCAATGATAACGATCCCACTGCCGGCGAGCGGGCCGCGAATAAGGTGGTCGACGCGGCGGGTTACCATGCGGAAGAACTGTTTATTATCTGCTGGGACGCCCTGCTCCGGGGGGCCGAACTGCGAGAAGATCAGATCGACACAGTCGATTTGATCTTGTCCAAGAGCCCATGCCACGGCGCCAGCGCGTCGTCGGCAATGAAACTGCAGGGAATCAACGAGTACTTCCCGATCGGGTGCGCATCCAAGCTGGCATCGTTCGTGACGAGTAAGGACCAAGGCATCGAGTGGCGCATTGCCTTCCTTGCGCTGGCTGGCTCAGACGCGCCGGACTACATGCCGATCGGCGGTTCTGGCGTGGATCGTCTGATGAGCGCACGCGAGCGCGAAATCGCTGAGGCTGCATTGAGCCAGGTTCGGTTCCGCGACGACGGCGCACCGACCAGGCTGCAACAGGCAGCTGTCCATGAACAACGTGCGCAGAGGTTTCAGGACCAGGCAGGAGAGCTGCATGGTAGGGAAAGGGGAGATGCGTTCGGGCAGGCGAAAAGCGAGCGGCAACGAGCCAGGACGATCCGGAGTGAGGTGGACCGGGAGGTCCAGGAGAAGTTCAGAAACGCCCGTACCCAGTCCGTCGCCCAGGCTCAGAGTGGCATTGCGATACTGGATCGCCTGCTGAACGTTGATGTGAGGCGCTGGCAGTCCTGACAGCGATCCGCACCGGTGAAGCACAAATAGCCGTGATACCCCGGCTGTCACGGTAAAAAGGGGCCGCGTGAAGCCGGAGACAGACTATGTAGTTATTGATTTATTGTTTCGTGAGTATTGTTATTATCTATATTCCATGTGGTTTTATTTTGATCGCTTGTTTGAACGTGTCTGTATGTTGAGCGTTGCGATTAACTATCAGCCCTGGGTGATCAATCGCCGGGGACTCGGCAGTTGGCTCGATTAGGAGACGTCGCAGCTAAATGATAGCACTCCAGGCCAAGAGGCATGCTGGGGCTCGGTCGAGGCGGCCCTCAAGCATGGCAAGCTCCCAAATCGGTGAATTTTTGGCCAGCCCCCGAGACGGGTGGCCGGAAAAGCTGGATAATGGCAGGTTACGCGCCCTCGGGGCCCGCCGACATTCATAGATCCGGTGCTTTGTCAATGGAAATCAAGGTCAATTATCTCGATAACCTCCGGCTGGAGGCGAAGTTCGACGACTTCACCGTCATCTCCGACCAGCCGATCCGCTACAAGGGCGACGGCTCGGCCCCGGGGCCCTTCGACTACTTCCTGGCGTCGTCGGCGATGTGCGCGGCCTATTTCGTCAAGGTCTACTGCAATGCGCGGGATATCCCTACCGAGAATATCCGCCTGGCGCACAACAATATCGTCGACCCGGAGAATCGCTACAAGCAGATCTTCAAGATCCAGATCGAGCTGCCGGAGTCCATTTCCGACAAGGATCGCGAGGGCATCCTGCGCTCCATCGACCGTTGCACCGTGAAGAAAGTGGTGCAGACCGGCCCGGAATTCCAGCTCGAGGTGGTGGAGAACCTGGACGAGGATGCCCAGGCCCTGCTACTGGGCAAGCCGCCGGGCGATGCGAAAGGCGAGGGCAGCACCTGGATCGAGGGCAAGGATCTGCCGCTGGAGCAGACCATCGCCAATATGACCTCCATCCTGGCGGATCTTGGCATGAAGATCGAGATCGCCTCCTGGCGCAATATCGTGCCCCACGTATGGTCGCTGCATATACGCGATGCCGCCTCGCCGATGTGCTTTACCAACGGCAAGGGCGCCACCAAGGAGAGCGCGCTGTGCTCGGCGCTGGGCGAATTCATCGAGCGCCTGAGCTGCAACTTCTTCTATAACGATCAGTTCTTCGGCGAGGAGATCGCCACCAGCGACTTCGTTCACTACCCCAACGAGCGTTGGTTCCAGCCGGGGCCGAACGACGAGCTGCCTGACGAGATCCTCGACGACTACACCCGCGAGATCTACGACCCGGAGGGCGAGCTGCGCGGCTCGCACCTGATCGACACCAACTCCGGCAAGGCGGAGCGGGGCATCGTCTCGCTGCCCTTCGCGCGCCAGTCGGATGGCGAGACGGTCTACTTCCCCTCCAACCTGATCGAGAACCTCTACCTCAGCAACGGCATGAGCGCCGGCAACACCCTGCCCGAGGCCCAGGTGCAGTGCCTCTCGGAGATCTTCGAGCGGGCGGTGAAGCGCCAGATCATCGAGGAGGAGATCGCCCTACCTGACGTGCCGATGGAGGTGCTGAAGCAGTACCCGGCGATCCTCGAGGGCATCGAGGCGCTGGAGGCCCAGGGCTTCCCGGTGCTGGTCAAGGATGCCTCCCTGGGCGGCCAGTTCCCGGTGATGTGCGTGACCCTGATGAACCCCAAGACCGGCGGCGTCTTCGCCTCCTTCGGCGCCCACCCGAGCTTCGAGGTGGCACTCGAGCGCAGCCTCACTGAGCTGCTGCAGGGCCGCAGCTTCGAGGGGCTGAACGACTTTATGCCGCCCACCTTCAGCTCCCTGGCGGTGACCGAGCCCAATAACTTCGTCGAGCATTTCATCGACTCCTCCGGGGTGATCTCCTGGCGCTTCTTCAGCAGCAAGGCAGACGTGGAGTTCGTCGAGTGGGACTTCTCTGGCAGCAACGAGGAGGAGGCCGCCAGCCTATTCGGCATCCTCGAGGAGCTGGGCAAGGAGGCCTACATGGCCGTCCATGAGGATCTGGGCGCGCCGGTGTGCCGCATCCTGGTGCCGGATTTCTCCGAGGTCTATCCGGTGGAGGACCTGATCTGGGACAACACCAACAAGGCGCTGGAGTACCGGGAGGATATCCTCAATCTCCACCGCCTGAACGACGACCAACTGGCCGACCTGCTCGAGCGCCTGGAGGAGAGCCAGCTCGACGAGCACATCGATATCATCACCCTGATCGGTATCGAGTTCGACGAGAATACCGCCTGGGGGCAGCTGACCATCCTCGAGCTGAAGCTGCTGATCAACCTGGCGCTGGGCCAGCACGAGGAGGCCCTGGAGCGGGTCGAGATGTTCCAGCAGTTCAACGACAACACCGTCGAGCGTGGGCTCTTTTACCAGGCGGTGAGCGCGGTGCTGGAGATCGTCCTGGATGACGAGCTGGAGCTCGACGACTTCCTCTACAACCTGCGGCGCATGTTCGGCGAGGCCACCATGGAGGCGGTGGTCGGCTCGGTGAACGGCAGCGTGCGCTTCCACGGCCTGACCCCCACCAGCATGGAGCTGGAGGGCCTGGAGAAGCACCAGCGGCTGATCGAGAGCTACAAGAAGCTGCATGCGCACCGCGCCGCCCGAGCGGCGCGCGGTTAGCAAGGGTGCTGCTCGGCGCGGCTGACCTTCGGCAATGCACGGATCGTCGACCATGAACATGCATGAGATCGAAGTGGTGCCCTACGACGCTAGCTGGCCGCGGCAATTCGAAGCGGCAAGGTGGCTCATCGACGCGGCCATTGTCGGCCTCAAGGCGCGGGCGCATCACATCGGAAGCACCGCCGTCGCCGGGCTCCAGGCGAAGCCTATCATCGACATACTGCTGGAGGTGGAGACGGTGGCGGAGCTGGATGGCTACCAGCGAAACTTCGAGGCCATCGGCTATGAGTGCCTGGGGGAGTTCGGCATGCCGGGCCGTCGCTACTACCGCAAGGGTGGCGATGAACGGACGCATCAGATCCATGCATTCGACGCCGGCTCGCCCGATGTCATGCGGCATATTGCCTTTCGCGACTACTTGAGAGCCCATCCCGACGTCGCCAGGCAGTATGGTCAGCTCAAGCAGCGGGTGGCCATGACCTGCCGTCACGACATCTCGTTGTATTCCGTGGGAAAGGCGGAATTCGTGCGGACCCATGAACGGTATGCGCTGGCATGGTGGCAGGAGCGTTCGGCCGGGCAATAACCCCGCCGCTGGTTGCTGTCGGACGAAGCCGCCTATTCGGCGGGCGCCTTGCTGGATGTGACGGGCGGGAGGTAAGCGGTTGCAGGTCGGAGCCTGGTAGCCCCGAGCCAGCTAGGGGGAGTCCGTTCATTGGCTCGGGGCTTGGTGACCTTCATCTCGCCTGGCGAGGGGTGAGCTGCGCTACAGCTTGCTGACGATCAGGGCGGCATTGACCCCGCCGAAGCCGAAGCCATTGCACAGCACGTGCCGGGTGGGCTGTTCGCGTGCCGTGCCCGCGACGAAGTCCAGGTCCTGCAGGTCCTCGTCGACCCGTTCCAGGTTCAGGGTCGGGGGCAGGCGGTCGTGCATCACCGAAAGGGCGGAGAAGATGCTCTCCACGCCGCCGGCGGCACCGAGCAGATGGCCGGTGGCCGACTTGGTCGCGGAGATCGGGATGCCGGCCAGGGCGTCGCCGAAGGCGTTGCGCAGGGCGGCGATCTCGGCACGGTCGCCGACCGGCGTCGAGGTGGCGTGGGCATTGATATGGTCGATCGCCTCGGGGGAGAGCCCCGCCATCTTGAGCGCCGCGCGAACGGCCGCCGCGGCCCCCGCGCCGTCTTCCGGGCCGGCGGTGATGTGGTGGGCGTCGGCGCTGGTGCCATAGCCGCTGAGAACGGCCAGGGGCGTCGCCCCGCGGGCCTCGGCATGGGCCAGGCTCTCGATCACCAGCAGCCCCGCGCCTTCCCCCATGACGAAGCCGTTGCGTGCCTGGTCGAAGGGGCGCGACGCCGTGGCGGGATCGTCCTGCTCGGTGGAGAGCGCCTTCATAGCGTGGAAGCTGGCCAGCGAGAGCGGGTCGATACAGGCCTCGGCGCCGCCGACCAGGGCCACCTCGGCCTCGCCGCTGCGGATCAGGCGCATGCCATCGCCGATGGCCTGGATGCCTGCCGCACAGGCGGTCACCGGGCACCCCAGTGGCCCCCGGAAGCCATGGCGAATCGACACGTTGCCCGCCGCCAGGTTGGCCAGGAAGGCCGGCACGGTGAACGGGGAGAGCCGGCGGTAGCCGCGTGTCATCAGGGTGGTCTGCGCCTGGGTGATGGTGGGGAAGCCGCCGATACCGGAGCCCACGATGGTGGCGGTGGCCAGGCGGTCCGCATCGCTGGTCGGGAACCAGTCGGCCTGGGCCAGCGCCTCCTCGGCGGCGGCCATGGCGTAGAGGCTGAAGAGTTCCATCTTGCGACGTTCCTTGGCGTCGACCACCCGGTCCGGGTCGAGGCCGGCTTCGGGGTCGTCGGCAAGGTCGGGCACCGAGCCGGCGACCTTGATCGGCAGGTCGCCGGTATCGAAGCGGGTGATCGGGGAGAGGCCGGAGCGGCCGGCGAGGAGGCGTTCCCAGCCCGCCTTGACGCCGCAACCGAGGGGGCTGATCATGCCCATGCCGGTGATAACGAGCGGTGATTGCATGGTAATGTCCTGAACAGCTTGGGGGTTATGCCACGCTAGCACCGGGCTTTATATGATCAAGGTAATATTCAGCGGGGGAGTGTGAGGTCGCCATGCCCTACTCGGCAAACCACAAGGCGAGATCCCGGGAGCGCATCCTCAAGTCGGCGATCGATCTGTTCAGTCGCCAAGGCTTCGAGAAGGTCTCCATCGGGCAGATCATGAAGTTGGCGAAGCTGACCCACGGGGCCTTCTACGCGCACTTTGCCTCGAAGGAAGCGCTCTATCATGCCTCGGTGCGGGAAACCCTGGAGAGCAGCCGCGCGGCCAGGCTGGTCAAGGGGCCCCTATCAGTGCAGCACCTGACGGAGCTGGTCGCCAACTGCTGGAACCTTCAGGAGCTGGAGCGCAAGCACAAGCCGGGACCGGAGACGGTGCTGTTCAACGAGATCGGCAACGAGAATGCCGAGGTGCGCACGCTGTTCGAAGCCTCCTACC
The DNA here is from genome assembly GCF_055388505.1 of Bisbaumannia salifodinae. The sequence goes on from NZ_AP043781.1 coordinate 1,656,834, forward strand.
TGCGCATGAAGAAGATGCTGGAGACCCGCCTTATCGCGCTGGGCCGCTTGAAGAAACTGCCCTTCGAGCCCGACCGCGAGGTCATCGCCGAGAAGTCCCGCGCCATTCTCGCCTCGCTGGTGGGCGCCGTGGCCATTGCCAAGAGCCTGCCCAGCGAGCAGGAGCGTCAGCACATCCTCGACGCCGCCCAGCGCAACATCCTGCAGATGCTCGGCGTCAACAAGAGCGAGCTGGAAGGCAGGCCGGGCACCGCGTAGCGAGCGGTTCCTTTGTGTCGCTGAGTTCCCCAACGAGCCCCCGAGCCAGTCGCCTGGCTCCGGGGCTCGTCGTTTTGTCGTGTGATTACTTGGCCGCCAGCGCCACGCCCACTTTGGCGCGGTTGGGGCGGCCGATGGTCTGGGTGATCCAGGAGCCCGTGTCGGCGAGCTTATCGAGGTCGATGCCGCTCTCGATGCCCAGGCCGTTAAGCAGGTAGACCACGTCTTCGCTGGCGACATTGCCCGACGCCCCCTTGGCATAGGGACAACCCCCGAGGCCCGCCACCGAGCTGTCGATCACCGCCACGCCTTCCTCCAGCACGGCGTAGAGGTTGGCAATCGCCTGGCCGTAGGTGTCGTGGAAGTGGGCGGCGAGCTTCTCCATGGGGACCTCGCGGCTCACCGCTTCGAGCATGCGCTTGGCCTTGAGGGGCGTGCCGATGCCGATGGTGTCGCCCAGCGAGATCTCGTAGCAGCCCATCTCCAGCAGTGCCTTGCTGACCTCGGCGACCTTGGCGGGGGCGATCTCGCCCTCGTAGGGGCAGCCCAGCACGCAGGAGACATAGCCGCGTACCCGTACGCCGGCTTCTTGAGCTCGCGCCAGGACCGGGGCGAAGCGCTCGAGCGACTCGGCCACCGAGCAGTTGATGTTCTTCCGGGAGAAGGCCTCGGAAGCCGCGCCGAACACCGCGACCTCCTCGACGCCGCACTCCAGTGCCGCTTCCAGGCCCTTGAGGTTGGGGGTCAGCGCCGAGTAGACGACACCGGGGCGGCGCTTGAGTCCGCTCATCACCTCCCGGTGGTCGGCCATCTGCGGGACCCACTTGGGGGAGACGAAGCTGGCCGCCTCGATATGGGTCAGGCCCGCCGCGCCGAGGCGGTCGATCAGTTCCAGCTTGGTGGCCGTGGCGATGGGCTCGGCCTCGTTCTGGAGGCCGTCCCGGGGGCCGACCTCGACCAGGCGCACCTGAGTGGGAAATGCCATCGTCTTACTCCTCCGGGGCGAATTCGAGCAGCACATCGCCCTGGCCGACGGTGTCGCCGGCGGCGAAGTGGAAGCTCTCCACCTGGCCGTCGGCGGGGGCGGTCAGGGTGTGCTCCATCTTCATCGCTTCCATCACCATCAGCGGCATGCCTTTCTCCACCGCCTGGCCGGGCTCCACCAGCAGCGCCACCACGGTGCCGTGCATGGGCGCGGTGAGGGTCGATTCCGCCTCGTGGTGGCCGTGGTCGATGCCGTCGATGCGCCGCCAGTGCAGGCGGGTCTCGCCCTGGGGGTCGGCCATCACCACCAGGCTGTTGTCCACCAGGCGGGCCTGGAGGCGGCGGCGGTGGCCATTCAATGTCACCGCCACGGCGTCGCCGGCCAGGCGTTCGAGGCGCGCGCCGAGGGTCTGGTCGCCGATGCTCAGCTGCCAGGCGTCGGCGTCGCTCTCGCGGCGACCTTCCACCACCACCGGGTTGACCTCGCTGTCGTGGGCGTCGGCGGGGTCGCCGAGGGCGAGCCGGATGGTATGCGGGGCGTTGAGGCGGAAGCCGTCGTGGCGATCCCAGGGCGAGCGACTCTCGCACTCCCTAGCCAGCTGGTCGAGGCCGATCAGGGCGGCGCCGGCGTAGTCCTCCACCCGGTAGGGCTGAGGGGCGAAGAGGCTGGCTTCGTGCTTCTCGATAAAGCGGGTGTCCAGCTCGCAGGCCTTGAAGGCCGGGTGGCCGGCCAGGCGCTGCAGGAAGCCGCGGTTGGTGACCACGCCCTGCACGTCCAGCGCCGCCAGGGCCCGGTTGAGGGTGGCCAGGGCCTGGTCGCGGTTCGCGCCATGGACGATCAGCTTGGCGAGCATGGGGTCGTAGTGCATGGAGACCTCGTCACCGCTCTCCACGCCGCTGTCCAGGCGCACCTTGTCCGAGCCCTTTTGTGAAGAGCCGAGCCCGGCACCGGCGAGGTCCAGGGCGAAGCGTTCCAGGCGCCCGGTGGCGGGCAGGAAGTCCTGGGCCGGGTCCTCGGCGTAGAGGCGCGCCTCGAAGCTATGGCCGTCGATGGTCAGCTCGTCCTGGGCGAGCGGCAGGCGCTCACCCATGGCCACCCGCAGCTGCCACTCGACCAGGTCCTGGCCGGTGATCATCTCGGTGACCGGGTGTTCCACCTGCAGGCGGGTGTTCATCTCCATAAAGTAGAAGGCGCCATCGGCATCCAGCAGGAACTCCACGGTGCCCGCGCCCACATAGCCGATCTCCTTGGCGGCGCGCACCGCGGCCTCGCCCATCTCGCGGCGCAGCGAAGCGGTCATGCCCGGCGCCGGGGCCTCCTCCAGCACCTTCTGGTGGCGGCGCTGCACCGAGCAGTCCCGCTCGAAGAGGTAGACGGCGCCGCCGTGGCTGTCGCAGAACACCTGCACCTCCACGTGGCGGGGCTGGGTCAGGTACTTCTCGATCAGCATGCGGTCATCATCGAAGGCGGCGCGGGACTCGCGGCGGCAGCCGTCGAGGGCGGCCTGGAAGTCGGCGGCGGACTCCACCACCCGCATGCCCTTGCCGCCGCCGCCGGCGCTGGCCTTGAGCAGCACCGGGTAGCCGATCTTGTCGGCCTCGGCCCTGAGCAGGGCGTCGTCTTGGTCGGCGCCGTGGTAGCCGGGCACCAGGGGCACGCCGGCGGCTTGCATGCGCGTCTTGGCGGCGGACTTGTCGCCCATGGCGGCGATGGCCGAGGCGGGGGGGCCGACGAAGGTGATGCCGGCCTTGTCGAGCGCCTCGACGAAGGGGCCATTCTCGGAGAGGAAGCCGTAGCCGGGGTGAATGGCGCCGGCGCCGGTGCGCCGGGCCGCCTCGATCACTGCCTCGACCTTGAGGTAGCTGTCGCGGGCGGCGGCGGGGCCCAGGCGCACGGCCTCGTCGGCCTCGCGGACATGGCGGGCATTGGCGTCGGCATCGGAGTAGACGGCGATGGTGCGCAGGCCCATGGCGCGGGCGGTGCGCATCACCCGGCAGGCGATCTCGCCGCGGTTGGCCACGAGCAGGGTATCGAAGCGAGAGAGGCTCATGAGGCGTTGTCCTTGTTGGGCGTCCAGCGCGGGGCGCGCTTGTCGAAGAAGCTGGCCAGGCCCTCCTGGCCTTCGGGGCTGACGCGAAGCTCGCTGATCACCCGGCAGGTGTGCTCGCGGGTGGCGTCGCTATCGGGCTCCCGGGCCACCACGCCGAGCAGCGCCTTGGTGGCGCGTTGGGCCTGGGGCGAGCCGGCCAGCAGGGTATCGAGCATGGCGGTGACGGCGGCATCGAGCGACTCGTGCGCCACCACCCGATGGGCCAGGCCCAGGTCCAGGGCGGTGGCGGCATCCATGATCTCGGCGGTCAGGGCGTAGCGGCGCATCTGGCGGGGGCCGAGGGCGCGCTGCACATAGGGGCTGATCACCGCTGGCGACAGGCCGATCTTCACCTCGGAGAGGCAGAACCTGGCCTTCTCGGAGGCGATCACGATATCGCAGCAAGCGGCCAGGCCCACCGCCCCCCCAAAGGTGGCCCCCTGCACCCGGCAGACAGTAGGGCAGGGCAGGGTGTCGAGGTCGTGCATCAGTCGGGCGAGGTGGCGGGAGTCGGCCAGGTTGCCCTCGAAGTCGTACTCGACCATGCGCTTCATCCAGCCGAGGTCGGCGCCGGCGGAGAAGCTCTTGCCCTCGGAGCCCAGCACTACCACGCGCACCTCGCCGCGGGTGGCGGCCTCGTGCAGGTGCGCCAGGTGGGCGTTGAGTTCCTGGATCAGGCCGTCATCGAAGGCGTTATGTACCGCGGGCCGCTCCAGCGTCAGCCAGGCCACGCCGCGGGCATCGAGGGTCAGGCTGGAGAAGGATGTCTCTGACATAGCGATAGTCTCTGTGTCGTTACCGTCGGCGTCCGATGCTGTCCTGTGGGAGCTCGGCTTTGCCGAGCGAATTGCCGCGAAGCGGCATCCTCGGGCGCCTGCGGCGCCATTCGCCCGGCGGAGCCGGGCTCCCACATAGTGGAGGAAGCGATGGGTGCCTGGTGAGCGTGGACTACATCCGGAAGACGCCGAACTTGGTGTCCTCGATCTCGGCATTCATGGCGGCGGCCAGCGACAGGCCGAGCACGTCGCGGGTCTGGGCCGGGTCGATGACGCCGTCGTCCCACAGCCGGGCGCTGGCGTAGGTGGGGTGGCCCTGGTGCTCGTACTGCTCCCGGGTGGGTTGCTTGAAGGCCTCCTCGTCTTCCGCGCTCCATTCATTGCCTTCGCGTTCGATCTGCTCGCGCTTGACCTGGGCCAGCACGCCCGCGGCCTGCTCGCCGCCCATCACCGAGATGCGCGCGTTGGGCCACATAAACAGCAGGTTGGGGTCATAGGCGCGGCCGCACATGCCGTAGTTGCCGGCGCCGAAGCTGCCGCCGATCAGCACGGTGAACTTGGGCACCCTGGCGCAGGCCACGGCGGTGACCAGCTTGGCGCCGTGCTTGGCGATGCCTTCGTGCTCGTACTTGGAGCCGACCATAAAGCCGGTGATATTTTGCAGGAAAATCAACGGTATTTTCCTCTGCGCGCAGAGCTCGATAAAGTGCGCGCCCTTGACCGCACTCTCCGAGAAGAGCACGCCGTTATTGGCGACGATGCCCACCGGGTGGCCATGGATATGCGCGAAGCCGGTGACCAGGGTGTCGCCGTAGTAGCGCTTGAATTCGTCGAAGGCGGAGTCGTCGACGATGCGTCCGATCACCTCGCGCACGTCGAAGGGCTTCTTGAGGTCGGTGCCGACGATGCCGTAGAGCTCCGTCGGGTCGAGGCGCGGGGCCCTGGGCTCCTGCATCTTGAGCCGGCCGCGCTTTTGCCAGTTGAGCCGCGATACGCAGGCCCGGGCCAGCTGCAGGGCGTGGGCGTCGTTCTCGGCGTAGTGGTCGGCCACGCCGCTGAGCTTGGCGTGGACGTCGGCGCCGCCCAGGTCCTCGGCGCTGATCGACTCGCCGGTGGCGGCCTTCACCAGGGGCGGGCCGCCCAGGAAGATGGTGCCCTGTTGCTTGACGATGATCGACTCGTCGGCCATGGCCGGCACATAGGCGCCGCCGGCGGTGCAGGAGCCCATCACCACGGCGATCTGCGGAATGCCCTCGGCGGACAGCGTCGCCTGGTTGTAGAAGATGCGCCCGAAGTGGTCACGGTCGGGGAAGACCTCGTCCTGGCGGGGCAGGAAGGCGCCGCCGGAGTCGACCAGGTAGATGCATGGCAGGCGATGCTTGCGGGCGATCTCCTGGGCGCGCAGGTGCTTCTTCACGGTGAGCGGGTAGTAGGTGCCGCCCTTGACGGTGGCGTCGTTGGCGACGATCACGCACTCCACCCCGGAGACGCGGCCGATGCCGGTGACCACCCCGGCGGCGGGTACCTCGCTCTCGTAGACCCGATAAGCGGCCAGCGCCGAGAACTCGAGGAAGGGCGAGCCCTCGTCGATCAGGTGGTCGATGCGGTCGCGCACGAACAGCTTGCCGCGGGACTCGTGGCGGGCGCGGGCCTTCTCGCCGCCGCCCTGATTGATCGCCGCGGTCAGCTCGCGCAGCTTCATCACCTCGGCGCGCATGGCCGCCGCGTTGGCCTGGAAGGCCTCGCTGCGCGGATTGATCTGGGTGTTCAGGATGCTCATAGCCGATCCTTGTGTTCGATGACCTGGCCGGTGGCGGTTAGGCGGACTCGGCGAAGAGTTCGCGGCCGATCAGCATACGGCGAATCTCGCTGGTGCCGGCACCGATCTCGTAGAGCTTGGCGTCACGCAGCAGCCGCCCGGTGGGGTATTCGTTGATATAGCCGTTGCCGCCGAGCAGCTGGATGGCGTCCAGCGCCACCTGGGTGGCCTTCTCGGCGCAGTAGAGGATCACCCCGGCGGCGTCCTTGCGGGAGGTCTGGCCGCGGTCGCAGGCCGCCGCCACCGCATAGAGGTAGGCGCGGCAGGCGTTGAGGGTGGTGTACATATCCGCCACCTTGCCCTGCACCAGCTGGAACTCGCCGATCGCCTGGCCGAACTGCTTCCGCTCATGCAGGTAGGGCACCACCACGTCGAGTGCCGCCTGCATGATGCCGATGGGGCCGGCGGCCAGCACGGTGCGCTCGAAGTCGAGGCCGCTCATCAGCACCCGCACGCCCTTGCCCACCTCGCCGAGGACGTTCTCCGCGGGAACCTCGCAGTCCTGGAACACCAGCTCGCAGGTGTTGGAGCCGCGCATGCCCAGCTTGTCGAGCTTCTGGGCGGTGGAGAAGCCGGGCATGCCCTTCTCGATGATAAAGGCGGTGATGCCCTTGGAGCCGGCGTCCGGGTCGGTCTTGGCGTAGACCACCAGCACATCGGCGTCGGGGCCGTTGGTGATCCACATCTTGTTGCCGTTGAGGATGTACTTGTCACCCTCCAGGCGGGCGCGCAGCTTCATGGAGACCACGTCGGATCCGGCCCCCGGCTCGGACATGGCCAGCGCCCCCACGTGCTCGCCACTGATCAGCCTGGGCAGGTACTTGGCCTTCTGCTCGGCCGAGCCATTGAGCTTGAGCTGGTTGACGCAGAGGTTGGAGTGGGCGCCATAGGAGAGGCCCACCGAGGCGCTGGCCCGGGAGATCTCCTCCATGGCGATGCAGTGGGCCAGGTAGCCCATGCCGCTGCCGCCGTCCTCGTCCGGCACGGTGATGCCGAGCAGCCCCATGTCGCCGAACTTGCGCCACAGGTCGTTGGGGAAGGCATTGTTCTCGTCGATCTCGGCGGCACGCGGGGCGATCTCGTCGCGGGCGAAGGCGTTGACCTGATCGCGCAGCATGTTCAGTTCGTCGTCGAGGCCGAAGTCGAGGGGCTGGAAGGGCGTATGCATGACGGGTCTCCGGGATCGAGTGGTCACAGCCAAAGGGGCGTTGGGATGGCTCTAGACTAGGCAAGGTTTACGTTAACGTAAAGTGCCAATCGGCTATACCAAGGTCGCAGGCGAGTCGCGCTGCGCCAACGCGGCCGGGTTGTCGTCTTGAGCTTAGCGGCTGGCCCCGGTGGGCCGCCAAGACGACAGGCGCCCCGCGGGGCGCCTGGTCGTCGGTAGGAGGGGAGCCCGGGTCGGATCAGCCGCCCAGGGCGTGGACCAGTTGATAGTAGAGGGGGATGCCGACGATGACGTTGAGGGGAAAGGTGAAGCCCAGGGAGGCGAGCATCGCCAGGCCGATATTGGCGCGGGGGATGGCGGCGCGCATGGCCGCCGGGGCGGCGATATAGGAGGCGCTGGCGGCCAGGGCGGTGAGGATCAGCAGCGAGCCGCTGGGCAGCCCCAGGGCCAGGCCCACGGCGAGGCCACACAGGGCCAGCAGCGGCGGGGCGAGGAGGGCGAAGGCCAGCAGTCGCCAGTGACGCCAGGGAATGGGCCTCAGGGTCTCGGCGGCGGTCAGGCCCATCTCCAGCAGGAACAGCGCCAGTACCGCATGGAAGGCCCCGGTCAGCAGGTCGGTGACGTTGGACCCCTGGGCCGGGCCATACATGGCGCCGATCACCACGCCGCCGGCCAGCAGGATCACGCCGCGATTGGTCAGGGTCTCGTGCCACAGGCCGCTCATCGCCTCGCCGGGCTCGCGGCCCTTGTAGCGGCGATAGATGGCGATGGCCACCATGATCGCCGGCAGCTCCATCATCACCAGATACAGGGTCACCTCGGCGCCGATGGGCAGGCCGCGGCCCTCGGCGAAGGCCAGCGCCACGGCGAAGGTGCCGGCACTGACCGAGCCGTAGTGGGCGGCCAGGCTGGCGCTATCGGCGGGGGCGAGGCGCACCAGGCGACGCAGCACCGGCATCAGCGCCAGCGGAATCAGGCCGCCGAGGGCCGCTACCGCCGCCAGCTCCGGCACCAGGGACCAGCCCAGGTTGCCGTAGAGGGCCATGCCTCCCTTGAGGCCGATGGTCAGCATCAGCAGCAGGCTCAGGGTGTCGTAGGCGGCCTTGGGGATGGTCAGGTCGGACTTCACCACGCCGGCCAGCAGGCCGAGCAGGAAGAACATCACCACGATATCGGGCATGGGCGGCATCTCGTCTCACGAAGGGAAAACGCCGCGCATTGTGCTTAGGCCGGGGTATGGATACCAATTAAGAGTTGGATGATTCATTATAGATAATTATCTATAGATACGCCGAACGAGGTGCGTCATGAACAGTCGCCATCTGACCTTTCGCCTGTTGCAGGTCTATGCTGCGGTGGTCGGCGCCGGCTCGGTCAGCGAGGCGGCGCGGCGCCTGCACCTGACCCAGCCCACCGTCTCCCAGCAGCTCAAGCGGCTGGCCGAGACAGTGGGGGAGCCGCTGCTCGAGAGCCGCCAGGGGCGGCTCGCGCCCACCGAGGCCGGCGCCGAGCTCTACCGGGCCAGCCGCGAGGTGCTGGGCCGCTTCGATGACTTCGGCGACTACCTGGAGGCCCTGCGCGGCGGCGAGCGGGGGCGCTTCTCCATCGCCCTGGTCAATACCGCCCAGTACGTGCTGCCGCGGCTGCTCGGCCCCTATAGCCAGGCCTTTCCCGAGGTGGACGTGACCGTACATATCGGCAACCGCCGGCATATGCTGACCCGCTTCGAGCGCCAGGAGGACGACCTCTATGTGTTCAGCCATCCGCCCTCCCTGGCCCATGCCGTGGCGGGACGCTTCCTGCGCAACCCCCTGGTGGCGGTGGCGCCCCGGGACCATCCCCTGGCCGGGCGCGAGCGGGTGGCGATGAGCGAATTGCTCGGCGAGCGCATGCTGCTGCGCGAGCCGGGCTCGGCCACCCGCATGCTCTTCGACAGCTGGCTCCAGGAGCAGGGCCTGACCCTGGGGCCGACCCTGCAGATGGCCAGCAACGAGGCGATTCGCGTCGGCGTGGCCTCCGGCATGGGGCTCGCCGTGCTCTCCGAGCATGTGCTGCCGTCGGAGCATCCCGACCTGGTGATCCTGCCGGTGGCGGGGCTGCCCCTGGAGAGTCACTGGCAATTTATCGTGCGCCGCGACCGCCGGCTCTCCCATGCGGCGCTGGGCTTTTTGCGCTTCGCCGAGGGGCACCTGGGCGAGTGTGTGGAGTCGCGCTTCTTGTGCAACGAGCTGGCGGGGCTGCTGGGACGCCTGGAGGTGGCGGACGCGGCGTCCTGAGTGGCTTAGACCTTGGTCGAAGATTGGCGCCATGCAAGCTTGGTGACAGCTTGGTCCTCTAGAGTCACGGCTACCGGGCGACGACCCGGGACCATCTAACAACGAGGATATACACGCCATGTTCGATCGCTTCCTTCCCAAGCCCCTGATGGCCGGCGCCGCGGCGGCCATGCTGGCCTCCCTGGCGATGACCACCCCGGTGGCCGCCGGTGATTACCCGGATCGTCCCATCGACCTGGTGGTGGGCTTCGGCACCGGGGGCAGCGCCGATCGCATGACCCGGGCCGTCTCCACCTACCTGGCCGAGGAGCTCGGCGTGCCGGTGCGGGTCACCAACCGTCCCGGCGCCGGCACCCAGGTCTCGGCGAACTATATCCTGTCGCGTCTGGACGACGGCTATACCGTCTACGCCTCCACCTTCGCTCCCTACCTGACCAACACCATCCTCACTGGAGGCGCCCAGTACGGCATCGAGGACTTCTCCTTTATCAACTTCCAGTGGTTCGACCTGGACCTGATCGCCGCCAACAAGGACAGCGGCTTCGAGGACCTGCCCTCGCTGCTGGAGGCGATCCGCGATAACCCCGGCGAGGTACGTGGCTCGGTGGTGCAGGGCTCCGCCGGCCACCTGATGGTGCGGCTGCTGCTGGAGGAGGCGGGCATCCCCCAGGAGAACCTCAACCTGGTGACCTACAACAGCGGCGGCGAGGCGCGTTCCGCGGTGGCCGGCGGCCAGGTGCACTTCACCTCCATCAGCGCCCAGGGCAGCGAGGGGATCCGCGAGTTCCTGACCCCGCTGGCCATCGTCAGCGACGAGCGCATCGACCAGTGGGATGCGCCGCCCATCAACGAGGCACTCGACCCCATGGATATCGAGGTGCCGGTGCTGCAGGGATCCATGCGCGGCTTCGCGGTGACCGCCGAGACCGAGCGTCAGTATCCGGAGCGCTACGAGATCCTCTCCGAGGCGATCCAGAACACCCTGGCCCGCAAGGAGGTCCAGGAGCACCTCGAGGGCAATGACATCGGTGGCGTCTGGGTCGGCCCCGAGCGCTCCAACGAGCTGATGCGCACCAACTTCGAGGTCTTCGAGGCCTACGCCGACCTGCTCAACTGATCCTTCCCGCATGATGCGCCCCCGGCGAGTGGGCCGGGGGCGATTGGAGTCCATCCATGACCGCCAACAAACGCGACTATGGGGACCTCTTGGTCCTCATGGCTTTGGCCGGCTTTACCCTCTGGTATCTGCTGGATGCCATCCGGGTCTCCTCGGCCATACAGAACCTGCTGTTGATCCTGCCGCTCTCCCTAGTGGTGCTGGCCATCGTGGCTCTGGAGATGGGGATGCGCCTGAAGAAGGGCACCCTGCTGGTCCGCGAGGAGCGCGAGGGCGAGCCGCTGCACCGCACCCTGCCGGTGGTGGGGCTGTTCGCCGCCTATGTGCTGTCGCTGGAGACCCTGGGCTTCGACGTGGCCACGGTGCTCTTTATCGCCGCCTTCCTGGTGCTCAAGGGCGAGCGCCACTGGCCGCTGCTGGGGGGCTACAGCCTGGCCTTCGGCTTCGGCGTGGCCTTCTTCTTCGCGCAGATGCTGCCCTATCCCATGCATATGCTGATCCTACCGGGCTAAGGGAGTCACACCATGATCGATTTCGTCGCCGTCGAGCAGGGCCTGGCCCTGCTCTTCACGAGCTTTTCCCCCTGGATGGTGGTGGTGCCCGGCATCGTCATCGGGCTGATCTTCGGCGCCACCCCGGGGCTGCAGATCTCCATGGCCATGGCGATCTTCCTGCCGATGACCCTGTACATGGATTTCGTCCAGGCGATGCTGTTCCTGACCGCCATCTTCACCGGGGGCTCCTTCGGTAGCGGCATCCCGGCGATCCTGATGAATATCCCCGGCACCTCCTCGGCCATCGCCACCGCCTTCGACGGCTACCCCATGGCGCGCCAGGGCAAGCACAACCAGGCCCTGGGGGTGGCCCTGGTGTCGTCGGTGCTCGGCACCCTGATGGGCTACGTCATTCTCTTCGTGATGATCCAGCCGCTCTCCCTGATGGTGCTCAAGCTGGGGCCCGCGGAGATGTTCGCGGTGATCCTGTGGGGCATGACGCTGATCGCCAGTCTCAAGGGCGAGCAGGTGCTCAAGGGCCTGATGGCCGGCTTCGTGGGGCTGTTGATCGGCACCATCGGCTTCAACGAGCTGGGCATGGCGCGGGGCACCATGGGGCAGACCTACCTGCTCGACGGGGTGCCGGTGATTCCCGCCATGATGGGCATGTTCGCCGCCTCGGAGCTGTTCAAGCTGGCCAACAAGGGCTTTATCGTCGAGTCGAAAGCCTCCCGCAAGGTCAAGCTCGGGGAGATTTTCCAGGGCTTCAAGCTGGCCGTCCGCTACCCCTGGGTGATGATCCGCGGCGGCCTGATCGGGGTCTTCGTGGGGGCGGTGCCCGGGGTCGGTTCCTCGGTCTCCAACCTGCTCTCCTACGTGGAGACCCAGCGCCGCGACGAGGATCCGGCCTCCTTCGGCAAGGGCAACCCCAAGGGCGTGGTGGCCTCGGAGTCGGCCAACAGCACCTCGGAGGCGGGCTCCATGGCCACCCTGCTGGCCCTGGGCATTCCCGGCGGCGGGGCCACGGCGGTGATGCTGGCGGCCTTCGCCATGCATAACATCACCGGCGGCCCGCAGTTTATCCGCCAGCAGACCGACGTGGTCTACGCCATCATCTTCGCCAACTTCGCCCAGGTGTTCCTGCTGCTGGTCATCGGCCTGCTGTTTATCCCGCTGCTGGCCAATATCATCAAGGTGCCGATGCGCTACCTGATCCCCTCGGTGCTGGTGCTGGCGGTGATGGGCTCCTTCGGCCTCACCGGCAACATGACCGGGCCGGTGACGGTGCTGGTGTTCGCGGTGGTCGGCTGGATCTTCCGCCACTATGGCTATTCGGTGCCGGCGGCGGTGATCGGCATGCTGCTGGGGGCCATGGCGGAGAAATCCCTGCTGCACTCCTACCAGATCAGCGGCGGCGACCTGGCCTATGTGCTGGAGCGCCCGGTGACCCTGCTGATCCTGGCGCTACTGCTGGTGTCGCTGTTCGGCAAGCGCTTGCTGGGCCTGGTCCGGGGGCGCAAGACGGCCGCCGGCGCCTGAACCATGTTCAAGCGCAGCCTGCTGACCCTGCTGATCGGCGGCCTGGGGGGCGGCCTGGCCACCCTGGCCGCCTTGCCCCTGGCCTGGATGCTGGGGCCGCTGTTCCTGGTGCTGGCGGCCTCCCTGGCCGGGGCGAAGGCGGGCATCGACCCGCGCCTGCATCGTGGCGCCATCGCCATGCTCGGCCTGTTTATCGGCAACCGCATTGACCTGGGCGAGCTGTCGCACCTGCTGGAGTGGTACCCCAGCGTGCTGGCCATGCTCGGCTATATGGGGCTGATGCTGCTGGGCGGGCGCTGGCTCTTCGCGCTGAGCGGCATGAGCCGGCTCAGTGCGCTGTTCTGCGCCTTTCCGGGCAGCATGAACGGCGCCGTCATCCTCGCCGACCGCCTCGGCGCCGACGTGCGCTGGATCGCCATCACCCATGCCATCCGCCTGGTGATGGTGGTGGCCTCCGCCGCCTTGCTGGCCAGCCACCTCGCCGGCGGGGTGGTCCTGGGGGAGGGCAACGGCCTCCACTGGGGGGATCTCTACCTGCTGGCGCTGGCCCCGGCCTGCGCCTGGCTGGGTCGGCTGCTGCGTCTGCCGATCCCCGAGTTCCTGGGGCCCATCGCCGTGGGCGCGGCCATGGCCAGCCTCGGCCATGGGATTGTGTTGCCGGATCTGCTGCTGATCCTGACCTTCCTGGTCCTGGGCAGCTCGGTGGGCTCGCGTTTCTCGGGCACCGGCTGGTCGCGGCTGCTGCGGGTGGGGCGCTACGGCCTGGCGTTCGGCGCCTATGCGGTGGTGATGGCCCTGATTACCGCCTGGGGGGTGTCGAGCCTGACGGACTTGCCCTTCGCGGCGGTGCTGCTGGCGCTGCTGCCCGGCGGCGTCGGCGAGATGGCGGTGATCGCCGTGGCGCTGGAGATCGATCCGGTCTATGTGGTCTCCCACCATGTGCTGCGCCTGCTGCTCTTGATCCTGCTTACCCCGCCGCTGATCGCCCTGGCGCGCCGGCGTCGTGCCGCGGCGCAAAGACGACGCTGACGGTCAGTCCCTGGCCCGGGAGACTCGTGAAGTCGAGGCGGGCGCCGTGGGCGCGGGCCACCTCGTCGACGATGGCCAGGCCCAGGCCGCTGCCCGGGGTCGCCGGGCTGGCCCGATAGAAGCGCTCGGTGAGCCGGGCCAGGTCGTTGGCGGCCACCCCCACCCCGTCGTCGGCGACGCTCAGTGCCGGCGCCCCCTCCCGCTGGAAGACCCGCACCCGGATGGGGCCCCGATAGGGGGCCTCGCCGCCGGCGTGCTGGCTGGCATTCTCGATCAGGTTCTGCACCAGCCAGCGCAGCCGCACCGGATCGCCGAGCACCTCGCCGGCCTGCTGCTCGATAAACTCCAGCTCCTGCCCGCGCTGGTAGATGCGCGCGGCCGCCTCGGCGCAGGCCTCACGGCACACCTCGCCGAGGGCCACCGGCACCAGGGCCCGGGTGTCCACCAGCTCGTGGCGGGTCTTGGCCAGGGTCAGCAACTGCTGCACCGTGTAGCCGGCCTGCTCGGCGATACGCTCGATCTCCTCCAGGGGGCGGCGCAGGGTGGGGTCCGCGCAGCGCCGCGCGGTGACCTCCGCCAGGGCGCGGATCTCCGAGACCGGGGTGCGCAGCTGGTGGGAGACATCGGCATTGAACTGCTGGGTATTGCGGATGCTCTGGCGCATCCGCGCCATCAGGCCGTTGATGCTGGCCACCAGGGTGGTGACCTCCCGCGGCACCCGGGTCTCGATGGGCTCCAGGTCATTGGGGGAGCGCTGGCGCAGGCCGCGGCTGACGGCGCGCAGCGGTGCCAGGCCCTGGTGGATCGCCAGCAGGGCGATGGTCACGGCGAGCAGGCCGCCCACGGCGGTCAGTCCCGAGAGGGTCAGCAGGAAGTCGTTGATCAGGCTGTCGCGGGCCTCGGTGGATTCGGCCACGATCACCTCGATGTGGCCACTCCGGGTGGCGCGGACCACCGGGAAGCTGGTGGCCACGGCGCGCAGTTCGTTGCCGGCATAGTCGGTATCGTAGAAGGCCGGCGTGGCGGCATCCGAGGGAGGGCCCTCCAGGCCCTCGAAGCCGGCCAGCATATGGCCGGCATCGTCGCGGATGCGATAGAAGATCTTGCCCTCGCCGCGGCTGCCCAAGGTGCTGATGCTGAAGTAGTGCATATTGATGCGCAGCTCGCCATCCACCGAGTGGATGCGCCGCTCCACCCGCTCGGCGGCATTGAGCAGCATGGCATCGAAGGTCTCGTTGATCTGGCGGGAGAGCACCACCTGACTGGAGACCAGGGTGAGGATGCCCACCAGGCTGAAGGGCAGGCCGATCCACAGCAGCAGGCGGGCGCGAATCGAGCTCATGGACGCGGGTCGCCGGCGTCGAGGAGGTAGCCGAGGCCGCGCACGGTGCGCAGCTGGGCGGCGTCACCGATCTTCTTGCGCAGGCGCGAAATATAGGTCTCCACGGCGCTAGGGGTGATCGCATCGTCCAGGTCGGAGAGGCGGTCGATGATCTGCGCCTTGCTGACCAGGCGCCCCTGGTTGATCAGCAGGTACTCGAGGACCTCCCGCTCGCGGCGATGCAGCGCCACCGCCTCGCCGTCGACCAGCACGGTGGGGCTGTCCGGGGGCAGCTCCAGGCCGCCGCACTGCAGGCTGCTCTCGCCGAACTGCTTGGCGCGGCGCACCAGGGCCTTGGCCCGGGCCACCACCTCCACCAGGGAGAAGGGCTTGCCCAGGTAGTCGTCGGCGCCTTCCTCCAGGCCCAATACCCGCTGATCCAGGTCGTCCCGGGCCGAGATGATCAGCACCGGCGTCTTGTCCTGGCGGGCGCGAAGCCGGCGCAGCACGTGGATGCCGTCCAGGTTGGGCAGCCCCAGGTCGAGCAGGATCAAATCGAAAGAGAGGTGGCGCAGCCACTGCTCGGCGGCCTGGCCGTCGTCGCAGGTCTCCACCCGGAAGCCCGCCTCCGTGAGGAAGGTGGCGATGGAGGTGGCCAGGTTGGGGTTGTCTTCGACTACCAGCGCTTTCACGTGCCATCCCGTCTCATGAGTTGCCGAGGCGGGCAGTATATCGCGATGGGGCGGCTCGGGTCTTACGGCGATGCCGGCCGACAGGAAGCGACGCCCGGGAGGGCGCCGCCGTGGGAGAGCGTTAGTCGGCGTTGGGGAAGAACAGCTGCTGGCCGTCGACGCTGAAGTCGGCGATGGCCCGCTGGCCCTCGTCGGAGAGCAGCCAGGCGTGCCACTGGCCGGCCAGGTCATGCTTGAGGTGGGGGTGGCGCTCGGCGTCGATCACCACGCTGCCGTACTGGTTGAAGAGACGCTCGTCGCCCTCGAAGAGCAGGGTCAGGTCCTGGGGGTTGGCGAAGGCCACCCAGGTGGCGCGGTCGCTCATCGCGTAGGCGTCCATGCCGGCGGCGGTGTTGAGGGTCGGGCCCATGCCGCTGCCCAGCTCGCGGTACCAGGGGGCGGCGGGGGTGATATCGGCGGCCTCCCAGAGGCGCTGCTCGGCGCGGTGGGTGCCGCTGTCGTCGCCGCGGGAGGCGAAGGGCGCCTCGGCCTCGGCGATTCGCACCAGGGCATCGAGGATGCTCTCGGCCTCCGCGACCTCGGCGGGGTCGGCACTGGGGCCGATCAGCACGAAGTCGTTGTACATCACATCGGCGCGCTCGCTGCCGTAGCCCTCGGCGACGAAACGCTCCTCTCCGCTGGTGTCGTGGACCAGCAGGGCGTCCGCGTCGCCGCGGCGGGCCAGCTCGAAGGCCTGGCCGGTGCCCACGGCGACGACCCGCACCTCGATGCCGGAGGCCTCGGTGAACCGTGGCAGGATGACCTCGAAGAGCCCCGAGTTCTCGGTGGAGGTGGTGGAGGCCAGGGTGATATGGGGGGGCTCCTCCTGGGCGAACAGGGCGGAGGATAGGCCGAGCAGGCCGAGGCCGGCGAGTGTCGCTGCGATCTGGTTCATGGCGCTTCCTTTCGTATGGCTGGGGACTAGGGAGGGGGCGGCGAGACCACCAGTTCGCCGCGGATAAAGGCCCGGGCCTCCGCCGAGGTCGGTGCCGTGAAGAAACGTTCGGCGGGGGTGTGCTCCAGCAGCCGTCCGCCACACAGGAAGAGGACGTCATCGGCCAGGCGCCGCGCCTGATGCAGGTCGTGGCTGCTCATGATGATTCGCGTGCCGCGGCGGTGGAACTCCGTGACGGCGGCCTCCACCGCCTGGATGGCGGCGGGGTCCAGCGCCGAGGTGGGCTCGTCGAGGAAGAGCACCCGAGGCTCCAGCAGCCAGGCCCGGGCCAGGGCCAGGCGCTGTTGTTCGCCGCCGGAGAGCACCCGGGCGGGACGCCCCTCCAGGGCGGCCAGGCCGAAGCGCTCGAGGGCCTCCCGGGCCAGTGCCTTGCGGCGGTGGCGGGGCGTGTCCTTGACCGCCAGGGCATGGGTGAGGTTGGCCAGCGCCGAGCGCCGCAGCAGCACCGGCCGCTGGAAGACCATGGCCTGGCGCGGCGCCTCGCCCTCCCAGTGGAGGCGTCCCTGGCTGGGCACCAGCAGGCCATGGGCCAGGCGCATCAGCAGGCTCTTGCCGGCGCCGTTGGGGCCCATCACCAGGGTGCGGCGACAGCCGTCCAGGCGCAGGGTCACGGGGGCCAGCAGGGGCTGGCCGCGGTGCCGAAAGCTTACCTCCTCCAGGACCAGCGGGGGGATGGCCTGGGTCAGGAGTTGATTCAGGGTGGTCATCCCAGCCGCCTCCGCGCCATCTCGCCCAGCAGGTGGGCGGCGCCGTTGATCAGGGTCACCAGCACCAGCAGCACCAGGCCGAGGCCCAGGGCCAGGGCCAGGTTGCCCTTGCTGGTCTCCAGCACGATGGCGGTGGTCATCACCCGGGTGACGCCATCGATATTGCCGCCGACGATCATTACCGCCCCCACCTCGGCGCTGGCGCGGCCGAAACCGGCCAGTACCACGGTGATCAGCCCCAGGCGGGCGTCCCACAGCAGGGTGGGAATGCGCCTCAGCCGCGTCAGCCCCAGGGAGGTCAACTGCTCGGCATACTCGCCATGCAGCTCCTCGACCTGCTGGCGGGTCAGGGCGGCGATGATCGGCAGGATCAGCACCACCTGGGCGACCACCATGGCGCCGGGCGTGAACAGCAGGCCGAACTGGCCCAGGGGGCCGGCCCGGGAGAGCAGCAGATAGACCGCCAGGCCCGCCACCACGGGGGGCAGCCCCATCAGCGCATTGAGCACCACGATCAGCAGGCCGCGGCCAGGGAAGCGCCATAGCGCCAGGGCCGCGCCCAGGGGCAGGCCGATCAGGGCGGCGATCAGCACCGCCGCCAGCGACACCTGCAGCGACAGGGCGACGATCGCCAGCAGGGCCGGGTCCAGGCCGAGGACCAGGTTCAGGGCGGTGATAAAGGCGGAATCGGAGGTGGGCATCGTGTCTCCCTGGGTCTTCTCGCATCTTCTGCATTAATTCGCGTTGATGCATCCTATGCTGGAAAATATGCAGGATAATGCAGTGAGACGACGAAGCCTGGCGTCGATACGACGCTCGGTGGCGCCCTGGGAACACGGCCAGAGGACGCCGGCGTGGAACCCCAGCCGACCTATCTGGCCACCGCCGAGGCGGCCGTCTGGTATTAGCTGCGCCTCGAGGGCGAAGGGAGGAACCGGATGGAATCTACAGCGACCTATCTGACCACCATTGAGGCGGCCGCCTACCTGCGGCTGAAGGAGCGCAAGCTCTACGACCTGGCCGCCCAGGGGGTGATCCCCTGCACCCGGGTCACCGGCAAGCTGCTGTTTCCCCGCCATAGCCTGGACCTGTGGCTGATGCACCACCTGGAGGGGGATCGGGCCGATCGTCGCGCTGCGCCTCCGGTGCTGGCGGGCAGCCAGGACCCGCTGCTGGAGTGGGCGGTGCGCGAGAGCGGCTGCGACCTGGCGCTGCTCTGTCACGGCAGCGGCGACGGGGTACGACGCCTGGCCGAGGGCGATGCGATGCTGGCCGGGGTGCATCTGCTCGACCCCGAAAGCGGCGCCTACAATGATCCGGCGCGCCTGGGGCTGGGCGCCATGGGCGATCTGGTGGCGCTGCGCTGGGGGCGTCGCCGCCAGGGGCTCTTGATCGCCCCGGGCAATCCGCTCGCTATCCGCGGCCTGGCGGACCTGACCCGGCCGGGGGTGGTGGTGGCCCGGCGTCAGCCGGACGCCGGGGCCGAACGGCTGCTGCGCTACCTGCTGGCGCGCCAGGGTGTCGAGGCCGAGGCGCTATGCTTCGCGCATCATCTGGCCCTGAGCGAGGACGATCTGGCCCTGGCGGTGCGCCAGGGAGAGGCGAACGTGGGTCTGGGGGTGGCGGCGGCGGCGCGCCGCCAGGGCGTCGATTTCCTGCCCCTGCACTGGGAGCCCTTCGATCTGCTGATGCGCCGCCGGGACTATTTCGAGGCACCGATCCAGCGCCTGCTGGCCTTTACCCGGGAGCCGCGCTTCGCCGAGCGGGCGGCGGCTCTGGGCGGCTATGACCTGAGCGAGCAGGGGCGGGTGGTCTACAACGCCTGAACCGGAGGCGCCGCGGTTTTCGCCCCGGCCCACCTCGCGCCGGCCCCGGGAGTCCTGCTCGCCGAGGGGGGGGGCTCCGATGCCAAGGACGCGCTTTTAGGCATCGTCGGAGGGGGCGCCGGGGGCAATGTTGTGATTGAGCCGAAATCGGTTGCTCGGATCGAAGCGAGTCTTGAGCGCGACCAGGCGATCATGGTTCTGCCGGTAGTTGGCGGCTACCCGGTCGGTGTCGTCCGCGGACATGAAGTTCACATAGCCACCCGCCTGGGAGTGGGGGCGCAGCGCCTGGTAGTAGGCCCGTCCCCAGGCGATATTGGCCTCGCTGTCGCGGGCATCCGGCCAGCTTGGCCCGAGGGCCGTGGCGAAGGTCGCCTCCCGGTAGGCGAACGCCGTGGCCTCCGGGGCGACGCGCCGGCAGGCCCCGTCGATGGGGAACAGCAGGGTAGCGGTCTGTGGGCAGGGGATGCGGGCCCCGAAGTCGAGGTGCACGGCGATCGCCGCGTCGCTCAGTTCCCGGCTGAAACAGCCCTTCCAGTAATGATGCAGCCCGGCGGGTAGCAGCTCGTCGAACAGGGTGTTGATCACCGGGTAGGGCATGCGCTGGACGAACTGCCCCAGCACGGGGCCGAGGCGGCCGAGCCGCTCGCGTATCGCGTCGTCCTCGCCCGCGGGTCCGCTCCAACAGGTCAGCACCACGACCACCGGCCGGCCGTGCCAGGCCTCGGGGACGAAGGGCAGCGGTGGCGCCAGGGTGATGCCGAGGATCGCCCCCAGCGCCTCGGGCGCCTCGGTGATCAGCTCCCGGTAGGCCTGGAGGACCCCGGCCTCGAGCGGATAGAAGGTCGGGCCGCCGAGGATATTGGCCACCTCGTGCAGGCGGTACTCGAAGGAGGTGACCACGCCGAAATTGCCGCCACCGCCGCGGATGGCCCAGAACAGCTCCTCGTGGTGGCCTTCGCTGCAGCTCAGGAAGTGGCCCTCGGCGGTGACCAGATCCGCCGAGACCAGGTTATCGCAGGTCAGCCCGCAGCGCCGCGCCAGATATCCCAGGCCGCCGCCCAGCGTCAGCCCGGCGATGCCGGTGGTGGAGACGATGCCGCCGGTGGTCGCCAGGCCGAAGGCGGCGGTGGCATGGTTGAAGTCGGCCCAGGTGCAGCCGCCCTCGGCCCGCACGCGGCGTTGCTCGGGGTCGACCCGGATGCCGCGCATGCGCTCGAGGGAGAGGACCAGGCCGTCGTCGCAGGTCCCGAAGCCGGGCACGCTGTGTCCGCCGCCGCGCACGGCCAGGGGAAGGTCGTGCTCGCCGGCGAAGGTCACGCCGGCCATCACGTCGGCGACATCCGCGGCCTGGACGATCAGCGCGGGGCGGCGATCGTGCTGGGCGTTGTAGACTCGGCGTGCCGCGTCGTAACCCTCGTCACCCGGTCGCATCAGGACGCCGTGCAGGCGCTGTTCCAGGTCGTGAATGTCCTTCGCGTTCGGGGCGCCATGCCCTGTCTCGATATCGGCAACTTTCATCTCGCACCTCCCGGCCTGGGGGTATCGAGCCGGCTTGCAACGGCTTCCCCCTGGGGCTTTGCCTCAGGCATAGCAGGGTGAGCGTCCCGCAAGCGTGACGACGGCGTGACGGGCGAGGGAATGAAATCGGGCAGCGATCCGCATCCGGGGATAGGCTGGAGGCAGGAGGACTACCCATGACTCGACTGCATGCCTCGCTGCTGGGCCCGTTCGCCTGCCATACGCAGGTCGGGCAGGCGCTCGTCTTCCCGACCCGCAAGGTCGAGGCCCTGCTGGCCTACCTGGTGGCGAGCCCGTCCCGGCGGGAGACGCGGGACCGGCTCGCTGGCCTGCTGTGGGACGACATGGCGGAGTCACGGGCCCGGGCCAACCTGCGCCAGGCGCTGTCCCGGCTGCGGCATGCGTTGCCGCCGGCGGTGCGCGACGGCCTGATCATCGGCGCCCGGGAGGTGGTCGTGGAGCCGCAGGCGTTCGAGGTCGATCTGGAGACGTTCGAGCGGCGGGTGGCCGATGGCACCCCGGAGACCCTGGAACGGGCGCTCGCCCAGTATCGTGGCCCCTTCCTGGAGGGCATGGCCGACTGCGGCGACGCCTACGAGGCGTGGCTGCTGGCCCAACGCTGTCGCCTGGAGGAGCAGCGGCAGCAACTGATGCGCCGCTTGCTCGACCACTATGTCATCACCGGCGCCATCGACCCGGGGATCCAGCTCGCCCTGCGGTTGCTGGCGGATGACCCCTTGGATGAAGGGGTGCTGCGCGTGCTGATGCGCCTCTACCTCTACCAGGACCGGATCGGGGCGG
This sequence comes from Bisbaumannia salifodinae, assembly GCF_055388505.1. Next base: position 1,678,242 of record NZ_AP043781.1, read on the forward strand.
CGCTCGCGCAGTATCGACGCTTCGGCGAACGGCTCGCCGATGAACTCGGCGCCACCCCCGCCCCGCAGACCGAACGATTACGGCAGGAGCTGCTGGCGCTGCTGCCGGGCGATGCAACCGACCTGGCGTGGGAAAGCGACGACCTGCCCGAGCGTCCCGAGGTGATCGCGGCCGCCGCCGCGGCACGCCGGTGGCGCCGCGGCGAGCCCTCCGGGCTGCCGGCGCTGGCCGTCCTGGCCCTGGAGCCGGCCGAGGAGGGGTTGCGTCACCTGGGTGAGGGCCTGGCCGAAGATATCGCCACCGAGCTGGGTCGCTTTCGTGAGCTCGAGGTGATCGCCCCGGCCAGCGCCCTGGCCTATCGCCATAGCGGGGCCAGCCGGGAACGGATCGGTCGCGAACTCGGCGTCGATTATCTCCTCGACGGGCGGCTGCGCGGCTTCGGAGAGGGGCTGCGGCTCACCGCCCGCCTGCTGGCGACCGAAGGGGGGCGCCAGGTCTGGGCGGAGCGCTACGACTGCCGGCGCGACGAGCTCTTCGCGGTACAGGACGAGATCGTTGCGCAACTCGTCGGTCGCCTGGTCGGGCGGATCGAGGATGACCGCCTGACCCGGACCCGGCGGATCCCGCCCCGGGACTGGCAGGCCTATGACCTCTGGCTGCGCGGCTGGCATGCCCTGCGCCACCCGGACCTGCCGGCGATCCAGGAGGCGCGGCGCTGCTTCCGGCAGGCACTGGCCCGGGACCCGCGGTTCGCCCGGGCCTACGTCGGGCTGGCCCTGGCGCACTTGGATGAATGGGCCTGCTACGCCTGGCAGCACTGGGTATTCCTCCAGGACGAGGCCCTGGCGCTCGGCCGCCAGGCGGTCGCCCTGGACGAGCACGATCATCGTGCCCACTGCATGCTGGGCCTGGCCGAGCTCTACGCACGGCGCTACGAGGCCGCCGACCGGGAGCTGACGCTGGCCCTCGCCCTCAATCCCAACGATGCCGACGTGCTCGCCCATGCCTCCTTCGCCCTGGCCTTGATCGGCGACCCCGAACGCGGGGTGGAGGCGGCGCGCAAGGCGCTGCGCCTGGCCCCCTACCGGCCGGAGTGGTACGCCGGCATGGCCGGGATCGCCTTCTTCAGCGCTCGGCGCTATGGCGAGGCCATCGACACCCTGGCCTCGGCGCCCCAGGCCTTCTGCAATACGCCGGCCTTCCTCGCCGCGGCCCATGCCCATCTCGGCCAGCTCGAGCAGGGCCGCCACCACCGCGATACCGTTTATCGGCACTACCGTTATCAACTGGCCCGCGGCACCTTCCCCGCCCATATCGGCTGCCTGGAATGGCTGGCCGCGCTCGATCCCTACCGGCGCGACGCCGATGCCGAGCACTATCTGGAGGGGCTGCGTCGGGCGGGGTTCGACTAGGCCGGCCCGTCGAGCCGTCAGGGCCTGGGCCGCGCAATAAGTCCCTGACTGCTAGAACTGATAGGGAGGCGGCGAGACGAGGGAAAGGCGATGTCCCGCCGCCGACCGGCGGCGCCTCGGCGTCGTGTCACCCATGGCTCCCATGCGGAGGTGTGCCATGAACCAGACCCCACCAGCGGCCAGCGAGTACGTCGAGTTCTGGAACGACACCCTGGCCGAGAAGTTCGATCGCTTCCAGAATATCCTGATGAACGGCCTGAGCTACCATAGCCGGGTGCCCCTCGACCACCTCTCCCTCGCACCGGGCAGCCGGATCCTCGACGTCGGCTGCGGCTGGGGCGATACCGCCATCGCGTTGGCACGCCGGACCGGCCCCCGGGGCGAGGTACTGGGCCTGGACTGCGTCGAGCAGTTCCTCGAGGATGCCCGACGACGCGCCGCGGCGGAGGGCATCGACAACGTCACCTTCGTGGCTGCCGACGTGGAGCGCTACCCCTTCGAACCGGAATACGACCTCTGCTTCTCGCGCTTCGGCATGATGTTCTTCGAGCATCCGGTGGCGGCCATGCGCAATGTCCACAAGGCCCTCAAGCCGGGCGGCGAGCTGATGTTTATCGTCTGGCGCGATATCGCCGACAACCCCTGGCTGGGCCTGCCCAAGCAGGTGGTGCTGGATTTCCTGCCGCCCCCCGGTGAGGACGCCCGCACCTGTGGCCCGGGGCCCTTCTCCATGGCCAATCCCGAGGTGGTCACCCAGCAGCTGGAGATCGCCGGCTTCGAGGCGATCGCCTTCGAGCGCAACGACGGGCCGGTGGAAGTGGGCGACTCGGTGGAGAACGCCATGCGCTTCCAGCTCGCCCTGGGGCCGGCCGGTGAGGTGTTCCGCGAGGCGGGGGAGGAGGCCGAGCGCCAGCGCCCCGAGATCGAGGAGGCGCTGCGCCAGGCCCTGGCCCCCTATGAGCAGGACGGCAGGATCGTTATGGGCTCCAGTTCCTGGACGATTACCGCCCGCAAGCCGGGAGGCGCCTGAGCCACGCGACCGGCCCGGCCATCCGTCCCCCGGCTTGAGGAGCTCGACGATGCACTGGTTCGGTGTCACCGGAACCCCGGCACGCCCCGGCGCGGGGCTCGCCCGGGGGCTCCTCGGCCTGTGGTTCGTGGCCGGGCTCGGCCTGCTGTCCGGGTGTACCACTCTGGGGCGGGGCCAGGAGGCGCTGCTGGTGCTGCATGACCTCGCCGCGGTTGATGGCCCGAGCCATCTGAAACGCCATACCCCGGCGCCGGTGCGCGAGGAGATGACCTATGCGGTGGCGGGTCGCGACCAGGCGGTGGACCTCTACCGCCCGGCCGAGCCGCGTCGCGGCGCCCTGATCCTGGTGCATGGCTTCACTGAGGCGGGGCGTCGTGATCCCCGCCTGGTGGCCCTGGCACGGACGCTGGCCCGCGCCGGTTTCACGGTGATCGTGCCGGAACTGCAAGGGTTGCGAGACTTCTCCGTGGGCACCCGCGAGGTGGAGCGGATCGCCGCCGTGATCCACCACGCCACGACGACGGTGCCGGCGGCGGAGTCGGGCACCGGGCTCGCCGCCATCAGCTTCGCGGTGGGACCGGCGATTCTCGCCGCCATGCGGCCGGACACCGCTCACCGGGTACGCTTCGTGATCGCCGTGGGCGGGTACTACGACCTCACCGATATGCTTCGCTACGTCACCACCGGGGAAGATCGCGGCGGAGGCGGCCGGCACCCCCCGCCGCCTCAGCGCGAGGCGCGCTGGATGGTGCTGCTGAGCCAGCTGCACCGCTTGGAGGACGCCGGGGACCGGGCGAGGCTGGAAGCCATGGCACGCCGCCGCCTGGCCGGCGACGATGCTTCGCCGGCCGAGGTCCGTGGGCTCGGCCCCCAGGGAAGGGCCCTGTATGAGCTGGTCAGCAACCGGGATCCGGCCCGGGTGGCAAGGCTGATCGAGGCGCTGCCGCGCCCCCTGCGCGAGCAGTTCGCCGCCCTCGACCTCTCGGCCCGCGAGCTCGATGCGCTCGAGGCGCGGCTGGTCCTGATTCATGGGCCGGACGACCGGGTCATCCCCATCAGCCACTCGCGGCGTCTGCGCGATGCGCTCCCGGCCGGCCAGGCCCGCCTGTTCGAAGCCGGGGGACTGGGGCATGTGGAGGTCAGGGCGGGGTGGCGCGACGGCTGGGAGTTGTGGCGGGCGATTTATCATCTGCTGCGGCTGGGGGAAGCGCGCTGACGCCGGGGCCGGGCGGATGCTGCCTTCCGCGACTTCCCGGCCGCGCCGATCGAGTCGCTTAGCGTGGGGTGCCCCATTGCCGAGCCGGCCTGAGCGAGGGCAGTTCAGTTCGGCGTCGGCGGGTTCTGTGGTTGGGCGACATGGGGCCCGGTGGCATCGGGAATCGTCCGCGCCAGATATCTGATGCACGCTGGAGGTCTTCGGGCTCATGACGCTGGGCTCATCCTTCGATGACGACCTCTTGTCCCTGAAACGGCCCAGCGTGGAGCAGGGGCTGGCCGATCCTGTTCCGCTCCATCGGCGGTACCCCGGTGCCCCAGTGCGAGGCGGTGGTCAACGTCTTCCAGTCGGCCATTGGCGACCCCGAGCGCTTCCATCCCGAGCGGCATATCGCCCTCTATCCGCTGCCCCGCAGAAAGGAGCTCGAACTGCTAGAACTGTAGGTAGGCGGCGGGACGTGGCGACCGACATGCCCTGTCGCCGTCCCGCGGCGCCACGACATTCATGGCTCCCATCTTGGAGGTACGCCATGTAGACGACCACGCAACCCGCCAGCGAATACGTCGAGTTCTGGAACGACACCCTGGCCGAGAAGTTCGATCGCTTCCAGGACATCCTGATGAACGGCCTGAGCTACCACAGTCGGGTGCCGCTCGAGCGACTCGAGATCGCCCCGGGCAGCCGGATCCTCGATGTCGGCTGCGGCTGCGGCTGCGGCTGGGGCGACACCTCCATCGCTTTGGCGCGCCGGACCGGCCCCGAAGGCGAGGTGCTGGGCCTGGACAGTTCCTGGAGGACGCCCGGCGCCGCGCCGCGGCGGCGGGCGTCGACAACGTGAGCTTCATCGCCGCCGACGTCGAGCACTACCCCTTCGAGCCGGCATACGACCTGTGCTTCTCGCGCTTCGGCATGATGTTCTTCGAGCATCCGGTGGTGGCCATGCGCAACGTGCACAAGGCGCTCAAGCCGGGCGGCGAGCTGATGTTCATCGTCTGGCGCGATATCGAGGACAACCCCTGGCTCGGCCTGCCCCGGCAGGTGGTCCTGGACTTCCTGCCGCCGCCCGGCGAGGACGCCCGCACCTGTGGCCCGGGACCCTTCTCCATGGCCAACCCGGGGGTGGTCACCCAGCAGCTGGAGATCGCCGGCTTCGCGAACATCGCCTTCGAGCGCAACGACGGGCCGGTGGAGGTGGGCGACTCGGTGGAAAACGCCATGCGCTTCCAGCTCGCCCTGGGGCCGGCCGGGGAGGTGTTCCGCGAGGCCGGCGAGGAGGCCGAGCGGCAGCGCCCGCAGATCGAGGAGGCACTGCGCCAGGCCCTCGCCCCCTTCGAGCAGGATGGCAAGATCGTCATGGGCTCGAGCTCCTGGACCATGACCGCGCACAAGCCACACGCTTGAGCGCGCAGCGCTCGGGTCGGCCCGTGTTACCGCGGCGGTTCGATCACTCAGGATTCCAGGGCGACCTCGTCCTTGCAGCTCTGTCGTCGACCTCGGCGTAGGGATCGTCGAGGAAGGCGTCGATCATGGTCGAACGACACTCGTTGACCGGGCCGTGGCCGGTCGCGGGCCAGTCCACCCTGCAATAGCGTTGCACTTGGAACTTGAGATCGCCGATCCTCATGGGGATCACGGACGGTTTGACCAACGTCGAGATCGCCGATCGCCTCCACATCAGTGAAAAGGCCGTTCGTAACCACATATCCCACCGATTCAGCAAGCTAGGCGTGCACAGCCGTGCCCAAGCCATTTTCCTGGTGCGTGACCATGGCCTCGATGCCTGACCGGGGCGGATGTCCCGGATTCAAGCAGGGCGGTGGACGCTAAAGGACACTTTTCCCATTTTCAATTGCCCTCTTTCGAACCATGATGATGAAGGCAATGTTGAACACTCTGTGGAGGCTTTTCATGGAAATTCAGCATGAGGTTTCAGGTGGGGGGAACTTGCGCTTGCACGTGCGTGAATGGGGGGCCCCTTCAGGAATTCCGGTGGTCTTCATTCATGGTTGGTCCAGTAGCCATCTGGCCTGGAGATACCAGTATGAAAGCTTCTTGGCGGATGAGTTTCGCTTAGTGGCAATGGATTTGCGCGGCCATGGGATGTCCGATGCCCCGTTGGAAGCCGATCACTATACCGATGCCCAACTCTGGGCGGATGACATCGCCGCCATCATGGAGGCGCTGCATCTCGATCGCCCCGTGCTGGTCGGATGGTCCTATGGCGGTTTCATCATCGGCGACTATGTCCGTGCTTATGGAAGCTCGGGCATATCGGGGGTGAACTATGTCGGTGCCGGGGTGAAGCTCACCGAATCAATCATGAGAACGCTGTACGGCCCTGGTTTGCTGAGCCATGTCGAGGCAGCGACGCAGCCGGATTTGCCGACCAATATCGAGGCCATTCGGCAATTCATTCGCGCCTTGGTCGCCAGCCCCATGACGGAGGTGGATTTCGAGTATGCCTTGGCATACAACATCGTCGTTCCTCCTGAAGTTCGAGGGGCCATGCTGATGAGGGAGATCGATTCTGACGATATCCTTCGGCACCTGCAGGTGCCGGTACTGGTGTCGCAGGGTAGGCTGGACCAACATGCCCTGCCTGCCATGGCCGAGCACATCCTGGGAGTGTGTCCAACCGCCGAAGCGTCCTGGTACGAAGCGGCTGCTCACATGCCGTTCCTGGAAGATCCCGAACGGTTCAATACGGAACTGGCGGAATTCGCGCGGGCCATACGGGGCTGACCGGGCCGATCCGCCCCGGCCGCCGTATCCAGGCATGCCCCGAGAGTCAGGGGGCAGGAGGGCAACGTTCGGGCGTGGACACGCCAGACCATGCTCGAGACCCACCGTGGCATGAACATCGGCGAGGCCGAGTACCTAGCGGTCATGGACGATATCCAGGAGGTGCTCGAGCGCCATGGCGTCGATCCCCAGACCCGTCAGGAGGTGCTGGGCATCACCTATTCGCTCAAGGACGAGATCCTGCATGTGTGACGAGGCGGCATCGAGGTAACGGGGCCCGGCGCGTGATGGCGTCGGGCCCTTGCCGTGGGGGGCGTGGTCCGTGCGGTGATGCCGAGCGACTCCGGCGCGCCGCTGGTCGAGACTCGCCGGCGGTCATGTTCCTGGGGGCTCAGCAGCTGCACCCGGCGTAATGGTCATGGATGCTGACGGTGCCCGAACCCAGCAGGCGAGCCTTGTTGTGCAGGCGTTCGAGTACGGCGTCACTGACCTGGCCGTAGACGTCGATGCGCGAGAGCTCGATAAGTTCGGCAAACTTGCGAAATTCCGCGCCGGCCTCGTCGAGGTGGAAGCGCAGCGAGTCGGCGTCGGGATGGATGGCCACCACGGTCATCCGTGTTCGCGTCTGGTCCAGGAAGAAGCCGTAGGAGAGGAGTCGGGGCACGTGGGATTCCACGAATGCGGCCAGGTGCGTCATGGCCGCCTCGAGCGCCTCGAGTTTGCCGTCGCGAACCCTGGACGTGTCGACGTAGACGAGGGGTAGGGACATACCGGAGGTCTCCCTTGCCGAAGGTGGAGCCAAGGCGGAACGAGGGGCCCTGCAGGAAAGGGTAGGCAGGCGGCCGGCCGCCGACAACCGGCCCACCCGTTCGGTCTCCCTCGGTGGTGCGACACCCTCTCGGCCAGGCGCACGGGCCGCTGCACGCGGTCAGGCGAAGCGCGTGGCGTTCGGGTGCTGCCGGAGCGATTCCCAGTGATGGCCATGGGCCAGCCAGGCGGCCAGGTGGTCGCCGAGCTCCCGGGCATCGTCAGCGGCGCCGTGGATGACCCCCGACTTGCGCCGGCGCAGGAAGGGCAGGCCCAGGACATAGAGCCCCGGGGCCACCACTCCGCCGTGGTGCTTGAGGCGCCCCCGGGCATCGAGTACCGGGACCCGGAGCCAGGAAAAGTCCGGCCGGAAGCCGGTGGCCCAGAGCACCGTCTGGATTTCGCCGTCGGCCAGGTCGAGGCCCAGGCAGGGGTGCGCCGGCAGCCGCGTCGGCGCCGGGCGCTCGGGGGCGGGCAGGGCGTCGTGCCAGCCGTGGGCCAGCGCCCAGGCGTCCAGCTGGTCGAGCAGCCGACCCAGCTTGAGGTCCGCCGAGGCAGCGTGCATGGCCAGGGAGCCGGCGAACTGCAGCCGGCTGCCGTCAAGCCCCACCAGCCGCCCCACCAGGCGCACGCCCTTCGCGCTCAGGGCGTTGAGGTCCAGGTCGCGGGGGGCGGGGCCGCCCACCAGCTGGGGGGAGGGCCGGCGCCGCGCCCGCGCCAGGTCCTCCACCTCATCGAAGCGCTGGTCGAGCAGGCCGGCGTGCTCCAGCCACCACTGGATATCCCGGCCGCGGTAGCGCCGCGGCAGGCGCAGGTGTTCGCCCACCGCCAGGGTCACCGGCCGGCCGCTGCGCCGCAGCTCGTCGGCCAGCTGCACGCCGCTGGCCGAGGCCCCCACCACCAGCACCCCGCCCGGCGGGAGTTGCTCCGGACGACGATAGGTCAGGGCGCTCGATTGGGTGATCCAGGGGGGCAGGGCCGCGGCCAGGGCGGGGATCACCGGCAACTGGGTGGCGCCGGTGGCGATCACCACCGCCCGGCAGCGCCAGCTGCCTCGATCGGTCTCCACTCGGTAGCCGTTATCGTCCGTCCGCAGCGCCGTCACCCGGGTGCCGGTATGGATCGGCGAGGCCAGGCCGCGGGCGTAGTCGTCGAGGAAGGCGATCAGCTCCGTCTTGCCCATGAACCCCTCGGGGTCGGGGCCCGCATAGGCCTGGCCGGGGAGTCGGCACTGCCAGTTGGGGGTGAGCAGGCGCAGCGAGTCCCAGCGCTGGTGTCGCCAGGCGTGGGCCACCTCGCCCTGTTCCAGGAGCGCATGGTCGATGCCGCGCCGCGCCAGGTGGTGGCCCATGGCGAGCCCGGCGTGTCCCGCGCCGATGACCAGGACGGTCACGGCGCGGGCCGGGCGATGCGGCGGGCGCGAGGCCCGGGGGATCATGCCAGCGCCACCCGGACCCGGGTGGGGTTGGTGAGCAGGTCATAGACCGCCGAGCGCTTCTGGGACTGGGCGACCAGCGCCTCGATCTCCGCGCGGCTGGCGTCGGCGTCGATCTCGTAGGTCACGCGCACGTCGTCGAAGCCGTTGCGCACCTCGGGGTCCATGCCGAGGATGCCCTGGATGTCCATGTCACCCTCGACGCGGGCCCGGATCGAGCGCAGCTGGATGCCGCGATGCTGTGCCACGGCGGCGATCCCGGCGGTCAGGCAGCCGGCCAGGCCGATCAGTACGTACTCCACCGGGGTGGGGCCGTGATCCGCGGCGGCGAACACCGCCGGGTGGTCCACCGCGAAGGTGAAGCCTGACTGGTGGTGCTGGGTCTCGCCGAGGCCGTGGAAGTCCTCCACGGCGATGCGGCTGTGGGTGCCGCCTACCCAGTCGCAATGGGCGCGCCAGGTGAAGCGGGCGGCCTCGGGGGCCTGGGCCTGGGCCAGGGCCTCGCGGGCCTCGAGCAGGGCGCCGACGTTGACGCCGTTGTCGATGGTCTCGTCGATGGTGGGGGTCGCGGTGTGCATGGGATCGCTCCTCGGTTGTCGTTATATGACCCGGCCGAGCGGGTCAGGGAGGAGCTTGGCCATGCCACGTGGGACCCAGCGTGGGAGCGGTCGTGGTATTTCAGGGCGCCGGCGTGGAAGCGGGCGGTACGATGCGCCGACAGGCCCAGACCCGTGTCACCGGCATGCCGGCCTGGTGCTGGGCCAGGCGCACCGACTCGGCGTCCGGGGCGTGATAGAGGCAGTGCATGCGCCGGCGGTCGAGGGCGCAGAGGGTGCGCAGGAAGCGCACCCGGTGAGCCTGCAGGCAGGCGGCCCCGGCATCCTCCAGGGCCTGGATCGCCGCCACGCTCACCGGGGCGGCGAAGCGACGCTCCACCACCACATTGGCCGCCGCCAGCTCCGCGGCCTCGAGGCCCGGGGCATCGTGCAGGGTGCCGCCCCATAGCGTACTGATGTCGGCCCCGGCCCGGCGCAGGCCGTGGCGCGCCGATTCCAGGTCCGGGGCCTGGAAGTGGCAGAGCAGGCGGCGGCCGTCCCGGGCCAGCAGGCTCGCCTGCCAGGCGATGCGGTGCAGGTCAAAGCAGCCCTGGGCGGCGAGGGTCAGCGAGGTGACCCGCTCCGATTCGATGGGCTGGACGAAGCGCCGTTCCAGGAAGACATCGATCATGCCTCGCCCTCCGCGGCCGGGGCGCCGCGCAGCGCCCGGTAGCGGCGTCGGGCCCAGCCGGCCACCGGCCCCTGGATCAGTGCTTCGGCCGCCTGGGCATGCCGTTGCCCGGCTTCCCTATCGCCGGCTCGGTGCGCCGCCTCGGCCAGCAGGCTAAGGGCCAGCAGCTGCTCGGTGGGGCGCTCCAGGACCCGGGCATGCTCGAGGGCCTCGGCGGCCCGAGCGGCGGCCGTCTCGAGGCGCCCCCGGGCCAGGTCGAGGCGCGCCGCCTGGAGCAGCAGCACCGCCAGGCGGTGGCGGGCATCGGCGTGGCGCAGGGGCACCAGGGCGACGCCGAAGGGACCGGCGTCGTCTTCCAGGGCATAGCGGCACAGCGCCTCGGCGGCGGCGGCGAAGGGCGCCTCGCTGCCGTCGCGCAGGCGCTCGCCGAGATCGCAGAGCTCACCGCAGCGCTGCCGGGCCCGGGCATGGTCGTCGCGCTCCAGGTCGATCAGCAGCAGGGACTCCTGGGCCTGGAATTCCCCCAGGCGGTCGCCGCTGGCCTTGCACAGGGTGCGAGCGTCATTGAAGTGCGCCTCGGCGGCGTCGAAGCGATCGGCGTGGAGGCAGAGCAACCCTTCGGCCAGGGGCAGGGCGGGGTGGTGGAGGTGGCGCCGGGCGGCCAGGTCGCGGGCCTGGGCCAGCATCGCCGCGGCCTGCTCCAGGTCGCGCTCGAGCATGGCCAGGCAGCGCGCCGTCTCGGCCATGGCGATGACCTGCTCGCGGTCGTCGGCGCAGCGGGTCACCCGCTCGGCTTGCAGGGCCTCCTGGTGGGCCCCCGACCACTGGCCATGAGCCCAGCGGATATGGCTGGCCAGCTGGTAGCCGAGCCGCGCATGGGCCAGGGCGCCGTGCTCCAGGGCCCGCTCGGCCAGGGCCACCACCTCGCCGGCGCGGGCCTCCCAGTCCGCCAGGGGCGCGGCGCAGTAGAGGATATCGTGGAGCTCCAGGGCCAGGCAGTCGCCCCGGGTGCCGGCGATCTCGCCGGCCAGGGCCAGGCCCCGCTGGGCGAAGTGCTGGGCCTGCTGATTGGCGAACAGGCGCAGGCAGAGCCGCCCGGCGGTGATCATCGCCCGGGTGGCCAGCTCGGCGTCGCCGCTGGCCTGGGCATGGTGGACGAGCTGGGTGGCCTGGTCGAGATCGTAGAGGGGCGCCTCGGCCAGCCACTCGGCGAGGCGCCGGTGCATCGCCTGGCGCCGTGCGGGGGATATGGCGGCGTAGAGTTCCTCGGCCAGCTCGGGGCGGGTGAAGCGCAGCCCCTCCTCGGTGGTGGTCAGCCACCGACGCTGCTCGGCCACCTCCAGGGCGGCGCCGAGGCGGTTGGTCTCGAGCCCCGCGACCCGGCCCAGGGTCGCCGGGTCGAGGTCGGGGGCGAGCAGGGCCGCCCAGCGCAGCACCTCCAGGGTGTCCCCCTGCGGGGCCGAAGCCGCTTCGGGGGGCGCGTGAGGCGATGCCTCGGCCGGCGGGGTGGCGGCGTGCCGGGGGGCCCGCCAGGCCCGCAGCAGCTCGCCGCTGCTCGGCAGCCCCGCCTCACGAATCAATCGCATGCCCAGTTGCAGCTGCTGTTCCGCCTCCCGGGGGCGGTGCAGGGCCAGCAACAGTCGGACCAGATGGGCCCGTGCCGCCTCGTCGAAGGGGGCCAGGCGCACCCAGGCGTGGGCCTGGGGCAGGGCACGCTCGGGCGTCTCGCTCAGGCGCTCGACCAGGGCCGCCAGCAGCGCCGCCTGGGCGCGCATGGCTGCTTCCCGCTCGGCCAGGCACCAGCCGTGGAAGTCGTGGAAATTGTCGAGTTCCAGCCCCTCCAGGAAGGGGCCGCGATAGCGGGCGGCGGCGGCCTCGAGCTCGGCGCTGTCCACGCGCTCCAGGCCCCGGGCATGCAGGGCGTGCAGGTTGACCACGTCGATCTCCATCGCCGTGGTGTCGAGCTCCACCCCCAGGCGGTCGGCCTTGAGGCGCGTCCGGCCCGGCGTATCCACCAGGCGGCGCAGCTTGGAGAGGCTCCAGCGCAGCGAGCCCCGCGGGTCGTCGGGCAGCTCCCAGAGCAGGGCACAGAGGTGCTCGCGGCTCAAGGCGCGGCGCTGCAGGGCGAGATAGGCGAGCAGGGCGCGGGTCTTCTTCGAGGGGGGCAGCGGCAATACCTGGCCGTCCCGAATCACTTCGAGCTCGCCGAGCAGATTGAGGGTCAGCGCCTTCATATCACGCTCCGGTGGGATAACTGTAAAAGTATACGGGGGCTTCGGTGGCGGCTTCCACGCCGCAGGCGACAAAAACCACGCTGGCTACCACGCCCGCTTCCCCGGCCGGCGGCCAGGCTCTGGGCATGACCCCGTCGAGGAGACCCGCCATGACCCGCTACGCCAGCATCCTGGAGACCATCGGCCGCACCCCGCTGGTGCGCCTCACACGGCTCGCGCCGCCGGATATCAACCTGCACGTGAAGGTGGAGGCCTTCAACCCCATGGGCTCGGTGAAGGACCGCATGGCGCTGGCGGTGATCGAGGCCGCCGAGCGCAGCGGCGCGCTGCGCCCCGGCCAGACGGTGATCGAGGCCACCAGCGGCAACACCGGCATCGGCCTGGCCATGGTATGTGCCCGCAAGGGCTACCCGCTGGTGGTGACCATGGCCGAGAGCTTCAGCCTGGAGCGGCGCCGCCTGCTGCGCTTTTTGGGCGCGCGGGTGGTGCTGACTCCGGCCGCCGAGAAGGGCAGCGGCATGCTGGCCAAGGCGATCGAGCTGGCCGAGGCCCACGGCTACTTCCTGTGCCGGCAGTTCGAGAACGAGGCCAACGCCGAGGTGCACAGCCGCACCACGGCCCGGGAGCTCCTCGACGACTTCGCCGACGAGCCGCTCTACGCCTGGGTCACCGGCTTCGGCACCGGCGGTACCCTCAAGGGCGTGGCCCGCACCCTCAAGGCCGCCGATCCGCGCATCCGGGTGGTGGTCGCCGAGCCGGACAATGCGCCGCTGCTGGGCAGCGGGGAGGCCCAGTCGCCCGGGTCGAGCCACCCGCGCTTCCGTCCCCACCTGATGCAGGGCTGGAGCCCCGACTTTATTTCGGCGCTGACCCAGCAGGCGGTGAGCGATGGCCTGGTCGACGAGGTGGTGCCGGTGGCCGGCGAGGCGGCGCTGCGGCTGGCCCGCGACCTGGCCCGCAGGGAGGGCATCTTCGCTGGCATCTCCGGCGGTGCCACCCTGGCCGCGGCCCTGGCGGTGGCGCGCCGCGCGCCCCCCGGCAGCCATATCGTCTGCATGCTGCCGGATACCGGCGAGCGTTATCAGTCCACGCTGCTGTTCGCGGGCATCGAGGAGGAGATGAACGAGGAAGAGCTGGCCCTGTCGCGCTCCACCCCGGGCTATCGCTTCGATCGCCCCGCGGTGGCGCCGCCGGCCGAGCCCGTGGTCGCGGGGGATCGCGAGGCGGAACGCTTCGTCGACGAGCGCCTGGCCGAGGCGCCGGTGGTGATGTTCGCCCTGGCCTGGTGCGAGTTCTGCTGGGCGGCGCGCCGGCTCTTCGAGGGGCTGGGTATCGAGGTCTTGAGCGTCGACCTGGATGGGCCCGCCTGCCGGGAGGATGACCTGGGCGTGCGGCTGCGCCCGGTGCTGGCCCGGCGCACCGGGGCTCCCACCATTCCGCAGATCGCCATCGGCGGCGAGTGGCTCGGCGGCTGCGGCGAGCTGTTCGCGGCCTGGCGCGACGGCCGCCTGGGCGCGCGGCTTACCGCCTGTGGCGTCGCCTACGATGCCGGGGCCGAGATCGACCCGGAGCGCCTGCTGCCGGCCTGGCTGCATCCGCGCCCCGCCACGGCCTAAGCGCCCCTTTCCTCGGCATTTCTATCCACACGACACCGGGAGAATCGACCATGAGCTATCTCGAGACCATCGCCCCCGATCAGGCCCCGGAGGAGGTGGCGGCCATGTACCGCCGCCAGCGGGCCCATTATGGCTTCCTGCCCAACTATGCCCGGGTGTTCAGTCACCGGCCCGAGGTGATGAGCCGCTGGGCGGCCCTGCAGGCGACCATTCGCCGTCCGATGGCGCCGCGCCGCTTCGAGCTGGTGACCCTGGCCGCCGCCCGGGCCCTGGGCAATACCTACTGCGCCCTGGCCCATGCCCAGGCGCTCTCGGGGCTGCTGGGCAGGGCGGCGGCCCTGGCGGTGGCGAGGGGCGAGGAGGCGGGCCTGAGCGAGGCGGAGCGGGCCATGATGGCCTTCGCCGCCAAGGTGGCCCGCCGGGCCCAGGCGGTCACCGCCGAGGATATCGCCGCCTTGCGGGAGCACGGCCTCGGCGACGACGAGATCTTCGATATCGTCGCCGTGGTGGCGGCGCGGGCCTTCTTCACCCGGATTCTCGATGGCCTGGGCGTCCAGGCGGATGCCGCCTTCCGCGACTTCCCCGCCGAGCTGATCGAGTCGCTTAGCGTGGGGCGGCCCATTGCCAGTGAGGCTTGAGGAGGTTCTAGGCCTGGGTTCAGCTCTGCGTCGGCGGGTTCTGCTGGTTGGGCGGCACGATGCCCAGGCGCCTCATGCGCCGGTAGATGGTGGGGCGTGACAGGCCCAACTCCCGGGCCACGGCGCTGATATTCCACTGCTGGCGACACAGCGCCCGGTAGAGCAGGTCCTGCTCCAGCGGACGCGGGGCCGGAGCCGCCGGTTGGCTGGCGCCGCCCTCGCCGATGGCTGGAGTGGGCCGCCTGGCGCCGGGATGCGCCAGCTGGCCGTGGAGGCACTCCTCCGGCAGGTCGCCGACCACCACCTCCTCGCCGTCGCCGGTGGCCAGGGCGTAACGCAGGGCGTTGTGCAGTTCGCGGATATTGCCGGGCCAGGGGTAGGCGAGCAGGGCGCTGATGGCGTCGCCGCGCAGCCGCGCCCGGCCGCCGCGCTCGCGGTTGAGCTCGGCGAAGATCTGGCGGATCAGGTAGCCCTTGTCGGCTCGCTCGCGCAGCGGCGGCAGGCGCAGGCTGGCGCCGTTCAGGCGATAGTAGAGGTCCTCCCGGAAGCGCCCGGCGGCGATCAGCTCGCGCAGGTCCCGGTGGGTGGCGGCGATGACCCGCAGGTCGACCTTGATGGGGCGGCTGGCGCCGATGGGCAGCACCTCCTGCTCGGCCAGCACCCGCAGTAGCCGGGTCTGTAGCTGCAACGGCATGTCGCCGATCTCGTCGAGGAAGAGGGTGCCGCCATCGGCCTGGGCGATCAGCCCCTTCATGCCCTGGCTGCGGGCGCCGGTGAAGCTGCCGGCCTCGTGACCGAAGAGCTCGCTCTCGATCAGCGACTCCGGCATTGCGGCGCAGTTGATGGCCACGAAGGGTTGGTCGCGGCGCCGGCTCGAGTCGTGCAGGGCCCGGGCCATGCGCTCCTTGCCGGTGCCGGTCTCGCCCATCACCAGGATATTGATCGGCTCGTTACGCAGCCGGGCGGCCCGGGTCAGGGTGTCGCGCATGCTGGGATCGTCGTCGGCCAGGGCCTCCAGGGGGGCCAGGCTGCTGTCCCGGGCCGGCGCAGCGCCGCCGGCCGAACGGCGCGGCGGCTCGATCAGGGTGGCGAAGTGGATCTCCCGGTGGCGGCGGGTATGGAAGGCCTGGACCCGATCGTCGCTATGCCGGGGAATGGCCAGCACCTCGTCCACCCGGGCATCGAGCAGGTCCTGGATATTCCAGGCCTTGAAGGGGCGGGCCTCGCCGCCTTCGGGCAGCGGCAGCTCGTGATGGCGCAGCAGCTTGCGCCCGGCGGTATTGGCCGCCACCAGGCTGCCGTCCTCCTCGATGGCCAGCAGGTAACGGCGATTGATCTGCACGAACTCCCGGGAGCGATCCAGGCAGACGATGGCGTGGTCGCCATAGCGCTGCAGGAAGTAGGCATCTTCGATCATCTTGGCGGTGGTTTTCACCAGTTGCAGGGCGAAGGTCTGGGAGTCCTTGGTGACCGGTGATTGGTAGGCGGAGATATCGAGTACCGCCAGCAGGCGGCCATGGGGGTCGAAGATCGGCGCCGCCGTGCAGGTCAGGCGGATATGGTGGGCGCTGAAGTGATCGCTGTGGTGGCAGGTCAGCGCCGTGCGCTCGTGGATGCAGGTGCCCACCGCGCAGGTGCCAGCGTGGGCCTCGCTCCAGTCGGCACCGAGAAAGAGGCCGGTGCGCTGATGTTCGCGCTGGTCGGCCTGGGCGCCGAGGAACTGCACGGCGATGCCCCGGGCATCGGTGAGCAGCACCACATAGCCCAGCGGCGCCACCTGGCGATAGAGCTGTTCGACCCCGGCGCGGGCCACCTGGAGCAGGTCGTCGGCCTGGTCCTGATGCTCGCGCAGGGTGGCGCCGGGCACGTAGCGGGCCGGGGTGGGGCGGGCCGGGTCGAGGCCGTAGCGGTCGATGCAGCGCCGCCAGGAGCGCTCGATAATGGCCGCTTCTCCCTGGGCCCCGGGGCGATGCAGGGACTCGAGAATGGTCTCGA
Source organism: Bisbaumannia salifodinae (assembly GCF_055388505.1). Next base: position 1,694,594 of record NZ_AP043781.1, read on the forward strand.
CATGCTGGCGTTGGCTCAGGCTGGCGGTCATGACGTGCCTCTGGGGGTGTCGTTGTTATGTCTTCAAGGTAAGGGGCGGTCCCCCTGGTCGAGATACGACCTTGGTCGAGCGCCGTTACACCTGTAACGGGCGGCGCCGGGACAGCTGTCACGCCCGTTCGCCTCGGCGTTACGCCTTGGGCGGCCCTTCGGGTTATTTCTCTCCCTGTATTTCTCTTGGCTTTCAATTGGTTGCTCCTCTTCTGCGCCGGGTTGGCACGAAAGCTGCCATGCCATGGGCGTGGCCGCCGGATCGGTGGACCTGCCAATAACAAGACGAGGAGTCACGCCATGACCGCTTCTCCCCGGGTGACGCTGAGCCGTCGCCGTTTCCTCTCCCTGACCGGGGCCCTGGCCGCCGGCGGCCTGGCGCTGGGCGCCACCGGCCTGTGGCCGCGCTGGGCCCAGGCCGAGCCCGAACTGGCCCGGCGCCTGCTGCGCCTGGGTCGCGATATCTATCCCCACGAGTCGATCGAGGATCGCTATTACCTGGCGCCGCTGACGCCCTTGCTGGAAGCGCGGCGCGACGAGATCGCCGCCGGCCTCGAGGACCTCGACCGGCGTGCCCGGGCCGCCCACGACCGAGATTACGGCGAGATCGAGGGTGTGGCCGAACGCGAGGCGCTGCTGCGCGAGATCCAGCCCAGCGACTTCTTCCAGGCGGTGCGGGGCGCCCTGGTGGTGGGGCTCTACAACACCCCCGAGCTGTGGGAGCCCCACTTCGGCTATCAGGGCTCCTCCTGGGAACAGGGCGGCTACCTGAACCGCGGCTACAACGACCTGGTGATCGACTGGCTGTAAGGGAGAGATGCTATGAGTACGCGCTTTTCGCATGACGACGATGGGGTGGTGGTGATCATCGGCTCCGGCGCCGGGGGCGGCACCCTGGCCCATGCCCTGGCCAGGAAAGGCATCAAGAGCGTGGTGCTGGAGGCCGGCCGGCGCCACGCCATGGAGGAGATCGAGAACGACGAGTGGGCGATGTTCGAGAAGCTCTCCTGGCTCGACGAACGGATCACCGCCGGCCCGCGTCAGCTCACCGAGACCTTCCCCAACCTGCCTGCCTGGATCGTCAAGGGGGTGGGCGGCAGCACCATCCACTGGGCCGGGGTCTCGCTGCGTTTCCAGCCCCATGAATTCCGCATGCACAGCGAGGTGGGAGACCTTCCCGGCGCCAACCTGCTGGACTGGCCGATCTCCTACGCCGAGCTCGAGCCCTATTACGTCCAGGCCGAGCGCCATATGGGGGTGACCGGCGAATCCTCCGGGATGCCGCTTCACGACTGGAACAACAACTTCAAGGTGCTGGCCGAGGGCGCCAGCCGCATCGGCTACCGGCAGCTGCGCGCCGGTCCCATGGCCATCAATACGCGCCCCTACGATGGTCGGGCCTCCTGCATGCAGGCGGGGTTCTGCATGCAGGGCTGCCGCTTCGGCGCCAAGTGGTCGACGATGTACACCGATATTCCTCGCGCCGAGGCCACCGGCCTCTGCGAGGTACGCCCCAACGCCATGGCGCTTCGCATCGAGCATAACGACGCTGGGCGGGTCAACGCCGTGGTCTATGCCGACGGCGACGGCAGCCTGCAGCGTCAGCGGGCGCGGGCGGTCTGCGTGGCCGGCAACTCCATCGAGTCGCCGCGACTGCTGCTCAACTCCCACTCGTCGCTCTTCCCGGATGGCCTGGCCAACTCCTCCGGCCAGGTGGGGCGCAACTACATGACCCATGCCACCGCCTGCGTCTTCGCCGAGATGCCCAAGCCCGTGAACATGCATCGCGGTACCACCTTCGCCGGAATCATCTCCGACGAGGCCGGACTCGACCGCTCCCGGGGCTTCGTCGGCGGCTACACCCTGGAGGTGATGTCGCTGGGCATTCCCTTCTTCGCCAAGTTCATGGACCCGGGGCAGGGGGGCTGGGGCCGCGACTATGCCGGCATCCTCGAGAAGTACGACCACCTCTCCGGGGTGTGGATCTGCGGCGAGGACCTGCCCATGGAGGAGAACGGCATTCGCCTGCATGACAGCCGCCGCGACCAGTACGGGCTGCCGGTGCCCATCGTCTACAAGGGCGACCACCCCAACGACGAGGCCCTGCGCCGCCATGGCCAGCAGCAGGCGCGGCGTTGCTACGAGGCGGTGGAGGCGGTGCGGGTCTTCGATGTGCCGGACTTTCCCACCAGCCACAACGTGGGCACCAACCGCATGAGCGCGCGCCCCGCCGACGGCGTGGTGAACGGCTTCGGGCAGACCCACGATATCGACAACCTCTTCGTTTCCGACGGCAGCCAGTTCACCTCGAGTGGCGCCGAGAACCCCACCCTGACCATCGTCGCCCTGGCGCTGCGCCAGGCCGACCATATCGCCGAGCGCATGACGCGCGGCGAGCTCTGACAGGAGGACGCCCTATGCAACCCACAGTCGATCTGCGGCGCTGGATGTACCGCCATATGGTGCTTAGCCGCTACCTGGAGGAGCGCATCGAAGCGCTCTATATGGAAGGCAAGACCCCGGTCTTCAACATGGCCAAGGGCCCCATCCCCGGGGAGATGCACCTCTCCAACGGCCAGGAGCCCTGTGCCGTGGGGGTCTGCGCCCATCTCACGGCGGACGATATCGTCACCGCCACCCACCGTCCCCACCATATCGCCGTGGCCAAGGGGGTCGACCTGGACGCCATGGTCGCCGAGATCTTCGGCAAGGCCACCGGGCTCGCCGGTGGTCGCGGCGGCCATATGCACCTCTTCGACGGCGCGGTGAATTTCTCCTGCTCGGGGATCATCGGTGAGGGCCTGGGCCCGGCGGTGGGGGCGGCGCTCTCCCGCCAGATGCAGGGCAAGCCCGGGGTGGCGGTGGCCTTTATCGGCGAAGGCGCGGCCAACCAGGGCGCCTTCCACGAGGCGCTGAATCTGGCGGCGGTGTGGCAACTGCCGGTGGTCTTCGTGATCGAGGACAACGCCTGGGGTATCTCGGTGGCCAAGCAGGCCTCCACCGCCGTGCCGCGCAATGCCACCCGCGCCGAAGCCTATGGCATGCCCGGGCATCACGTGGCCGACAACGACGTGGAGGGCGTCTATGCCGCGGCGGGCGAGGCCATCGCCCGGGCTCGGGAGGGCCTGGGCCCTAGCCTGATCGAGATCGAGACGGTGCGCCTCGCCGGTCACTTCATGGGCGACGGCGAGGACTACCGACCCGAGGGCGAGAAGGCGGGGCTCACCGATCCCATTCCCCGCTATCGCGCGGCCCTGCTCGCGGCCGGGGTGCTCGACGAGGCGGGGGATGCCGCCCTGGTGGCCGAGGCCCATGAGCGGGTCGAGACGGCCATCCGCTTCGCCCAGCAGAGCGACTTCCTGCCGCCCGAGCAGGCGCTGGAAACCGTCTTCGTCTGAGGAAGCACAGCACAAATGTCTGCGCGGGCAAATCGCTGCGTTGCGCGGTGCTCGGAATCCTCACCTAGTACCGCATAGGCTCCGGTTCCTGTGCTCCGTGCGCCTTGCGCTTTATTCCGCTCGCCGATTTGTTCAGCGCTTCCTAATTACCAGGAGAAACGATCATGACTACTGCGACCAAGAGCGCCAGCCGCAAGCTGACCATGGCCCGGGCCATGGCCGAGGCCACCGCCCAGGAGATGCGCATCGACCCGCGGGTCTTCGTGATGGGCGAGGACGTGGGGCCCCTGGGCGGGGTCTTCGGTAATACCCGCGGCCTCTTTGAGGAGTTCGGGGCGGAGCGGGTGCGCGATACGCCGATCTCCGAGACCGCCTTTATCGGCGCCGCGGTGGGGGCCGCCTCCGACGGCATGCGTCCCATCGTCGAGCTGATGTTCGTCGACTTCTTCGGCGTCTGCATGGACGCCATCTACAACCTGATGGCCAAGAATACCTACTTCTCCGGCGGCAAGGTCCCGGTGCCCATGGTGCTGATGACCTCCACCGGCGGCGGCTACTCGGATGCCGGCCAGCACTCCCAGTGCCTCTACGGTACCTTCGCCCACCTGCCGGGCATGAAGGTGGTGGTGCCGAGCAACGCCTACGACGCCAAGGGGCTGATGACCGCGGCGATTCGCGACGATAACCCGGTGGTGTTCATGTACCACAAGGCGCTGCAGGGGATGGGCTGGCTAGGTACCGAGAAGGGCGCCACCGTGGCGGTGCCCGAGCAGCCCTACACCCTGGAGATCGGCAAGGCCGCGGTGACCCGGGAGGGGCAGGATCTGACCCTGGTCAGCCTCGGCGCCGGCGTGCATCACTGCCTGCGCGCCGCCCGGGCCCTGGAGGAGGAGGGCTTCTCCGCCGAGGTGATCGATCTGCGTAGCCTGGTGCCGCTGGATCGCGAGACGCTGCGCGAGTCGGTAGCCAAGACCGGGCGACTGATCGTGGTGGACGAGGACTACCACAGCTATGGGGTCAGCGGCGAGATCATCGCCAGCGTCGCCGAGCACCCGGGCTGCCGCCTGCGCGCCGCCCCCATGCGGGTGGCCTACCCGGATATTCCCATTCCCTTCGCGCCGACCATGGAGCAGTGGGCGCTGCCCAATGCCGACAAGATCGTCGCCGCCTTTCATCAAATGCTGACCGACAACTGAGGAGAGACCCCTATGACGACTGACATTACCGTACCCGCGGACCTCTGGGAGGGCGAGACCGAAGGCGTGATCACCGCCTGGCTGGTCAATGACGGGGCCGAGGTCGCCCAGGGCGACCTGGTCGCCGAGGTGATGGTGGAGAAGGCCCAGTACGAGATCGAGGCGCCGCACGCCGGGCGACTCAGCATCGCCAAGGAAGAGGACGAGGTGGTGAGCAAGGGTAGCCTGATCGCCACCCTGGAAGCCTAAGGAGGCTGGAGATGCGATTGGAGACCCCAGAAACCCAAGTGCCCGCCCCCGAGGGGGCGGATGGCGCCACGGCACCGATCAAGCTGCGCGGCATGCGCGGCATGATCGCCTCGAAGATGCTGCAGAGCCTGCAGCAGTCGGCCCAGTTGACCCATCACGCCAGCGCCCGCCTGGATGCCTTGCAGGCGTTGCGGAGTCATTGCCGGGTGCGGGGGCTCGCCGTGCCCTCGCTACAGGACCTGCTGCTGCGTCTGATCGTCCAGACCCTGGCCGATTTCCCGGCCCTCAATGCCACCCTGGAGGAGAACTGCATCACCCGGCATGCCGCGGTGCATCTGGGGCTGGCGATTCCGCTGCCCGATGACCTGCTGGTGGCTCCGGCGCTCTTCGATGCCCAGGCCCTGCGCCTGGGCGAGTTGCCCAGGGCGCGCCGGGCGCTGATCGAGCAGGCACGCAGCGGCAGGCTCGGGGTCAAGGCGCTGACCGGCGCGACCTTCACGGTATCCAACCTGGGGCGTTCCCGGGTGCACCACTTCACGCCGCTGCTCAACCTGCCCCAGGTGGCGATCCTCGGCATCGGTGGTGTGGAGTCCCGGGCCGTGCCAGACTCGGACGGCTGGCGCGCCGTGGAGGTGATCGGCCTGTCGCTGACCTTCGACCATCGCGCCGTCAACGGGGCGCCGGCGGCGGCCTTCCTCGATGCCCTCTGCGAGCGTATCGAGGGGCTGGCCGGCGATGCCTTCGACCCTGAACTCTGATGCGGAGCCTGACCCATGACCCACGCCTTCCCCCTGGAAAGTGACCCCTTGGCCCTGCGGCGCCCCAGCGTGGCGGAGGGCCTGGCCCTGGAGGAGGCGCTGCTGGAGTCGATCTGCCAGGGCGAGGGCGACGTCGGCCTGGTGGCCTGGTCGCCCCAGGATCGCGCCCTGGTGATGCCGCGTCGTCACGAGCGCCTGGAAGGCTTTCCCGAGGCGCGGGTGGCGCTCGCGGCGCGGGGCTGGCCGATCCGGTTCCGTTCCACCGGCGGTACCCCGGTGCCGCAATGTCCGGCGGTGATTAACGTGGCCCTGGCGCTGCGCTGCCGGGTCACGAGCTCCGCCGCCCACCTGGAGTGGGGCTATCACCGCCTGGGCGACCCCTGGTGCGACTGGTTGCGTGCCCTGGGAGTGGCCGAGGCCAACCTGGGAGCGGCCCCGGGGGCCTACTGCGACGGGCGCTTCAATGTACGTATCGGCGAGCGCAAGCTGGTGGGTACCGCCCAGCGCTGGCGGCGGGTGCGGGGCAGCAAGGACATGGCGATGCTGGCTCATGGCGCCATGCAGGCGGGGGAGACCCCGGAGGCCCTGGTAGGGGTCGTCAACGCCTTCCAGGCCGCCATTCATGACCCCGAACGCTTCTCGCCGGCTAGCCATATCGCCCTCGGCCAGGTGGTGCCGGAGGCGCGGGTCGAGGCGGCCCTGCCCGAGCTGCTGGCACGTCTGACCGAGGACGCCTAAGAGGTGATGCGCCGTGAGTGACTATACCGACTACCTTGGGGACGTCTTTTCCGCCTTCGGGCCGATCACGGCGCGGCGGATGTTCGGTGGCTACGGCATCTACCACGATGGCCTGATGTTTGCGCTGGTGGCCGACGAGATCCTCTACCTGAAGGCGGATACCCACAGCGTTGGTGCCTTCGAGGCGGAGGGACTCGAGCCCTTCGTTTACGTCAAGGGCGGTCGGCCGGTGCAGATGTCCTATTACCAGGCCCCGGAGGCGATCTTCGAGGATGAGGCGCTGGCCGCCGACTGGGCGCGGCGGGCCTTCGACGCCGCCTTGCGCGCTAGGGCGGGCAAGGAAACGCGGGGCGGGGGTGGACGCCGCTAGTCCTCGGCCGGGCCGGTGTTGCCCTCGCGCAGCAAGCCGCCCACCATGACCCCGAACGCTTCTCGCCGGCTAGCCATATCGCCCTCGGCCAGGTGGTGCCGGAGGCGCGGGTCGAATCGGCCTTGCCCGAGCTGCTGGCACGTCTGGCCGAGGCGCCTCCCATGGCGTAACGGCCCTCCCGTCGGCGATAATCCTTCCCGACGGGCTGCGAGCCCTTGCCGATAGGGGGCGGTTCTTGGCCCCCATGGAATAACGCTAAGGTCCCCCTCCATGAGTCAGAGTCCCCCTTCCATGCGAGCGCTGATTGCCTTCGAGGCCACGGCCCGTCTTGGCTCGATGACGGCGGCCGCCGAGGAGGAGGGCACCACCCAGCCGACGATATCGCAGCGTATTCGTGTGCTGGAGGAGCACCTGGGGCTACCGCTGTTCAATCGCAAGGGAGGGCGCCTGACCCTTAGCGCCCAGGGCGAACGCTTCCATCGGGAGATCGCCCCCGGCCTCAAGGAGATCCGCCAGGCCTGCGAGCGGCTGATGCGCCACGGTGAGCGCCCCCCGCCCGCGGTGGCGATCGCCGCCGGCTCGGGCTTTATGCACCTGTGGCTGCGGCCGCGGCTGCCGGCGCTCAAGCGGGCCTTTCCGGATTTCACCTTCAAGCTGCTGCCTACCGATCGGGCCGATGACCCCGCCCTGCAGGCCGCCGATATCGCCATCCGCTTCGGCCCCTATATGGCGCAGGAGCCGGGACGGCGGGTGGCCAGCGAGGCGGTCTTCCCCGTCTGCAGCCCCGACTACGCCAGCGAGCATGGCCTGGCGGGCACCCTGACGGCCTCTGACCTGACGCGGCTGTCGCTGCTGCACCAGGACATCAAGGATCCGCGCTGGCTCGACTGGGCACAGTGGTGCCGGCAGGCCGGCCTGAGCCTGACGCCGGAGGAGGACGCCTTCTCCTACCATAACTACGCCTTGCTGCTGAATGCCGCCCTGGCTCACCAGGGCGTGGCGCTGGGCTGGTCGCTCCTCGTCGAGGATTACCTGGCCAGCGGCGAGCTGATCGCCCTGGGGCCCCGGGTGATGCGCCAGGACTATGGCTACTGGCTCAGCGTCAAGCATCACCGCAGCGCGCTGGTCGAGCCGATCGGCGACTGGCTGCTCGACGCCGTCCATCGCGCCCCGTCGGGGGCCAATGCCTGACGGGGGCGTTGGCGTCGAATCCGGGATGGCGCGTTACGCTTCCAGCGGATGCTCCTCGCCGATCACCGCCGGATCGAAGGGCGGGCGCGAGAACACCCGGCGCAGCATCGGCTCGAAGTGCTCGAGCGGCGGCGTCGGGTAGTCCGGGTCGAAGGCGGCCTGGTCGTAGCGCTCGCAGAAGTCGACGCAGCTCTGGTACCAGGGGTGATCCCGGTAACGGTCCCGTTCATGCGGGTCCTCGCCGAAGTGGTGGGCGTAGTAGACCTTCTGGAAGAGGCCGTGGTGGTGCACCACCCAGGTGACTTCGCCGCGCACATAGGGGCGAATGATCGCCGCGGCCAGTTGGGAGTGGTTGTAGGGTGCCAGCTCGTCGCCGAGATCGTGCAGCAGGGCGCCGACGATCATGTCCTCGTCGGCGCCGTCGGCCTCGGCACGGGCGGCGGACTGCAGCGAATGCTCCAGCCGTGAGACCCGGTAGCCGCTCAGGCCGTGTTCCAGGTGGCGCAGCGCCCGCAGCAGGCGATCCACCAGGCCCCGGTTGAACTCGGCTTCCAGGCCCTCGAGAAAGACGTACTCTTCCCGGGTGCCCTCCTTCATCTGTCGGAACGCGACCTGTTCCATTCAGGCGACCTCCTCGATCGAATCACGGTGTTTCAAGAGGCTCGCGAAGCGCTCGCGCGGGCCGTCGGTGTCGAGATAGCAGCCCTGCAGGTGGCGATGCCCCTCGTTGGCGTCGTAGCCGGTGCGCCCGTGCAGCACGCGGCTGTTGTCGAACAGCATCAGCTCGCCGGCCTCGAGAGCGAAGCGCACCTGGTAGGCCGGGTCCGAGAACAGCTCGCCGAGCCGCTGGCGGGCGCGGTGGAACAGCCGCGTCTGGGCATCGCAGAGCAGCGGCAGGGCGTCCAGGCGCGGGCTGTAGTGGACCCCGGTAGGATGGCCGTCGTCGTCGCTCTGGATCATGGTGCGGTGGGTGACCAGCTCGGTGCCGGCATCGATGAAGCGGAAGCGTACCGGGAGGGTCTTGAGCAGCGCGTAGCCCTCGGGTGTTTCCTCACGTAGCCGTTCGAGGACCTTGAGGCTGTCGACCAGGGTCGAGAGCCCCCCGCGGGTCTCGTTGACCAGGCAGTGCAGCAGTTGGATGCCCGGCACCGGATTGCGATAGGGGTTGTCGGTATGCGGGCCCAGCGCCACGCTGCGATAGGCCAGGTCGTTGCCGCTCGGCCGCGAGTAGACCTCGAAGTAGCGGCCGAAGTTGGTCTCCTTGACGTAGCCATAGTGGCCGCCGACCTGAAGGATGCGTTCGGGGTCGGTGGGCACGCCATGCAGAATGAGATAGCCGTAGCGCAGGTAGGCTTCCAGGGAGGTGCGGAAGACGTTTGGCTCTTCGAGCACCCGCCGCCAGTCGAAGCGCACATGCGCCTGATCCAGGCTGGCGTCCCAGGGCTCGGCGGCCGGGAAGCGCGTGGTGCCGTCCAGTTCGGCGGCCAGCCGGCGGAGATCATAGGTCTCGCGATGGCCATCGCTGAACGCAAGTGTCGCATGGTGCTCGTCGATTGGGGTGGCACTTTCGAGCGTCAGCGCCGCATCGATGGCGTGGGAGTCGAACAGGCGCTGCTGGGTCATCGGCTCCAACTGGTCGGGCGCCTGGGTCCGTTCGCGTAGCCACAGTGGGCTGAGTTCCCGTGGTCGCTCCCCGTCGTCGAGGACGATCGATGGCGGTTGCTCGTGAATGACGAACGCATGGCGGACGGACATGTCGGGCTTCCTCGGTTGGCTCGGGTCATCATGCTGGCGATCGCTGGCATGGTGACGGACGAGCCAAGGCCGGACTAGGGCCGGTCCCTTATCCCTCGGTATGCAATTTTCTTATGCCTCTTTCCTATGCTTCCGCCTCGGGCGGCCCCTTGAGCTCGACGGTATTGCCTTCCGGGTCCTGCAGATAGAGGGAGGGGCCGTAACCCTCGGCGCCATAGCGGCGCTGGGTGTCGCCGGCCTCGATGCCATGGACGGCGAGATGCTCCCGGATCGCCCCCTCGTCGAAGGGCGCCAGGCGCAGGCAGAAGTGATCCAGGTTATGGCCCTCGCGCCCCGGGGCCGGCCCGCCGCGACGGCCCAAAGGGCCGTCCACGGGGACCAGGTCGATCAGGGCGTCGCCGGCGCGCAGCTGGATCAGGCCGAGCTCGTCCTGGCGCTTCTCCAGCTCACAGCCCAGCGCTTCGATATAGAAGGCCAGCATGGCCTTCTCGTCGCGGATACGCAGCACCAGATGGTCGATACCGCGGATGGGCAGGGTCATGGCGCCTCCTGTCGGGTATCCGGCCGGTCATCCTCCAGAATATGGCGCAGGCCGGCGCACTCCACCAGGGGGTCGTCGCAGTTGACCACCACCTGGGTATGCCCCAGCACATAGCCCTTGCCGGTGATGGTGTTCTCCACCACGCTGTGCTCGCCCGCCTGATGGGTGCCGGTGAAGGTGCCGATAAAGCCGGTCTCGCGCAGGGAAACCGTCTCCAGGCGGTCGCCGGGCTGGATGCGCCCCTCGTGGTGCATCAGCGCCAGGCGCGCCGAGGTGCCGGTACCGGTGGTGCTGCGGCAGATCACCCCCGGGTGCACATAGGTGGTGGAGCGGGAGCGGTAGAAGTCGTCGGCGACCCGTTCCACCGGGCCCATGAAGTGCAGGAAGGGCAGGGGGCCCACGTCGCCCAGGGTGTAGTGGGAGAAGCCCCGCTCGGCCTGGATCGCCTCGACGATCTTGTGGGCGCAGTCGGCCAGCCGGCGCTCCTCGTCCCGGGTCAGGTCGAAGCCCAGCTCGGCGGCCTCCACCAGGGCGTAGAAGCCGCCGCTGTAGGCCACCGAGTAGGTGACGTCACCCAGCTCCGGCACATGGATCGATGCCCGATGGGTGTCGATATAGCTGGGCAGCCCCTCGCAGGTGATCGCCTCCACCACGCCGTTCTCCACCTTGGCCTCGATAGCGACCAGGCCCGCCGGCGCCTCCAGCTTGAAGCGCTGGACGCCCTCGCGCTTGGGCACGATGCCCGCCTCCAGCACCGCCGTGGCGGTGCAGATGGTGTTGGAGCCGGAATAGATGGGGTAGCCCATCACCTCCATGATGATATAGCCCGCCGCCGCCTCCGGGTCGGTGGCCGGCACGATCAGGTCCACCGACATCTCGGGGATGCCGTAGGGCTCGAAGAGCAGCAGCTGGCGCAGGCCGTCGGCGTCGTCGCGCAGGTAGTGCATCTGCTCGCGCACCGTGGCGCCGGGCAGCGGGCCGATGCCGCCCAGCACGATGCGGCTGACGTCGCCGCCGGCGTGGGTGTCCATCATCTGGAAGGTCAGCGGCCGGCTCATGCGGACGGCTCCTGAGTTGAGGAGGTGGTCGAGGCGAGGGCGAAGGGGGCGCCGTGCTCGTCCCACTGGGCGTCGGGAACGATCACGATCTTGCCCAGGAAGTTGCTGCCGCGGTTGACGAAGTAGCGCTCGGCGGCGTGCAGCTCGGAGAGCGGGAAGGCGCCATGCAGCACCGGCTTGAGCCGGCCCTCGCGGATCCAGGCGATCAACTGCTCGGCCTCCTCCCGGGTGCCGTGGGAGACGCCGAAGATCTGCACCTGGTAGAGGTAGATGCGCGTCCACATGATCTCGCTCACATTGCCACCGCTGGCCCCGGCGATGGAGAGCCGCGGGTAGCTGGTGCGGGCGGTCATGTCCTGGATCATGGTGTCGATAAAGCGGTCGGTCATCTCGCCGCCGACCAGGTCCATCACCGCATCGATGGGGGCGCCGCCGGTGGCGGCGAGCACCCGCCCGACGAAGGTCGGCAGGTCGCCGCGGTCGATCACCGCCTCGGCGCCCAGGGCCTTGAGCGCCTCGGCCTTCTCCGGCTGGCTCACCGCATAGGGAATCGCCCCGACGATGCGGCACAGCTGGATCAGCGCGGTGCCCACGCCGCCGCTGGCGCCGCTGACCAGGACCCGCTCGCCGCTCGCGACCCTGGCCGAGGTCATCATATGGTAGGCGGTCTGGTAGGAGCACATGCCCATGGCGGCGAGCTCCGCATCGCGGAGTTCCGGGTTGGGCACCCGGTGGAACTGGTCCGCAGGCAGGGCCACGTACTCGGCATAGCCGCCGTCGGCGCCGTGGCCGTAATAGTCCGGGGTCAGATTGATATCGCGCCGGGCATCCGGGTAGAGGTTGAAGTCGAGCAGGCCGCGCTCGCCGATGCGTGCGGCGTCGACGCCCTCGCCCACCGCCACCACGCGGCCGGCGATATCGGCGCCCTGGATGCGCGGGAAGGTCAGGGTCGGCTCGCCGCCCATGGCGAAGGAGGTCACCTCGCCCTTCTCCTTGGTGGGGTAGAGCCCCTCACGGGCCTTGCGGTCGGTGTTGTTCTTGGCGGTGGCGGTGACCCGCACCAGCACCTCGCCCGGCCCCGGCGTGGGGACGGGAACGTCGTCGCGATAGACCAGCTTGTCCACGTCGCCATGGCCGGTGAGCACCATGGCGGCCATGGTGGCGGGAATCGCCTCGGGAGAGGGGGTGTCGTGCATCGGCGTGCTTCCTGAATAGGGGGAGTTCCCTGCTGACGATAGCAGAGCGGCTCAGACGCACCGATGGGGATTTTTTCGGTTTGTGGGGCGGATTCGCCGGGAATTTTTTGTCTCGCCGCCGGGCCGGCTCAGCGGCCGGGCGAGCCGAGTAGCAGGGGTGCCTCGATGGGGATAAAACGGCTCGCCGACTGGACCAGGGCCTGGGCGGTAAAGCGTGGCACCCCATAGACCTCCACGGTCTTGCCGCGGGCCTGGCGCAGGTGGTCCACCAGCAGGGCGAAGTCGCCATCCCCGGAGGCCAGCACCACCACCTCGGTCTCCTCGGCATGGAGCATCGCATCCAGGGTGATGCCCACGTCCCAGTCGCCCTTGGCGGAGCCATCGGCGCGCTGGATAAACGGCTTCAAACGCACCTCGAAGCCGATGCCCCGGAGGATGTTCTGGAACTGGCGCTGCTTCTCGTCGCCCCGGTCGATGGCGTAGGCGATGGCCCGGGTCACGCGGCGTCCCCGGGTGGCCTGGGCCCAGAAGGCGTTGTAGTCGAAGTGGCGCCGATAGGCCTGGCGGGTGGTGTAGTAGATATTCTGCACATCGACCAGCAGCAGGACGGGGGTCATGGGGTGTCCCCGTTGGCCTTCCACTTGATATTGCAGCCCAGGGAAGGGCGCTGGTCGGGACTCGGCGCCTCTCCCGCCAGCACCGCCTCGATGGCGGCACGCAGGTCGGCGCCGGTCACCGGGGGCTCCTGGCTCGGGCGACTGTCGTCGAACTGGCCGCGGTAGGCCAGGCGATGGTCGGCGTCGAAGAGGAAGAAGTCCGGGGTGCAGGCGGCCTGGAAGGCCCGGGCCACCGCCTGGGTGTCGTCCACCAGGTAGGGGAAGTCATAGTCCCGGACGCGGGCCTCTTCGCGCATCGATTCGGGGTCGTCGTCCGGGTAGGCGTGGGAGTCGTTGCTGTTGATGGCCACCACGCCGAGCCCCTTGGCCCGGTACTCCCGGGCGAGCTCGGCGAAGGCGTCGGCGATATGCTTGACGAAGGGGCAGTGATTGCAGATAAAGGCCACCAGCAGGGGGCGGCCTAGGAAGTCTTCGCGTTCGGTGATTTCGCCCTCGGGGTCGGCGAGGCGGAAGTGGGGCAGGGCGCTGCCGAGGTCGATCATTCGGGAGGCGGTCTTGGCCATGATGTCACTCCTCTGGCGGGGGATGGAGACAGCCTATCAGATCCCTCGAGCTTGATGCCGACCGCGAAGGCGACGATGCTGGTGACAGCGTCCTGTTAGAGGAGGTTTGCGCCATGCCCTTCGCCCTCTCGTCCCTGACCCTGAGCAGCCCCGCCTTCGGTCCCGGCCAGGCGATTCCCCGCAAGCATAGCGGCGAAGGGGAGGACATCTCGCCCGCCCTGCTATGGGAAGACGTGCCCAAGGGCACCCGGGCCTTCGCGCTCTTCTGCCACGATCCCGATGCGCCCCTGGTCCAGCATGGGGGCTATGGCTTCGTGCATTGGGTGCTCTATAACCTGCCGGCGGAGACGACCCAACTGGCGGAGGCGTCCACCGCGGGCACCCCCGGCGTCAACGATTTCGGCCTGCCGGGCTATGGGGGCCCCATGCCGCCGCAGGGCCATGGGGAACACCATTACTACTTCTGGGTGCTGGCCCTGGACGTGGACCTGGACCTGCCGGCGGGCCTGCGCCTGGACGAGTTGCTGGCGCGGATCGAGCCCCACCTCTTGGGCATGAACCGCCTGGTGGGGCGCTATCGCCGGGATTGAGGTGGACGCTTAGAAATTCAGCTCGCCCCGGGCGCGACGCTCCTGGGGCAGCAGGGCCGCATGAATCGCCTCATTGACCGGCGTGGCGACGCCGGTGGCATGGCCCAGGCGCACCACGGCGCCATTCTGGGAGTCGAGCTCCGAAGGCAGGCCACGGACGATATCGCGCTGCATGGAGGCGGTGCTGGTCTCCGGCATGCTGTCGATAAATTTCATGGCGCGGGTGACCGCATCCTGGGACAGGCGGATGCCGCGGGCCTTGGCCACGGCGCAGATCTCTTCCATCACCGCTTCCAGCATCCGGCGGGTTTCCGGCTGGGTCCGGCTGATGCCGATGGGCGCCCGGGTGACCGCCCCCACGCCGCTCATGGCACAGATAAACAGGAACTTACTCCAGATGGCCGCCTGGATATCGTCGGGAATCTCGGCGCTGACGCCCCGGGCCGCCTCGAAGACCGCCTTGAGGCGCCGGGTACGCTCGCTGGGACGGTTGTCCAGTTCGCCGAAGCGCAGGAAGGGCTCGACCCCGGCGTGGCGGATTACCCCGGGGGCCTCGCGGTAGGCGAGGATGCCGCAGAGCCCGCCCAGCACCCGCTCGCGCCCCCAGCGGGCGGCGAGGTGGTCGCTGGCCTCCACGCCGTTCTCCAGGGGCAGCAGCAGGGTCTCGGAACCCACCAAGGGGGCCATGGCCTCGGCGACCTCGGCCACCTGCCAGGCCTTGACCGCCACCAGCACACAATCCACGGGGCCGACGTCGGCGGGATTCTCGCAGGCCTGGGCCGGTGAGATCAGGAAGTCGCCCTGGGGGCTCAACACCTTGAGGCCGTCGCGATGCATGGCCGCCAGATGATCGCCGCGGGCGATAAAGGTGACGTCTTCGCCGGCCTCGGCGAGGCGGCCCCCGAAGTAGCCGCCGACTCCACCACTGCCGTAGATCGCAAAGCGCATACTGCGTCCTCGTCCCTTAGTAGAGAGCCTGCTCTTCGTTGATCACTTCCTTGAGCAGTTCCAGGTAGAGCTTGTCCGCTTCCGAGTGTTCGCTGGGATCCTCGGGAATATGCACGCTGGTGGTGTCGGAGATCTCATTGGCGATACGCGCCATCACATCCTTGTCGTTGCCCTCGCTGAGATGCTTGCGGGCCACCACCAGCGATTGCTCGAGGATCTTGGGGTCCTCCAGCAGCTTCTTGATAAAGCTGCGTAGCTCATTGATGACACGAGTCTTTTGAATTTCAGAGGCCGACATGTGAGTACGCTCCTTAAGCGCGGGAATAACGACTTAACCATACCATGGTGCGCTGGTGGCGTCAGTCGTCATCGGGCCTCCGGGCGGTGCCCTCAGGCGATGCCTGGCGTTGGGCCAGAGCACAGCGATTTCTTGGCGGGTCTTCGGTACATCGACTAGAGTGCAAGAAGAGTTACGTTTGCTTACAAAAAAGTGCGTGTCTCTCGGAGCATGGAGATGCTTCGGGAGGCATGCCGCATCATCACTCCACCACTTGCAGATGCGTTGATGCACAAGGGGCACGACCATGAAAACCTTCATGTCGATTCAAGGGATTCCGATAAAGCGTCTGGTGCTGGCCGTTGGGGCGGCCTGCCTGAGCGGTGTGACCGTCTCCGCTCTGGCCCAGAGCACGGCAGGCAACCTCACCGAGGCGGCCCAGCGGGCCATCAATACCAATCCCGAGGTGCAGGCCAGTTGGAACGGCTTCCAGGCGGCGATGGACGAGGTCGGGGTGGCACGGGGCAATTATTTTCCCAGCGTCGACCTGGTCGGGGGCATTGGCCGCGAGGCCCGTGAGGGGGATGGCCGAGGCAGCTTCTCGTCGGATTTCGCCGAGATTTCCCTGACCCAGATGCTCTATGACGGTTTCGCCACCCGCAGTGCCGTGGAGCAGCTCGATCGCGCCAAGCTGGTGCGCTACTACGAGTTGCTTGGGGCCAGCGAGGAGGTGGCCCTGGAAACGACCCGCGCCTATCTCGACGTGCAGCGCTTCCGCGAGCTGGTCGCCCTGGCCCGGGACAACTACGGCGAGCACCTGCGGGTCTTCAATCAGATCGAGGACCGGGTGCGCACCGGGGCCGGGCGTGGTGTCGACCTGCAACAGATCAGCGGGCGCCTGGCACTGGCCGAGTCCAACCTGCTCACCGAGGCCTCCAACCTGCACGATGTGAGCGCCCGCTATCTGCGCATCGTCGGCGAGCTGCCGGCGGATAACCTGGCCCCGGCGCCGGGTCTGGATGACGGCATGCCACCCTCGGTGGCCGAGGCGGTGCAGATGGCCTACGAGGGCAATCCCAACTTCCATGCCGCCATCGAGAACATCGCCGCGGCCCGCGCCGAGCGTGAGGGCGCCCGTTCCGGCTTCCATCCCCGGCTCGATTTCCGCGCCCGCCACGGGACCAACAATCTGGACGATGTGGCGGGACGTCGCGACCATACCGTGGTGGAGCTGGTGGCCAGCATCAACCTCTTCCGCGGCGGCAGCGACCTGGCGGAGTTCCGGCGCACCAGTGACCTGCTCGAGCAGTCCATGGACCTGCGTGACCTGGAGTGCACCAATGTGCGCCAGACCACCCAGATCGCCTATAACGACACCCGGCGACTCCGCGAGCAGATGGAATTCCTCAATCAGCATCGTCAGTCCATCGACCGGGTCAGAGGCGCCTACCAGCAGCAGTTCGATATTGGCCAGCGCACCCTGCTCGATGTGCTGGACTCCGAGAACGAGTACTTCGAGGCCAGCCGCGCCTATGCCAATGCCCAGTACGACCTGGCCCTGGCTCACGCCCGTACCCTGGCCGCCATGGGGAGCCTGCTGCCGGCCCTGGGCATTACCCGAGAGGGCCTGCCGAGCCTGGCCGATCTGGGCAGCGATGGCGTCAGCCTGAGCCCCGAGGATATCTGTCCGGTACAGGCGCCCACCAGCTACAGCCTGGACGACCTGGTGGCCGGCATGAATGTCCCGGCCCCGACCCGGGCGCCGGATATCACCCTGTCGGCGGATACCCTCTTCGCCATCAATAGCGCTGAACTCAGCCCGGCGGCCCGCGGCGAGCTGGATGGCCTGGCGGCCCAGATTCGTGATCGTAGTGATCTGCGCCGGGTCTTTATCGCCGGCCATGCGGATACCACCGGCAACGATGCGATCAACGACCCGCTCTCCCAGCGTCGCGCCGACAGCGTGGCCGGCTACCTGGCCAGTCAGGGGGTCCCGGCGAGCCTGATGGAGACCCGCGGTTACGGTTCCCATCAGCCGGTGGCCACCAATGCCACGGTGGAAGGGCGGCGCGCCAACCGCCGGGTGGAGATCACCCTGGAGCGCCTCGACGAATAGTCGAGGGATCGGCAGACAGGGAGGTTCTTCGCCGCAACGAGTAAGGATAAGCCGTGACCAGTGACGAGAAGTGGTTCCGTTTCGCCGGTGGCGATCTGGCCGAATGTCTCAGGGTCGTGGCGCGCGCCCACGACCATGAGGTCGTGACCGAGGCCCTGGTGGCCGGCCTGCCGTTGGAGAACGGCGAGCTGACCCCCGGGGTCTTCCCGCGGGCGGCCAAGCGGGCGGGGCTGGCGGCGCGCCAGGCCCGCTGTGCCCTGGTGCGCCTCAATCCGGCCCTGTTCCCGGTGGTGCTGTTGCTCGAGCCCCACCGGGCCTGCGTGCTGGTCTCCCTGGACGTGAAGGCGCGGCGTGCCGAGGTGATCTTCCCCGAACTGGGGGAAGCCGCCACGGAGATCGGGCTCGACGAGCTGGAGGCGCGCTATAGCGGGCGGGCCATCTATGTGCGCCCCAGCTTCCGCTTCGATGCCCGGGGGCCCGAGGTCAAGCGGCTACGGGGCCGACACTGGTTCTGGGGCGTGATCGCCGAGAATCGCCGCCTCTACCGGGACGTGCTGGTGGGCTCGGTATTGATCAACCTCTTCGCCGTGGCCATGCCGCTGTTCGTGCTCAACGTCTACGACCGGGTGGTGCCCAACCAGGCCACCGAGACCCTCTGGGCCCTGGCGGCCGGGGTCTTCGTGGTGCTCTGTTTCGATCTGGCACTGCGCCTGATGCGCAGCGCCTTCGTCGACCTGGCCGCCAGTCGCGCCGACGTCAAGGTCTCCAGCCATATCATGGAGCGGGTACTGGGCATGCGCATGGAGGCGCGGCCGGCCTCCACCGGTTCCTTCGCCGCGACCCTGCATTCCTTCGAGGCGGTGCGCGGTTTTATCGGCTCCGCCACCGTCGTGGCCTTGGTGGACCTGCCCTTCGTGCTGCTGTTCGCCGGCATCGTGGCGATCATCGGCGTGCCCCTGGTGATCCCCATCGCCATCGGTGCACTCTTCGTGCTGCTCTACGCGCTGGCCGCCCAGGGCCGCATGCACGAGCTCTCCGAGACCACCTGGCGGGTCAGCGCCCAGCGCAATGCCAGCCTGGTGGAGTCGGTCTCCAACCTGGAGACCGTCAAGGCGTTGCGCGCCGAGGGACGGATCCAGGGGCTGTGGGAGAAGACCACCGCCTTCCTGTCGCGGACCTCGGCCCAGTTGCGCTTGCTGAGCAGCTCGGTTTCCAGCGTCGCCCTCTGGGCCCAGCATACGGTGGCGGTGGCGGTGATCATCATCGGGGTCTACCTGATCATCGCCGGGGAACTGAGCCAGGGCGGCTTGATCGCCGCCTACCTGCTCTCCTCCCGGGCCATGGCGCCGATCAGCCAGGCCGCGTCGCTGCTGGCGCAGTACCATCAGTCCTCCACGGCCCTGGCGGGCCTCGACCAGGTGATGGAGAAGCCCCAGGAGCGCGAGGAAGGCCGCCACCTGATCAGCCGCCCGGTGATCCGCGGCGAGATCGCCTTCGACAAGGTGAGCTTCCGCTACCCGGAGGAGGCTCAGGAGGCACTGCGCGACGTCTCGCTGAAGATCGGTGCCGGCGAGAAGGTCGCCCTGCTGGGGCGGATCGGTTCCGGCAAGTCGACCCTGGACAAGTTGATCCTGGGGCTCTACCAGCCCACGGCGGGGGCGGTGAGCGTGGATGGGGTGGATATCCGCCAGTGGGATCCCATGGATCTGCGCCGGCATATCGGCTATGTGCCCCAGGATGTCAGCCTCTTCTTTGGCAGCCTGCGCGACAACATCATCGCCGGGGCCGGCAGCGAAGGAGTGAGCGACGAGGTGCTGCAGCAGGCCCTGGAGGTGGCGGGACTCACCGAACTGGTCAATCGCCATCCCCTGGGGCTGGATATGCCGGTAGGGGAGCGGGGCGAGTCGCTCTCCGGCGGCCAGCGTCAGAGCGTGGCCATCGCCCGGGCCATGGTCCTCGACCCGACCATCCTGCTGCTGGATGAGCCCACCAGTGCCATGGACCATGCCAGCGAGGAGGCCTTCAAGGCGCGCCTTGAAGGCCTGGCCGAGCACAAGACCCTGGTGGTGGTGACCCACCGTACCTCGCTGTTGGCGCTGGTGGAGCGCATTATCGTTATCGATGCCGGCAAGGTGGTGGCGGACGGGCCCAAGGACAAGGTGGTGGTCGCCCTGCGCAGCGGACAGATCGGGAGGGCACGCTGATGGCAGAGCGCAAGCCAACCCTCGAGCAGCGCGGTTTCGAGCGCATCGGTCGTCTCAGTGAGGGAGGCAGCAAGCCCTTCCGGCCGCTGATCGACCGCTTGTTTTCACGCTGGGTCTCATCGGCGCATCTCAATCGCGACTGGGCCAGCGACGCCGACTGGGCGCGCATGCAGCAGGAGCCGTTACGGGCCAGGGCCTTCCTCTATCTGGTGGTGGTGGCGCTGGTGGGGTTGGTGATCTGGGCGACCCTGGCCGAGATCGATGAGGTGACCAAGGGCGATGGGCGCATCATTCCCTCGTCTCAGTTGCAGCGGGTGCAGTCCTATGACGGCGGCGTGGTGCAGGAGATCCTGGTGGCCGAGGGCCAGCGGGTGGAGGCCGGACAACTGCTGATGCGCATCGACCCGACTCGCTATGCCTCCAGTTTTCGCGAGAACCAGGCCCGGATATGGGCCCTGCAGGCGCGGGCGGAACGACTGCGTGCCCTGGTGGCGGACGATATCTTCCGCCCCTCGCCGGAACTGGTACAGGAGGCGCCCGACCTGGTGCAGCGCGAGCGAGAACTGTTCGAGGGGCGTCGAGCCGAGCTGCGTGAGCAGGAAGGCATCGTGCGCGATCGCCTGACCCAGCGTCGCGAGGAACTCAACGAGGCCCGGGCGCGCTTCAATGCCGCCTCCCGGGATCTGGGCCTGGCCAGCCAGGAGCTCAATATGACCCAGCCCCTGCTGCAGACCGGGGCGGTATCGGAGGTGGAGGTGATTCGCCTGCGTCGCGAGGTCTCCCGGGCCAGCGGCGAACGCAGCCAGGCCAGTGCCCAGGTGTCGCGTCTCGCGGCGGCCGTGGAGGAGGCCGAGGCACAGCTGCGGGAGATTACCCTGGAGCGGCGGGGCGAGTGGCGTAATGAGCTTGGCCAGGCCATGGAGGAGCTCTCGGCACTGGATGAGAGCAGCGCCGGCCTGGCCGACCGGGTGCGCCTGGCGGAGCTGCGGTCGCCGGTAGCCGGGGTCGTGCAGCGACTGCATATCACCACCCTGGGCGGCGTGGCGCAGCCGGGGCAGGACGTGGTGGAGATCATCCCCACCGGCGATCAGTTGCTGGTGGAGGCCCGTGTGGCCCCCCGGGATATCGCCTTCCTGCACCCGGGGCAGGACGCCTTTATCAAGCTGACGGCCTATGACTTTTCCATCTATGGGGGGCTCGATGCTCAGCTCGAGCATATCAGTGCCGATACCATCACCGATGACGATGGCAATACCTTCTACCTGGTCAGGGTGCGCACCGAGGATGCGGACTGGGCGGCGGACATGCCGATCATTCCCGGGATGACCGCCCAGGTGGATATCCGCACCGGGCAGCGCACCATCATGGAGTACCTGCTCAAGCCGGTGCTGCGCGGGATGGGCAATGCGATGACGGAGCGCTGACCATGCGACATGTCTTGGTGGTATCGGGGCGCTCAACCCTGCCGCGCTGGCATCACGCCTTCCCCGACGGCTGGACGCTATCGGCCACTGAGGCGACGAGTCGTCTCGGCAAGGGCGACCATGCCTGGGTACTCGGCGATAACGACGCCTGGCTCCCCCTGGTGGAGACCCTGGTGAAGCAGGGGGTAATCTGCGTGGTGCTCTCCTGGCTGCCTCGCAAGGAAGAGGCCTTTCAGGCCCTGGGGGCCGGGGCCCGTGGCTATGCCCATGCTCTCGGCTCCATCGAGCTGCTTCACGAGGTGGCACTGGTCACCATGCATCATGGGCTCTGGGTCGGGCCGGAGCTGCTCACCGAGGTGGTGGGGGCGACCTTCCGCGCCCTGGGGGGCGGCCTGGCGGATCAGGCCGGCGTGCTGGCCGAGCTGACCGCCCGGGAGCGGGACGTGGTACTGGCGGTGGCCGCCGGCCACACCAACAAGGAGGTGGCCCGGGCCCTCGCGATTACCGAGCGCACCGTCAAAGCCCATCTGGGGGCCGCCTTCCGCAAGCTCGGCGTGCGCGACCGCATGCAGCTGATCCTCAAACTCTCCGGGCATCTGGAGACCACCTGAGGCCCCTGGGTAAACAAACATAAAGAAACATTTGGTTACCCTGTACCACAGTCCAATACTCCGATACCTCCCCCTCTCCTAGCTTTGAGATAAGTGCCGACAGTTGTCGGCAAGCCTTACGGGGCCGTATCCGGCTCCGGGCTAATCAATGGCTAATGCAGGAGGCAGCGCCATGAGCATCGCAGTCGTTCTCTCGGTAACCGGACAGGCCTGGGCGCGAGACGCCGAGGGTAACCTTCGCGAACTGCGTCCCGGCGACGTGCTCCAGGAA
Organism: Bisbaumannia salifodinae; assembly: GCF_055388505.1. The sequence continues at coordinate 1,716,695 of NZ_AP043781.1, forward strand.
GGCGAGGTGGTGATCACCTCCGATGACGGCAGCGTCGATCTCGACTTCGGGGGCGGCGAGGCCGGCCTGGTGGTGATCGAGCCCGGCCAGGAAGTGCTGATGCAGGCCGAGCTGGTTCCCGGCGCCGAGGTGGATGCCGAGCAGGCCAGCGTCCAGGACGATGAGGTCGAGGCGTTGCTGGCGGCACTCGAGGACGATGATATCGATCTGCTGGATATCCTCGAGGACACTGCCGCGGGCGCCGGCGCTGGGGGGGATGGCGCCGGTGGTGGCCATGGCTTCATTCGCCTGGCGCGTATCACCGAAGGCGTCGATCCGCTGAATTACCAGTACGGCGTCGGCCTGGCCGGAGGCCCCGAGGGCGGGCTCGGAGAGCCGCAACTGCTGGAGGAAGAGTCCCTCCCCACGATCTCGGTGGTGGATGCCGAGGGTGGCAACCAGGTCGACGAGGCGGCACTGGACGATGGCAGCAACCCGGGCAGCCCGGCGGAGAGCATCAGCGGTGGCTTCAATATCACCCACAGTGGTGATGACACCACAGCCTCGCTGGTGGTGGGCGGCGTCGATGTGACCAATGGCGGGGTGGTCAACGGCACCTACGGCACCCTGACGGTGACGCTGAACGGCGGGGTCTATGAGTGGACCTACACCCTGGACGACAACACCACGGACCATCCGGATAACACCAGCACCGGGACCAGCGAGGGGATCCAGGACGTGTTCTCGGTCACGGTGACCGACAGCGATGGGGATACTGCGAGTACCACCCTGACCATCGATGTGCTCGACGACGGCCCGATCGCCGTCGACGATAGCGTGGCCGACGAGGTGCCCGAGGACGGCAGCGTCGATATCGATGTCTTCGCCAATGACACCGCCGGTGCCGACGGCGTCGACCTGACGACCGGTATCGCCGTGGCCAGCGGCCCGAGCAAGGGCAGCGTGGTCTACAACGGCGATGGTACCTTCACCTACACCGCGGATCCGGGTGAGGAAGGTGTCGACAGCTTCACCTATACCCTGACCGACAGTGACGGTGATACCTCGACGGCGACGGTCGACCTGACCATCGCCCCCGATTCCGTGCCAAGCATCTCCGTGGTGGATGCCGAGGGTGGCAACCAGGTCGACGAGGCGGCACTGGACGATGGCAGCAACCCGGGCAGCCCGGCCGAGAGCGTCAGCGGCAGCTTCAATATCACCCACAGTGGTGATGACACCACAGCCTCACTGGTGGTGGGCGGCGTCGATGTGACCAATGGCGGGGTGGTCAACGGCACCTACGGCACCCTGACGGTGACGCTGAATGCCGGCGTCTACGAGTGGACCTATGCCCTGGACGACAACACCACGGACCATCCGGACGACACTAGCACCGGGACCAGCGAAGGGATCCAGGACGTGTTCTCGGTGACGGTGACCGACAGCGACGGGGACACCGACGACACCAGCCTGACCATCGATGTGCTTGATGACGGCCCGATCGCCGTCGACGATAGCGTGGCCGGCGAGGTGCCCGAGGACGGCAGCGTCGATATCGATGTCTTCGCCAATGACACCGCCGGTGCCGACGGCGTCGACCTGACGACCGGTATCGCCGTGGCCAGCGGCCCGAGCAAGGGCAGCGTGATCTACAACGGCGATGGCACCTTCACCTACACCGCGAATCCGGGTGAGGAAGGTGCCGACAGCTTCACCTATACCCTGACCGACGGTGACGGCGACACCGCCACGGCGACGGTCAACCTGACCATTGCCCCCGATTCCGTGCCGAGCATCTCCGTGGTGGATGCCGAAGGCGGCAATCAGGTCGATGAGGCGGCACTGGACGATGGCAGCAACCCGGGCAGCCCGGCGGAGAGCGTCAGCGGCAGCTTCAACATCACCCACAGCGGCACCGATACCACGGCCTCACTGGTGGTGGGCGGAGTCGATGTGACCAATGGGGGGGTGGTCAACGGCACCTACGGCACCCTGACGGTGATGCTGAATGCCGGGGTCTACGAGTGGACCTACACGCTGGACGACAACACCACGGACCATCCGGACGACACCAGCACCGGGACCAGCGAGGGTATCCAGGATGTGTTCGCGGTCACGGTGACCGACAGCGACGGTGACACCGACGACACCAGCCTGACCATCGATGTGCTCGACGACGGTCCGGTGGCCGTTGACGAGTCGCCGTCGGTCCTGACCGAAGGGGATGCGGCCATCAGTGGCAACCTGCTGACCAATGACTCCGAAGGCGCGGACGGCGCGACGGTCACCCATGTCGACGTGGGCAGCGGTTTCGTGACCCTCGGCAGTGGGACAGACCTTGGCGGCGGTGACTTCGGCTTCAGCGTCACCGGGGTCGGCGACTATGTGTTCAATGCCGACGGCAGCTGGAGTTTCACCCCGGCGGATAGTGTCGACAACAGCAGTGGCGACGTCGATGCCTCGTTCAGCTACCGCATCACCGACGGCGACGGCGATACCGACGAGGCCAGCAAGGCCATCAGCATTATGGATGGTGATGATCCGCAGGATGCCAACGGCATCATGCTGACGGTCGACGAGGACGACCTGGCAGACGGCTCGGATACCACCAAGGAGGCGCTGAGCGACAGCGATACGCTGAGCTTCACGCTGGGCAGTGATGCCCTGGTGAGCATGGCGTTCAGCACCGACCTGTCGGGGTTGACCACCAACACCGATGGCGTGGCCGGCGATGAAGTGGTCTGGGTGCGCAACAGCGACAGCGAGGTCGTCGGTCAGATTGGCGGCGTCACGGCGATCACGCTGAGTCTGTCGAACGTCGATCTGGCGGCCGGCACGGTGCAGGTCACGGCGACGTTGGCGGACAACTTCCAGCACCTGTCCGGCAATGGCGAGAACACCCTGGATCTGGGCTCGGTGAATGTCGTGGCGACCGATAGCGACGGCGATACCGCCGTGGGTGCAGTCAATCCGAAAGTGGTGGACGACGTGCCGGATGCGGTGGACGAGTCGCCGTCGGTCTTGACCGAAGGGGATGCGGCCATCAGTGGCAACCTGCTGACCAATGACACCGAAGGTGCGGACGGCGCAACGGTTACTCATGTGGATCTGGGCAGCGGCTTCGTCGCCCTCAGCAGTGGGACGGATTTCGGCGGTGGCGACTTCGGCTTCAGCGTTGCTGGTGTTGGTGACTATGTGTTCAACGCCGACGGCAGCTGGAGTTTCACCCCGGCGGATAGTGTCGACAACAGCAGTGGCGACGTCGATGCCTCGTTCAGCTACCGCATCACCGACGGCGACGGCGATACCGACGAGGCCAGCAAGGCCATCAGCATTACGGATGGTGATGATCCGCAGGATGCCAACGGCATTATGCTGACGGTCGACGAGGACGACCTGGCGGACGGTTCGGACACCACCAAGGAATCGCTGAGCGACAGTGATACGCTGAGCTTTACCTTGGGCAGTGATGCCCTGGTGAGCATGGTGTTCAGCACCGACCTGTCGGGGTTGACCACCAACACCGATGGCGTGGCCGGCGATGAAGTGGTCTGGGTGCGCAACAGCGACAGCGAGGTCGTCGGTCAGATTGGCGGCGTCACGGCGATCACGCTGAGTCTGTCGAACGTCGATCTGGCGGCCGGCACGGTGCAGGTCACGGCGACGTTGGCGGACAACTTCCAGCACCTGTCCGGCAATGGCGAGAACACCCTGGATCTGGGCTCGGTGAATGTCGTGGTTACCGATAGCGACGGCGATACCGCCGTGGGTGCGGTCAATCCGAAAGTGGTGGACGACGTGCCGGATGCGGTGGACGAGTCGCCGTCGGTCTTGACCGAAGGGGATGCGGCCATCAGTGGCAACCTGCTGACCAATGACACCGAAGGTGCGGACGGCGCAACGGTTACTCATGTGGATCTGGGCAGCGGCTTCGTCGCCCTCAGCAGTGGGACGGATTTCGGCGGTGGCGACTTCGGCTTCAGCGTTGCTGGTGTTGGTGACTATGTGTTCAACGCCGACGGCAGCTGGAGTTTCACCCCGGCGGATAGTGTCGACAACAGCAGTGGCGACGTCGATGCCTCGTTCAGCTACCGCATCACCGACGGCGACGGCGATACCGACGAGGCCAGCAAGGCCATCAGCATTACGGATGGTGATGATCCGCAGGATGCCAACGGCATCATGCTGACGGTCGACGAGGACGACCTGGCAGACGGCTCGGATACCACCAAGGAGGCGCTGAGCGACAGCGATACGCTGAGCTTCACGCTGGGCAGTGATGCCCTGGTGAGCATGGCGTTCAGCACCGACCTGTCGGGGTTGACCACCAACACCGATGGCGTGGCCGGCGATGAAGTGGTCTGGGTACGCAACAGCGATAGCGAGATTGTCGGCCAGATTGGCGGGGTCACGGCGATTACGCTGAGTCTGTCGAGCGTCGATCTGGCGGCCGGCACGGTGCAGGTCACGGCGACGCTGGCGGACAACTTCCAGCACCTGTCCGGCAATGACGAGAACACCCTGGATTTGGGCTCGGTGAATGTCGTGGCGACCGATAGCGACGGCGATACCGCCGTGGGTGCGGTCAACCCGAAAGTTGTGGATGACGTGCCGATCGACTTTATGCCGACCAGCGGAATACTCAATAATAATTCCGGCAGCTCGGTGACTGAGTCTCTTAATACCCTAAGTGCACTAGGGGCTGATAATTATGGCGGGTCGTCAACTAATGTGACGTTCGATGCTGCGCAGGAGGGTGATAGCGGATTTACGTCAAATGGTTTGGTGATCAACTACTATGTGTCGGCTGACGGAAAAACACTGACAGCCTCAACCTCTGATACAGAAGGAGGTGTTGATCCCGGAAATACCGTCTTCACTGCTGATATCGATGATGCGTTTGATGAGTATACGCTTACTATGGTCGGCACCATCGATAATGGCTTCGGTGTTTCATTTGAGGACCTCTCTGGAACTGGGGAGGCCGGAAATTCGTCATTCAAGATCGTGGAATCATCCGATGTTGACTCAGATCTCGAGATCTTGTTCACGCCGCTAGGGAGTGCTGGCACTATCAATAGTGACTCTGATGACGTAGGTGTCGACTCTCAGTTTATCGATACTGGAGATGGACTGAGAGTCGATTTTGGAAGATTTGGAAATGACGATAAAGGCACTGGTAATGGGAATGATGATACCTTTGTCATCGATGGGAAGGAAACGATAAATGGCTTCAGGTTCGGTATCGATCAGATAGCAGGTGGTTCCACGGCCTCATTGAGGTTGGGGGTTTTTGATGCCAATAGTCCTTTGGACAATGATCTTTCGAATGATGTTAAGGACATCATCTCTAAAGTCGAGGTTTATAATGATCAAGGGGGTTTGGTTGCTACCTGGAATGGTGTTGATGGTGAGGTAAATGGAATCACTTTCTCTTCGGGTGGCGGAGAAGTGACGGTTTCTGGTCTTGGTGCCGACTATGATGTTGTCACCTTCTCGGCAGATGGATACGATAGTATAGAAATCTACCATGAGAAGATTTTGGATACTGATGGAAAGTTCTCTCTTAATGATCTCAAGGTTTCGCAAAGTGACACCGGTGACCCGGTGGACCTTAGTTTCGATACCATTCTTACGGATACGGATGGTGATACTGCCACCGGCACCATCGAGGTGACGGCAGCTCCCGCAGAGGCGGATATCCTGGGTACCAGTGGTAATGACGACTTGGTAGGAGACAGTGGAGACAACTTCCTGTTTGCAGGAGGTGGAGATGACACTCTGACCGGCGGTGCTGGAGACGATATCCTCTGGGGTGGCCCGGGTGCAGATACCTTCGTCTGGAACCTCGGCGACGAGGGAACCGATAGCGATCCGGCAGAGGACGAAGTAACGGACTTCACCCTCGGCGACTTCGGTAGCGATGTCGATGCCGATAAATTGGATTTCTCGGATATTCTTTCCAGTATGGGTGATGAAGTTGACCCGGCATATCTCCAGGCCACGGATGACGGGGTTAATACCACGCTGCATATCAGCACGACTGGGGGTATGACTGAGGGAGATGTGAGTGCCGCCGACCAGACGATACTGCTTGAAGGGATCGTAACCACGATTGCTGACCTTCAGAGCAATAATCAGCTCGATATCGAATAGCCCGACTTTTCGAGAGGAACCCACCGCCGTGCCCGCCTTGCGGGCACGGTTTTTTTATATTGGGTTATGCTAAAGCCAGGGCTGGATAATCCAAGGCGAGGAGGGTGCCATGTATGTGAGCCGGGATGAGACGGGGGCCTTGTGCAGGGTCAGCCGCGAGGCGACCCCCGAGTGTCGGGAGTGGCTGCCCGGGGATGACCCCGAGCTGGATCGCTTCCTGGGCCGGGAGGAGGGTCGGGATCCCATGCTGGAGTCGGACCTGGAGCTGGTCCGGGTGCTGGAGGACCTGATCCAGGTGCTGATGGAGAAGGGGGTGATCAGCTTCACCGACCTGCCCGATGCGGCCCGGGACAAGCTATTGACCCGGCAGTCGCTGCGTCGCCGGCTCAATAGCGTCAACCTGCTCGACGATGAGGAAGATGGCATCATCTGATCGACGCTCAATCATCGCTATCGTCCTCCAGTTCATGGCGCGGGTCGCGGATGTCCGGGCCGGTGAGACCATGGACGCCGATCTCGATCAGGGTGTCCCGCTCTTCATGGGTGCTGACCCCCTCGGCGATGGCCAGGATGCCTAGCGAGCGGCACAGGGTCACCATGCCGCGCACGATGGTCTGGCGTTCCTGGCTATGGTCGATGGCACCCACTAGGCTCGCGTCCAGCTTGATATAGCCCAGCCCCAGGTCCTGCAGGTCGGCCAGTCGCGCCAGGCCGGCACCGGCGTGTTCCAGGCCGATATGACAGCCATAAGGACGTAGCGCCTGGCAGAGGTCGCGGACCCGTTCCAGGCGATGCTCCACCGCGACCTGGGGCAGCTCCAGCCACAGCGCCCGGCTAGCCTCGGCATGGGTCGTCAGCAGGCGCTGCAACTGGCCGACCAGGTGGCTGTCGCTGATGCCTTCCAGCGACAGGTGGATACCCCGGGGCTGGCCGTCCCGGCCGATCTCGCGCAGGGCCTGGGTGACCACGGCCAGGTCGAGCCGGGCGTGTAGCCCCAGGCGGCGAATCCAGGGCATAAAGAGGTTCGGCCCCCGCCAATGCCCCAGGAGGCGCAGTCGCGAGGGGCACTCGTGGTGGAGCAGTTCCCCCTCGGGGGTCAGCACCGGATAGTGGGCCAGATAGACGCCGCCATCGAGGGCGGCGGTCAGGGCCTGGCGCCACTGCTCATGGTTGGTGAACAAGGGAGCAGGGGCCTCGCAGGTATCGATGGTATGGGCCCTGGGGCCCAGGGCCTCGGCCTCGGCGATGCCGGCATCCAGGCGGCTCAGCAGTTCGGCCCGCCGGGTATCTGGCGTCAGGCGGGCGATCGCCATGGGCAGGGGAATGCCGTCGGCGGCATCGGCCAAGGGATAGAGGGTGGCGGCAAGGCGCTTGGCCATGGCATCGGCATCATCCTCCCAGGGCAGCAGCAGGGCGAAGTCGCTGCCATTGAGACGACCACCGAGCGCGCCTTCCTCGCTGTCGGTCAGTTGCTTCAGGGCCTGGCCCAGCTCCTTCAGCAGGCCATCGACTCGCGCATGGCCCAGGCGCTCATTGAAGGTGGCCAGCTCCCCCACCCGAATCAGGGCGAGGTGGCCGTGGGCGCGTCGACGCTCGCTCTCCAGGCTGACCTGAAGGTGCTGCATGAAATGCTCGCGGTTGGTCACCTGGGTCAGGGGATCGAGTTGCAGGCGGTGGCGCAGGCGATCGAGCTTCTCTCCCTCCTCGGTGAGCATCTCCCGTACCTGGAAGGAGAGCCGATTCATGGCGGCGGTCACTTCGCGAAGCTCCCGGGTGCGTGGCTCCTGGCGGGTGGTAAAGCGGCGTTCGCCGATCTCCTGGGCCTGGGCCACCGTGGCCTGCAGGGGACGCTGGATGCCGCGCACGATCCACCAGGCGAACAGGGCGCTGAGCAGACCCGCCAGCAGGAACCAGCCGACGAGGTGTTGGCTGCTGCGCCATAGGGTGTGATAAGCGTAACTGTGCTGGCTGGCCAGGGTCAGGGTGCCGTACTGGCGCCAGCCGTCCTGAACCACGGCGCGGCCGGGGGGCACCTCGAAGCGCACCAGTTCCACGAACCAGCGGGGAAGCTCATCGATATGTTCGTCGGCCTCGCGGTGCACGATCGGCTCGCCGCTGGCACTCTCCAGGGTGATGCGGCGGTAATGGCCGGTGTCGAACTGGGCCGCCAGCAGCAGCTCGATGATCACCGGGTCCTTGTCGAGCTGGGACATGCTCAGCGCCAGGGCATTGGCATTATCGGCATTCTTGATGCGCACTTCCTGCTCGATATAGTGCCGCGTGGCGGTGAGGCCGATGATCAGGCTGCCGCCGAAGGCCAGCAGGAGTACCAGACCGACGATAAGCCAGAGCTGCTTGATCAGTGACATGGGAGCACCTCGCTAGCCGATATGCCGTGGGGGAGGGGAGGACGCGTCATAGGAAACCTTGCTCCTCCATGCGCGCCAGGACGCTGCGCCAGCGGGAGAGCCTGGCGACCGGGTCGGCCCGGGAGGCGGACGAGTCGCCGACCCACAGGCCCTGACTGTTGAAGCTGAACACCGGGTCCAGGTCGACTCGCTGACCGGCTGGGGTAATGGAGGGCACCAGGTTGTCGAGGATCAGCGGCTCCGCCCCGGGGGTCGCGTAATAGCCCAGCACCATATGCGCCTGGGTGATGCTGCTGCGACCGATCCGTGCCCGCACATAGATCATGCGCAGTCGGTCGCCGGGTACCCTCAGTTGCTTGAGGGTGATGTACTTGGCGATCGAGTAATCCTCACAGTCGCCCTGGCCGTTACCCAGGGCCTCCAGGGGGGTGGCCCAGTAATCCTCGTCGCCCCAGGCGTGGATATCGTCCACCCAGCGAATGCGACGGTTGAAGAACTGATTGACCTCGCGAAGCTGGGCATCCAGGGGCGCCCCCTCCAGCTGTCGCAGCAGGGCCAGCCAGGCTTCCAGGGCCTCCAGGCCCCGGCCGCCATAGAGTCGCTGCATGCTGTCCCTGAGGCGCGAGGCATCCAGGTCTGCCTCGGAAGGAGAGAAGCCCAGCAGGCCGGCCAGCAAGACACCGCTTCCTGCCGCCAGGAAGCGACGGCGAGTCAGCGACGTCGTGGCCGGTGGGCATGGACACATGGCGGCACCCTGGGTGACGTTCTGTTTCAGAATGTTACCAGTCTAGCAGCCCGTGCGCAGGGAGAGGGCTAGAGGGTGTCGCCGGATCCCACCCAGAGGCGCAGGTGACCCAGCCAGGGCAGGTGGGCGGCACGCCGCCGCAGATCTTCGGCCAGGGTATCCCAGTCGGCAGCACTCGGGGCTGCGCCAAGATATAGCGAGATATCGATGCGGTTTTCCAGATAGTGCAGATCCAGTGCCACCCGGGTCTGCCAGCAGGGATCGTCGTCCCAGGCCTCGGCCAACTGGGCCTCTACCTCGCTACGCAGCGGTAGCCCCGGCTGATGGCTATGGGCCAGCATGCCCTGGTCGTCTTCGGGGTCGATATGGAAGGTCACGTCATGCAGGTCGGGGAAGGCCCGGCGCAGCCGGCGACTCACCTCGTTGCCGATCTCATGGGCCTCGGAGACGGTGACCCGGGGTGGCACCACGATATGCAGGTCGAGCAGCACATTACCGCCCACGGTGCGGGTGCGCAGGTCGTGGATGCCATGCACGCCGGGGACCCGCTCCCCCTCCTGGCGCATCGCCGCCTGCTCGCTTTCCGGCAGGGCGGTATCGATCAGTTCCTGGCTCGACTCCCACAGCAGGCGCCCGCCGATCTTGCCCACCAGCAGGGCCACCAGCACCGCGGCCACGGCATCCAGCCAGCCATGGCCGAACTGGGCGCCGACCAGGCCGACCAGGACCACCACGGTGGAAAGGGCATCGGTGCGCGAGTGCCAGGCATTGGCCTCCAGCAGCTTGGAGCCGATACGCCGTGCGGTGCGCAGGGTGTAGTGGTAGAGCCACTCCTTGATGCCCAGGGCCACCACCGCCAGCAGAATGGCCCAGGCGCCTGGGGTGGGGATCGGCGCGCCGGTGAATAGCCGCATCACGCTGGCCCAGGCGATGCCGCCGGCCACGAAGATCAGCACGCTGCCCAGCCACAGGGTGGCCAGGGTCTCGATACGCCCATGCCCGTAGGGGTGATTGCGGTCCGGGGCCTGGTGACCGAAATGGGTGGCGGCCAGCACGAAGCCATCGGTGACCAGGTCCGAGAAGGAGTGGATGCCGTCGGCCACCAGGGCCGCCGAGCCCACCAGGGTGCCCACCACCACCTTGAGCAGGCCCAGCAGGCCGTCGAAGAAGGCGCCCACCAGGGTCACGCGGCGGGCTTCGCGTCCCTTGTCGGCCGGCTCGAGATGGGAGTGGTGGGCATGGGCCATGGTCGGTGTCCTGATCGGTCCGCCGGGTTACAGCTTGCCGGCCCGGTTGAGTACCGGGTTGGCGTATTGGGCCAGCCACCAGTCACGCAACTGGGGCGGCACCTCGGCCAGGCGCGCCTCGAAGCGGCGACGATCCGCCTCGCTCACCTCGCTCAGGTCGAGCAGTTCCCGACGCACGCTCTCGTCGATCGTTTCGCTGGCCTCCAGGGCCAGGTAGTGGCTGGGGAAGAGGTGGTAGCCGGCCAGTACCTGGCGGTCGATCTCGGCGGCCACCGCCTCGGCGGAGTCGAGGGACTGCCCCATGCCGAGTGGTGTCCCGAAGTGTAGCCGGATGCGCCCCTTGGGGCCGGTGATGCCGGCGACGATGGAGCGGATGTCCTCGTACTGGACCTTCTCGTAGCGGCCCTCGGTATGCAGGGCATGCAGCTCGCGGGCCTTCTGCAGGTCGCAGGGGTCATACTCGTAGCTGATCGAGACCGGCACCAGGCGCAGTTCGGCAACCGCCTCGCCGATGCCCACCGTCTTGTCCTGTTGGCGGCTCGCCATGGTCAGCATCTTGATGATCGCCGGGTCGGCGCGATCGATGCCGTCCTTGGCGCGGCCCTCCCGCTGAGCCATCCAGATGGAGTGGTTATCCTCGACGATGGAGTGGCGGATATAGGCGGAGAGCTGCTGGTAGGCGGCCAGCATGGCGCGCTTGCCCCGGGCGCTGCGCGGCACGATAAAGCTCTTGTTGAGGCGCATCAGGTCGCTGACATAGGGCTTCTGCAGCAGGTTGTCGCCGATGGCGATGCGCACCGTGTTACGCCCGGCCAGATAGAGGGCGTAGTTGACGAAGGCCGGGTCGAGGGAGATATCCCGATGGTTGCCGATGAACAGGTAGGCGGTATCGCCATCCAGGGCATCCAGGCCGGTCACCTCGAAGGCGTCGGTGGTGGTGCGGATCATGCGCTGCATATAGCCGGCGATGCGCATCTGGAAGTCGCGCACGCTGGCCACCCCACGTACCTCGCGACGCACGACGAAGCTGGCCAGTGCGCGGGCCAGGCCAGGGGCGAAACGGGCCAGGCGCGGCAGCTTGAACTGGGTCAGGGCGTCGAGCAGTTCCGGGTCGCGGGCCAGGTGCGCCAGGACCTCGGCGACCTCGTCGTCGTGGTAGGGGCGAATCTCGGCGAAGGGATCCAGGGTATCGATCGATGCTTGTGTCACGGGGCTATCACACGCTCATTATTGTTGGGCCAGGACGTCGGGGGTACGGCTCTCCTGGGCACTGGCTTCACCACCCAACCAGCGGGTCAGCTGGGTGATGACCGGGGCCAGGGTCTGGGCCATCAGGGCGAAGTCGGTCTCCAGCCGCAGGATGGCGTCGTCGCCATCGTCGGCCTGGGCCGCCTCATCGATTACCGCATCGGCGAAACGCAGCGACTTCAGGGCCAGGTCATCGTGCAGGGTCCAGGCGAGCTGGCCCTCCACCTCCAGGGCCAGGCGTGTCACCTGGCGGTCGTTCTCCAGCAGTTGCTTGATCTCGTCGCTGTCCAGATCCATCTGCCGGGCACGTACCACGCCCTCGTCCTTGGCCTTGAGCTCCACCTGGTCGCCGAGGATAAGCCCCTCGGGGCGCTGGCCGGCATCGCTGAGCCAGGCCGTCATGGCACGGATCGGCAGCATCTGGGTGGCCAGGGGGGTGACCTTGAGGCTGCCCAGGGTCTGGCGCAGCAGGTCGAGGATCTCCTCGGCGCGCTTGCGGGAGCTGGCATTGATGCCGATCAGGCCGCCGCGGGTATCCCACCACAGATCGAGGCGTTGGCTGCGCACGAAGGCCCGGGGCAGGAACTCCTCGTAGACCTGCTCCTTGATGGCCTGGCGCTCGCGGCGGGGCAGGGGGCGGCCCTCGGCGGCCTCGCGGTCGGCAGCGCGCTCCTCGACCTCCTCACGCACCACGGCGCTGGGCAGCACCCGCTCCTGGCGCAGCGCCGAGAGCAGTCGATGGCCCTGCACCTCATGCACGAAACGGGGGCTGGTGCGGCCGCCGGGGGTACGCCACCCCAGTCGGGTCGCCTCACTGCCGCCCAGGGGGCGAAAGGCCTGCTCGGCGAGTCGCTCCTCCAGGGCATCCAGTGGGATGACCTCGGTGTCATGCAGTCGGTAGAGATGCAAGTGCTTGAACCACATAGCCAGTCCTGGACGAAAAAAGGAGGCCTATTATGGCCAAAGGCGGCGGTGGGTACCAGCGCACTCGTCTCGCATCGATTGTTTCAAACCTGTGTTTGATTGTGCTCGATGGCGGCCCTAGACTCGAGGCGTCGGTCCCTATCACAACCCCAAGGAGGCCCCGATGGCTGCTCCCCTGACCTCTACCCGCCTTCGCGTTCGCGGCTACCACCTGGACGGCTATGGTCACGTCAATAATGCCCGCTACCTGGAGTTCCTCGAGGAGGGGCGCTGGGCCTACTTCGACGAGCGCCCCGAGGTGGCGCGGTGGTTCGCCCCGGGGGAGGTGGCCCTGGTGGCGGTGAACCTCAATATCGATTACCGCCGGGCGGCGGTGGCCGGTGATGACCTGGAGGTGCAGACGGTACTGGCGACGCTGGGCGGGCGCAGCGCCAGGATGCGTCAGCGTATCCTGCGGCGCGGCGATGACGAAGTGGTGGTCGATGCCACCCTGACCTTCGTGTTGCTGGATGTCGCCAGCCAGCAGGCGCTGCCCATCGAGGGCGCACTCCGCGAGGCCCTGGCGCCTCTGGTGGTCGATCTCGATACCCTGGCCTGACCTTCGTGTTGCTGGATGTCGCCAGCCAGCAGGCGCTACCCATCGAGGGTGCACTCCGCGAGGCCCTGGCGCCGCTGGTGGTCGATCTCGATACCCTGGCCTGACCTCTCCTCTAACGCAGGCGTTCTGGCGTCGCGTCCTGGCCGTCCCGCTGCCCTTGAGGGTGGGGCGGTGGTATACTCCGCCCTTGCTGTCACGACGCTATCGCCGTCGCGCTAATCTGTCGCAGTACAAGGATTCGACGACCCATGGGTGAGATCGCCAGAGAGATTCTGCCAGTCAATATCGAGGACGAACTGAAGCAGTCGTACCTCGATTACGCCATGAGCGTGATCATCGGCCGGGCGTTGCCGGACGTGCGCGATGGCCTCAAGCCGGTGCACCGCCGCGTCTTGTTCGCCATGAACGAGCTCGGCAACGACTGGAACAAGGCCTACAAGAAGTCCGCCCGCGTGGTCGGCGACGTTATCGGTAAGTATCACCCCCATGGGGATAGCGCCGTCTACGACACCATCGTGCGCATGGCCCAGGACTTCTCCATGCGCCATGTGCTGGTGGATGGCCAGGGCAACTTCGGTTCCATCGACGGCGACAGCGCCGCCGCCATGCGTTACACCGAGGTGCGCATGGCGCGCCTGGCCCACGAACTGCTGGCCGACCTGGAGAAGGACACCGTCGACTGGGTCGACAACTATGACGGCACCGAGCGGATCCCCGAGGTGCTGCCCACCAAGGTGCCCAACCTGCTGGTCAACGGCTCCTCCGGCATCGCCGTGGGCATGGCCACCAATATTCCGCCTCATAACATGGGCGAGGTCATCGACGCCTGCCTGGCGCTGATCGACGACTACACCCTCAGCGTCGACGACCTGATGGAGTATATTCCCGGCCCCGACTTCCCCACCGGCGCCATCATCAACGGCCGCGCCGGCATCCTCGAGGCCTACCGCACCGGCCGCGGGCGCATCTATGTGCGCGCCCGCCACACCATCGAGCATGACGACAAGAGCGGCCGTGACCATATCATCGTCACCGAGCTGCCCTACCAGGTGAACAAGGCGCGGCTGATCGAGAAGATCGCCGAGCTGGTCAAGGACAAGAAGATCGAGGGCATCGCCGAGCTGCGCGACGAGTCCGACAAGGACGGCCTGCGGGTGGTGATCGAGGTCAAGCGCGGCGAGTCCGGCGAGGTGGTGGTCAATAACCTCTTCGCCCAGACCCAGCTGCAGAACGTCTTCGGCATCAATATGGTGGCCCTGGAAGACGGTCAGCCGAAGATCCTCAACCTCAAGGAGATCCTCGAGGCCTTTATTCGCCACCGCCGCGAGGTGGTGACCCGGCGCACCCTCTTCGAGCTGAAGAAGGCCCGCGAGCGCGGCCATATCCTCGAGGGCCTGGCCGTGGCCATCTCCAATATCGACGAGGTGATCGAGCTGATCAAGGCCTCGCCGAGCGCCGCCGAGGCCAAGGAGAAGCTGCTCGACAAGACCTGGCAGCCGGGGCAGGTGACCGCCATGCTGGAGCGTGCCGGCGCCACCTCCTGCAAGCCGGAGGAGCTCGGCGAGGGCTTCGGCCTAAGCCCCACCGGCGGCGAGTACCGCCTGTCGCCGGGCCAGGCCCAGGCGATCCTCGAGCTGCGCCTGCATCGCCTCACCGGGCTGGAAACCGAGAAGCTCCTCGACGAGTACCTGAGCATTCTCGAGAAGATCGCCGAGCTGACGGCCATCCTCGCCTCCAGCGAGCGCCTGCTGGAGGTGATCCGCGAGGAGCTGGCCGCGGTGCGCGAGCAGTTCGCCGACGAGCGCCGTACCGAGATCCAGGCCAGCCACCTGGACCTGTCCATCGAGGACCTGATCGCCGAGGAGGACATGGTGGTCACCGTGTCCCGCTCCGGCTACGCCAAGACCCAGCCGCTCTCCGACTATCAGGCCCAGCGTCGTGGCGGCCGCGGCAAGTCCGCCACCGCCATGAAGGACGAGGACGTCATCGAGCACCTGCTGGTGGCCTCCACCCACGACACCGTGCTGCTGTTCTCCAATCGCGGCAAGGTCTATTGGCTCAAGGTCTACGAGATGCCGGCGGCGAGTCGTGGCTCCCGGGGCAAGCCGCTGGTCAATATGCTGCCGCTGGAGGAGGGCGAATCGATCAACGCCATCCTGCCGGTGCGCGACTACGACCCGGACAGCTATATCTTCTTCGCCACCGCCAAGGGCACGGTGAAGCGCACCAGCCTCGAGCAGTTCTCGCGGCCGCGCAGCGTCGGCCTGATTGCCATCGACCTGGAAGAGGGCGACCGCCTGGTGGGCGCCGCCATCACCTCCGGCGCCGATCACGCCATGCTGCTCTCCTCCAATGGCAAGGCGATTCGCTTCGAAGAGGGCAATGTGCGGGCCATGGGCCGCACCGCCCGGGGCGTGCGCGGCATGCGCCTCGCCGATGGCGCCGAGGTGATCAGCCTGATCATCCCGCAGAGCCAGCAGATCGATGCCGAGGCGGATAACGAAGCCGACGCCGAGGAGGGCGCCGAACTCGCCTCCGTCAATGGCAATGGTGGCCAGATCTATATCCTTACCGCCTCCGAGAACGGCTACGGCAAGCGCACCCGCCTGGAGGAATTCCCGCTGCGCGGTCGCGGCGGCCAGGGCGTGATCGCCATGCAGACCAGCAGTCGCAACGGCTCGCTGGTGGCCGCCATGCAGGTCTACTCCGCCGACGAGATGATGCTGATCACCGACCGCGGCACCCTGGTGCGCACCCGGGTCGAGGAGGTCTCCACTACCTCCCGCAACACCCAGGGGGTGATGCTGATTCGCCTCGGTGAGGGCGAAAAGCTGGTCAAGACGGTGCGGGTGGACGAGCCGGAAGAGAGCGAGGAACCGGCAGAGGATAGCCCGGCAGCGGAGGAGGGCGCGCCGAGTGACGACGCGGCGGGCGCCCCGGAATCCGCGCCGTCCGACGACGATTGATACCGTGGTGCGGGTCGCCGAGGGCGGTCCGCCTTCGCCTGGTGCCACACCGGGCTACTAGGGAAATCTGGAAGCCAAACACCGATGACACGCCATTTCAATTTCTGCGCCGGCCCCGCCGCCCTGCCCACCGCGGTGCTGGAGCGGGCCCGCGATGAACTGCTCGACTACCAGGGGCGTGGCCTCTCGGTCATGGAGATGAGCCACCGCAGCGAGGCCTTCGTGGCGATCGCCGAGACCGCCGAGCGCGACCTGCGCGACCTGCTGGCCATTCCCGACAATTATCGGGTGCTCTTCCTGCAGGGCGGTGCCTCCATGCAGTTCGCCATGCTGCCCTATAACCTGCTGGGCCAGGGCGGCACCCCCAACTACCTCTACACCGGGATCTGGGGCAAGAAGGCCATCGCCGAGGCGCGCCATCTGGTCGGTGCGCATATCGCCGCCGAGAGTGACCAGGGCCTGACCACGGTGCCGCGTCAGGCGGAGATCGCCCTTTCCGAGGATGCGGCCTACCTGCACTACACGTCCAACGAGACCATCGGCGGGCTGGCGTTCGATTATGTCCCCGAGGCGCCCGTGCCGGTGGTCTGCGATATGTCCTCCAGCATTCTCTCCGAGCCGCTGGACGTGTCGAAATTCGGCGTCATCTATGCCGGCGCACAGAAGAACATCGGCCCCGCCGGCCTGACCCTGGCAATCGTTCGCGACGACCTGCTGGATCGCGCCCTTCCGCAGACTCCCAGCATGTTCAATTACCGGCTGATGGCCGAGAATGGCTCCATGTACAACACCCCGCCCAGCTACGCCTGGTACCTGGCCGGGCTGGTGTTCCAGTGGCTGAAGCGCGACGTGGGCGGCCTCGAGGCCATGGCCGAGATCAATGCCCGCAAGGCGGCCAAGCTGTATGGTGCCATCGACGCCAGCGACTTCTACTCCAACCCCATCGCCGAGCGCAACCGCTCGCGGATGAACGTGCCCTTCGTGCTGGCCGACGACGCCCTCAATGGCGCCTTCCTGGCCGAGGCCGAGGCGGCGGGGCTGCTCAACCTCAAGGGCCACCGCAGCGTGGGTGGCATGCGCGCCAGCCTCTATAACGCCGTGCCCGAGGCGGCGGTGGATACCCTGGTGGCGTTTATGGCCGATTTCGAGAAGCGCCGGGGCTGATCCGAGCGACAAACGCCCTTCGGGCAGCTTGGCCGCTGAACCATGAGACAAAAGGGGCCTGACCCCGAGAAGAAGGGAACCACGCATGAGTGATACCCCCATCGATCTCGATGCGTTGCGCCAGCGCATCGATAGCCTGGACAACGATATCCTGCGCCTGATCAGCGAGCGCGCCCAGGCCGCCCAGCAGGTGGCCCAGGTCAAGAGCGCCGAGGACCCCAAGGCGGTCTTCTACCGTCCCGAGCGGGAGGCCCAGGTGCTGCGGCGCATCATGGAGCTCAACCCGGGACCCCTGGACAGCGAGGAGATGGCGCGGCTGTTCCGCGAGATCATGTCCGCCTGCCTGGCCCTGGAGCAGCCCGTCAAGGTGGCCTATCTCGGCCCCGAGGGCACCTTTACCCAGCAGGCGGCCCTCAAGCACTTCGGCGATAGCGCCGTGAGCCTGCCCATGGCGGCCATCGACGAGGTGTTCCGCGAGGTGGAGGCCGGCGCCGCCAACTACGGCGTGGTGCCGGTGGAGAACTCCACCGAGGGGGTGATCAACCATACCCTGGACTCCTTCGTCGACTCCTCGATCCGTATCTGCGGCGAGGTGGTGCTGCGCATCCATCACCACCTGCTGGTCTCCAGCAATACCCGCCAGGACAAGGTGAGCCGCATCTACTCCCACCCCCAGTCCTTCGCCCAGTGCCGCAAGTGGCTGGATGCCCACTACCCGGGCGCCGAGCGGGTACCGGTGGCCTCCAACGCCGAGGCGGCCAAGCTGATCAAGACCGAGTGGCACAGCGCGGCCATCGCCGGCGATATGGCGGCCAAGCTCTACGACCTGGAGAGAATCGCCGAGAAGATCGAGGATCGCCCGGACAACTCCACCCGCTTCCTGGTGATCGGCAACCAGGACGTGCCGCTCTCCGGCGACGACAAGACCTCCATCGTGGTGGCCATGCGCAACCAGCCGGGTGCCCTGCACGACCTGCTGGAGCCCTTCCATCGCCACCAGATCGACCTGACCCGCCTGGAGACCCGCCCGTCCCGCAGCGGCGTGTGGAACTACGTCTTCTTTATCGACTTCAAGGGCCATCGTGACGAGCCCCAGGTCGCCGCGGTGCTCGAGGAGGTGCAACTGCGTGCCGCCGAGCTCAAGGTGCTGGGTTCCTACCCGGCGGGCGTGCTCTAGGCATGGCGGTAGTGCATCAGGCCGCGCGGCTCGCTGAGCCGCGCCTGCTGATCGTCGGCCTGGGGCTGATCGGCGGCTCCCTGGCCGCCGCCCTCAAGGCGCGTGGCTTCCGTGGCGAGATCCTCGCCTGCGACCGCGACCCCGACGAGATCGCCCGGGGCGTGGCCATGGGCATCATCGATGGCGGCGATACCGAACTCGAGCCCCTGCTGCCCGACGCTTCCCTGGTGGTGCTGGCGGTGCCGGTGCTGGCCATGGAATCGGTACTGGCGGCCCTGGGGGCGGCCCTCGGCGAATGCCTCGACGACACCCTGATCACCGACGTGGGCAGCAGCAAGGTGGCCATTCGCGACGCCGCCCGGCGCGCCTTCGGTCGCCTGCCGCCGTCCCTGGTGCTGGGTCACCCCATCGCCGGCTCCGAGAAGAGTGGCGTGGCGGCGGCCAATCCGGACCTCTATCGCCGCCACAAGGTGATCCTTACCCCCACGGCGGAGACCGACGCCGGGGCCCTGGCCCGGGTGCGTGCCCTGTGGGCCGCCTGCGAGGCCGAGGTGCTGGAGATGGCGGTGGAGCGCCACGACCAGGTACTGGCCCGCACCAGCCACCTGCCGCATCTGCTGGCCTTCTCGCTGGTGGATACCCTGGCCGGCCAGGACGAGCGGTTGGAGATCTTCCGCTATGCCGCCGGCGGCTTTCGCGACTTTACCCGCATCGCCGGCAGTGACCCGGTGATGTGGCGCGATATCTTCACCGCCAACCGCGCGGCGGTGCTGGCGGCCCTGGACGACTTCGAGGCGGGCCTGGCCCGGCTGCGCCAGGCGGTGAGCGCCGGTGACGGCGATGCCATGCTGGCCACCTTCGACCGGGCCAGCCATGCGCGACACTATTTCGAAACCCTGCTGAACCAGACCAGGTATTACCCGACCATGGAACAGAACAAGATGCGCTACCGGGTCGCCCCCGGTGGTCAGGTGACCGGACGCATCCGCGTACCCGGCGACAAGTCGATCTCCCACCGCTCGATCATGCTCGGCGCCCTGGCCGAGGGGGTGACCGAAGTGAAGGGCTTCCTCGAGGGCGAGGACAGCCTGGCCACCCTCCAGGCCTTCCGCGAGATGGGGGTGGCCATCGAAGGCCCCCATCAGGGGCGGGTGACCATCCATGGGGTGGGCATGCACGGCCTCAAGGCGCCGGCGGGGCCCCTCTATGTGGGCAACTCCGGTACCGCCATGCGGCTGTTCGCCGGGCTGCTGGCCGGCCAGGCCTTCGACAGCGAGCTGACCGGCGATGCCTCCCTCACCAAGCGCCCCATGGGTCGGGTGGCCGATCCCCTGCGCCTGATGGGCGCCGAGATCGACACCGCCGAGGGCGGGCGTCCGCCGCTGTGCATTCATGGCGGCAAGGCGCTGCAAGGCATCAGCTACGATATGCCCATGGCCAGCGCCCAGGTGAAGTCCTGCCTGCTGCTGGCCGGCCTCTACGCCGAGGGCGAGACCCGGGTGCGCGAGCCGGCGCCGACCCGCGACCATACCGAGCGCATGCTCAGCGGCTTCGGCTATGCGGTCGAGCGCGACGGCGACACCTGCTGGCTCAGCGGCGGCGGCAAGCTCGGCGCCGCGCCCATCGATGTGCCGTCGGATATCTCCTCGGCCACCTTCTTCCTGGTGGCGGCGGCCATCACCCCCGGGTCGGATCTCGTGCTCGAGCACGTGGGCATCAACCCGACCCGGATCGGCGTGATCAATATCCTGACGCTGATGGGGGCGGATCTCGAGCTGTCGAACCAGCGCGAGGTGGGCGGCGAGCCGGTGGCGGATATCCGCGTGCGCTATGCGCCCCTCAAGGGCATCGATATTCCCGTGGAGCAGGTGCCGCTGGCCATCGACGAGTTCCCGGCGCTGTTTATCGCCGCCGCCAATGCCGAAGGCACCACACGGCTGCGTGGCGCCGAGGAACTGCGGGTCAAGGAGTCCGATCGCATCCAGGCCATGGCCGACGGTCTGGCGGTGCTGGGGGTCGAGCACACCGTGGTCGAGGATGGCATCGATATCGTCGGCGGCAAGCCGCAGGGCGCCAACTACGGCGGCGGACGCATCGACAGCCTGGGCGATCACCGCATCGCCATGGCCTTCACCGTGGCGGGGCTGCGCGCCGGCGCCCCCATCGAGATCGATGACTGCGCCAACGTGGCCACCTCCTTCCCCGGCTTCGTCGAGCTGGCACGCCGGGTCGGCCTGCGGGTGGACGAGGAGGGCGCATGACGGCCCCGGTCCTGACCATCGACGGCCCCGGCGGCGCCGGCAAGGGCACCATCAGCCGGCTGATCGCCGAGCGCCTGGGCTGGCACCTGCTCGATTCCGGCGCCCTCTATCGCATCACCGCCCTGGCGGCGCTGCGCCGTGACCTGGCGCTGGATGACGAGGCGGCCCTGGCGGCCCTGGCGGCCGGTCTCGACGTCAGCTTCCTGCCCGGCGACAGCGGGGTGCGGGTGATCCTCGACGGCGACGAGGTGAGCGGCGAGATCCGCACCGAGACGGTGGGCGATGCGGCCTCCCAGGTGGCGGCGCTGCCGCGGGTCCGCGAGGCGCTCCTGCAGCGCCAGCGCGACTTCCGCCAGGCCCCCGGCCTGGTGGCGGACGGCCGCGACATGGGCACGGTGGTATTTACCGAGGCGCCGCTGAAGATCTTCCTGACCGCCTCGGCGGAGGAACGCGCCCAGCGCCGCTACCGTCAGTTGCGAGAGGCCGGTCTGAGTGCTAATCTTACGAGTCTTTTGAAGGAAATTCAGGCACGCGATGCGCGCGATACGCAGCGCAGCGTGGCACCGCTCAAGCCGGCAGATGATGCCATCACGCTTGACACCACGCGCCTGACGATACCGGAAGTGGTGGATCGGCTGATCGAGCTGCTGGCCCAACGGGGCCTGGCGCCGAACGCCTGACGATCCCTTGCGGCCCCTCGGTGCGATGTCATGGCATGGTCAGGCAGCTAAGACGGTAAGCCTGGCCAGGTCCAACCAGCGCTAACATCCCCGGGGGATCTTGGTATAGGCCCGCACTCGCTGGTGGTGCGGAGAGAGCGGTAACCCCGCTAACCCGTTGATCACGTAGGAACATCATGAGCGAAAGCTTTGCCGAACTGTTTGAACAGTCACTCCAGGACATCAACATGGAGCCGGGCGCCATCGTCCTGGCCTCCGTCGTCGACATCGAAGGTGACTGGATCACCGTCAATGCCGGCCTGAAGTCCGAAGGTCAGATCCCCGCCGCGCAGTTCCGCGACGAGAATGGTGAACTGACCATCGCCATCGGCGACGAAGTCAAGGTCGCCCTGGAAGCCGTCGAGGATGGCTTCGGCGAAACCCGCCTGTCCCGCGAGAAGGCCAAGCGCGCCGAAGCGTGGAAGGAACTGGAAGCCGCCTTCGAGAAGGACGAGATCGTCAAGGGCGTGATCAACGGCAAGGTCAAGGGTGGTTTCACCGTCGACGTCGCCTCCATCCGCGCCTTCCTGCCGGGTTCCCTGGTCGACGTTCGCCCGGTGCGCGATACCGCACACCTGGAGAACAAAGAGCTCGACTTCAAGGTCATCAAGCTCGATCCGAAGCGCAACAACGTCGTCGTTTCCCGCCGTGCCGTGCTCGAAGCCGAGAACAGCGCCGAGCGTGAAGCCCTGCTCGCCACCCTCCAGGAAGGCCAGCAGATCAAGGGTATCGTCAAGAACCTCACCGACTATGGTGCCTTCGTGGACCTGGGTGGCGTCGACGGCCTGCTGCACATCACCGACATGGCCTGGAAGCGCATCAAGCATCCGTCCGAGATCGTTGCCGTGGGCGACGAGATCAACGTCAAGGTGCTGAAGTTCGACCGCGAGCGCAACCGCGTCTCCCTGGGCCTCAAGCAGCTGGGCGAAGATCCCTGGGTCAACATCAAGGATCGTTACCCGGAGAACACCCGGGTCACCGCCCGCGTCACCAACCTCACCGACTACGGCTGCTTCGCCGAGCTGGAAGAGGGCGTCGAGGGCCTGGTCCACGTCTCCGAAATGGACTGGACCAACAAGAACATCCACCCGTCCAAGGTCGTCAACATCGGCGACGAAGTGGGTGTCATGGTGCTGGATATCGACGAGGAGCGTCGTCGTATCTCCCTGGGTATCAAGCAGTGCACCACCAACCCGTGGGAAGACTTCAGCGGCCGTTACAACAAGGGCGACCGTGTGGCCGGTACCATCAAGTCGATCACCGACTTCGGTATCTTCATCGGCCTGGAAGGCGGCATCGATGGCCTGGTGCACCTCTCCGACATCTCCTGGACCGAGTCCGGCGAAGAGGCCGTGCGCTCCTTCAAGAAGGGCGACGAAGCCGAGGCCGTGATCCTCTCCATCGATCCGGAGCGCGAGCGCATCTCCCTGGGCATCAAGCAGCTGGATACCGATCCGGTCGCCGAGTTCCTGGCAGTCAACGACAAGGGCTCCATCGTCACCGGCCGCGTGGTCGAGGTCGATGCCAAGGAAGCTCAGGTCGAGCTGGCCACCGATGTGGTGGCGGTGCTCAAGGCCTCCGAGATCAGCGCCGATCGCGTCGAGGATGCCCGCAACGCCCTGAGCGAGGGTGACAGCGTCGAGGCCCGTATCATCGGTGTCGACCGCAAGAACCGTCAGATCAACCTGTCCATCAAGGCCAAGGATCAGGAAGATACTCGCCAGAACCTCAAGAAGCTGCGCGAGCAGGACGTCGACGCAGGTGGTCCGACCACCATCGGTGACCTGATCAAGCAGCAGATGGGTCAGGACTAAGCCCTAGCGCTTGTCCCGGCCACTCTGGCTTGACGAAACGCCGCCCTCCGGGGCGGCGTTTTCGTGTCTGGGCGTTTGATGCCCATCAAGGCGCCGTCGTCCCGGGTATTCCATACTCAGCGAATAACCAAGGAGGCGTCTCATGCTGCAACCCCTGGAGGTGGCGCGGGTCTTTCGGGCCTGTCCCGAGTCGCGGTTCGCGTTTCAGTCCACCGCGGAGCTGGTTTCACTAGACCCCCTGAGCGGGCATCGCCGCGCCAGCGAGGCGCTGGATTTCGGCGCGGCCATGCGCCCGCGGGGGTTCAACCTCTTCGTCCTGGGTGAGGCGGAGCATCTGGCCCGCCAGCTGGTGCTGCCCTACCTGGAGGCCCGGGCGGGCGAGGGGAAGGCGCCGCCGGACTGCTGCTACCTGCACAATTTCGATGATCCCTCCACGCCCCGCCAACTGCGCTTGCCGGCGGGCATGGGGCGGGTATTGCGGGGCGATATCGAGCAGTTGGTGGAGGAGCTGCGGGTGGCGATACCGGCCATCTTCGACAGCGACGAGTACCAGAATCGCCTCCAGGAGCTGAAGCAGGCCATGGGCGAACGCCAGCGCGACCTGATCGAGGCGGTGCGCCGCGAGGCCAGGGAGCACGATATCGTGCTGCTCTCCACGCCCAATGGCTTCAGCCTGGCCCCCGCCGAGGGCGACGGCATGATGAGCCCCGAGGCCTACGAGAAGCTGCCCAAGGACGACCGCGAGCGCATCGAGGGCACGGTGGAGATCCTCCAGCGCAAGCTGCAGCAGGCGATCCGTCAGATGCCGCGCCTGGCCCATGAGTTGCGCCAGCAGATCCAGATCCTGAATGAGGAGATGCTGCAGTCGGTGATCGCCGCTCCCCTGGAGGAGCTGGAGGATCGCTACCGGGAGCAGGCGGGGGTGATAGCGCATTTCGCCGCCATCCGCGAGGCGCTGTTATTGCACCTGGAGGCCTTCCTGGCGGAGGAGCCGGAGATTCCCCCCGAGGCGATCTTCAGCCGCTGCCAGCTCAACCTGCTGGTCGACAACGGCCCCTGCGAGGGGGCGCCGGTGGTACAGGTGGGCCTGCCGAGCCACCAGCATCTGGTGGGACGCATCGAGCACCATGTCCATCAGGGCACCCTGCTGACCGATTTCTCGCTGATCCGGGCCGGCGCCCTGCATCGGGCCAACGGCGGTTATCTGGTGCTGGATGCCCGGGCCCTGCTCCAGCAACCGGGTGCCTGGGAGACCCTCAAGCGGGCGCTGCGTGCCGGTGAGATTCGCACCGAGTCCCTGGAGCAGGCCTATGGCCTGATCAGCACCGTGACCCTGGAGCCGGAACCCATCCCCCTGGAGGTCAAGGTGGTGCTGTGCGGCGAGCGGCACTTCTACTACCTGCTCAGCGAGCATGATCCGGAGTTCCTGGAGCTGTTCAAGGTGCAGGCGGATCTCGACGACGAGCTGCCCTGGCACGATGCCTTCCTGGAGGAGTATGCGCGGCTGATCGCCACCCTGGCGCGGGCCGCCGGGTTGCCGCCCCTGGATCCCTCCGGGGTGGCGGCGGTGATCGAGCGGGCCGCACGGCTCGCCGGAGACCAGCAGCGCCTGATGGCCCAGGCCCGGCCCCTCGATGACCTGCTGGCCGAGGCCGCCCACTGGGCCGGCGACGCGGCGGTGATTCGGCGTGCGCATGTGGAGCAGGCGGTAGTCCAGCAGCGGCGTCGCGCCGGGCGCGTCTACGAGCTGAGCCAGGAACGGATTCATCGCGGCACCGTGATGATCGCCACCGACGGCGAAGTGGTCGGTCAGGTCAATGGCCTCTCGGTGCTGCAGCTGGGGGGCTTCGCCTTCGGCCAGCCCAGTCGCATCACCGCCACGGCGCGCCCCGGGCCGGGGCAGGTGGTGGATATCGAGCGCGAGGCGAAGCTCGGCGGGCGCATCCACACCAAGGCGGTAATGATCCTCTCTCGCTGGCTGGCCAACCGCTATGCGCCGCGGGGTGCCTTGTCACTCTCGGCGAGCCTCGCCTTCGAGCAGTCCTATGGCGGCATCGAGGGCGACAGCGCCTCGGTGGCCGAGGCCTGCGTGCTGGTCTCGGCGATCGCCGGCGTGCCCCTGACGCAGTCCCTGGCGGTCACCGGCTCCATCAACCAGCATGGCGAAGTGCAGGCCGTCGGTGGCGTCAACGAGAAGGTGGAGGGCTTCTTCGCGGTATGCCAGGCCGCGGGGCTCCAGGGGCAGGGGGTGATCCTGCCGGCGGCCAATGTGCCCCACCTGATGCTCGATGGCGAGGTGCGCGAGGCGCTGGCCGAGGGGCGCTTCTTCCTCTATGCCGTCGGTCATCTCGATGAGGCCCTGGAGCTGCTGACCGGTCAGGTCCCGGGGGCGCGCGGCGTCGACGGCGCTTTCCCCGAGGGCAGCCTGAATGCCCGGGTGGTGGCGCGGCTCGAGAGCTTCCGCCTGGCGCTGAAGCGCCAGGGCAAGGAGGGAAGCGCTGGCACCGATGAGCCCGGCAAGGAGAGAAATGGCGGTATCGAAGAGGCCGGCAAGGAGGGGGATGCCCATGACGACTAAGGCCCCGCTACGGGTGCTGGCCCTGCTGGATGCGTCCCGACCCAGCCTGGCCGCCTTGCCCGTGGCGGTGGCCCTGGCGGCCAGTCGCGACGCGGAGCTGGTGGCCCTCTATGTGGAGGAACCGGAGCTGGCCCAGTGCGCGGCACTGCCCTTTACCCGTGAGGTGGGGGCGGTGTCCGGGGCCATTCGGTCCTTCTCCCTGGCCGATATGGCCTCCGCCCAGGCCTGCCGTTTGGCGAGGATCCGCGAGGCCCTGCGCCGGGCCCTGGGCGAGCGTCAGCTGACTCATTCGCTGGAGGTGGGGCAGGGCTCGGTGGTGGCGGAGGTGCTGCGCCTGGCCCGGGCCGCCGACCTGCTGGTGCTGGGCCGGGCCGGGCTCTCGGCGCGCTGGGGGCGCCCCCTGGGCTCCACCTGTCGCAAGCTCCTGCTGGAGGCGCCCTGTGCGGTGCTGATCTGGGACGAGGCCCTGGTCATGACGCGGGGCCCGTTGCGGGTGCTGGGAGAGCCCGAGGCGAGAGCACTGCCGGACTGGTGGGTGGCGGGGCCGCTCTTCGATCGCATCCAGTGGCTGCCGTCGGCTCCCGCCGGGGAGCTGTCCCGACGCCTGGCCGGGGAGCGCTTGGGAGGTCTGTTGCTGCGGCGTGATGAGCTGGCCGCGCTGCTGGCGGAGGATCCCGATTGGCTGAGGGCTATCCGCCTACCGGTGCTGGTCATCCCTTGAGTCAGCCCTGGCGATAGCGGTAGATCCGCAGGCTGGGCAGGAAGGGCTCGCTCTCCAGGCGGGCATCGCTGCGCAGGGCCCGGGTGCGGGCGGTCGGCGGCGAGGCCGGCGGTGTATTGCAATCGGGCAGGCGGCCGTCGGGGCTGGGCACGAAGAGCGGCAGGGCCACGTTCATGGCCCGGCGCAATCGGCCGTCCGGGAGTGGCTCGCGGTAGAAGAGGTTGGCGCGCATCAGCGGCGCCTGGTCCTGGACCTGGGCCAGGGGTTCGCCGTCGGGGATGCCGGCCAGATGGCGCTGTTGGATGCGCACATGGGGCGCCTCCTGGTCGAGGCCGAGTAGCAGGGCCTCCGCCTCGCGCACCGTCAGGCGCTTGATGGAACGGCCGCTGCGATACCAGGCCAGGCGTACCCGGGCCAGGGGCGCCTCGGCCAGGGGGATGGCCCGCCAACATTGCTTCAGGTGAAGCCGCGCCAGGCCCTGGCCGCGCAGGTGATCATGCAGGGCCGGGTGGCGAAAGGGCAGTATCGCCTTGAGCTCGGGAATCAGGCCCGCCGCTTCCTCGCGGATCTGGCGCAGCAGGGCGGCAAAGGCCGATTTGGCGGCATTGGCCTCTCGTACGGCGCTCATCAGCGTTTCATCGGCGGCCACCAGGCCCACGTAGCTGCGGGTGGCTCGCCCGTCCTGGCCATCCTGGTACCAGAAGTCGAGCAGGGCGCGGCGCAGCCAGTCGGCATCGGCCTGAGAGGAAGCATCACCCTCGCCCATGGCCCAGGCCGCGCCGGGGGCCCCGGCGTAGGTCGATACCAGCGCCTCGAGGCGTTCGATCAACTGATCGAACGCCGCCTCGAGCTCGGCCAGCAGCCGGTACTCCGGGGCCATCAGGGCTCCAGGCCGGCGTCACGCTCGGCGCGCAGCGCCATCTCATCGATCTCGGTCTCGTCCATGGCGGGCTCGCCGGCGATGCGATGGCTGCCGTCGGCCCAGGCGCCCAGATCGATCAGCTTGCAGCGCTCGCTGCAGAAGGGGCGATAGGCATTGGCCTCGCTCCAGGCCACCTTCTTGTGGCAGGTGGGGCAGGGCACTTCCAGGGGGGCGGTCTGACTCATGGGAACACTCCGGTCTTGCGGGGGCGGGGCGGTTCAGGGGGATGCCCCGGCCAGTCGGCGGTAGCGACGATCCAGGCTCTCGACCTGACGCCTCAGGGCCGCCTCGTCACCGCTATTGTCGATGATATCGTCGGCCCGGGCCAGTCGCGCCTGGCGATCCAGCTGGGCCGCGACGATGGCTCGGGCCTGGGCCTCGTCCACGCCGTCGCGGCTGGCGGTGCGGCGGATCTGCTCCGCCTCCGCTGCGTCGATCACCAGGCTGCGATCCACCAGGGCTACCTGCCCCGACTCGAAGAGCAGCGGCGAGACCAGCAGGTGATAGGGGGCGGGGCCGGCGGCCATCTGTGCCAGGCGAGCCTCCAGGCGCTCGCGGATGCGCGGATGGGTCTGGGACTCCAGCCAGCGGCGCTCCTCGGGGTCGGCGAAGACGATCTCGCGCAGGGCACGGCGATTCAGGCGTCCCTGGGCATCCAGCAGCCGCTCGCCGTAGCGCTCGGCGATGGCGGCCAGGGCCGGCTCACCGGGTTCCACCACCTCCCGAGCGATATCGTCGGCATCCACCCAGGGAATGCCTAGTGCGGCGAAGGCACGGGCCACGGTGGACTTGCCGGAGGCGATACCGCCGGTGACGCCGATGGTCAGGCTCATTAGGGTCTCCTCATGGGCGCTCTATAGCCCGGTCAGGCCCTGATAGAAGGCCAGCAGCGGGGCGCCGAACAGCAGGGTCACCCAGCCCGCCAGGGCCAGGAAGGGGCCGAAGGGCAGGGGGGCGCCGCGCAGCCGCGGCAGGGCCAGTTGCACCAGGATGCCGATGATGGCGCCGATGCCGGCGGAGAGGATCAGCAGCAGCGGCAGGAACTGCCAGCCCAGCCAGGCCCCCAGCGCCGCCAGCAACTTGAAGTCGCCATAGCCCATGCCTTCCTTGCCGGTGATCAGCTTGAACAGCCAGTAGAAGCCCCATAGCGACAGGTAGCCGGCCATGGCACCGATCACCGCGCTGGAGAGCATCAGTGGCTGGAACAACAACTGGTAGAGCAGGCCCGCCCAGAGCAGCGGCAGGGTGATCACATCGGGGAGCAGTTGGGTGCGGAAGTCGATGGCGGCCAGGGCCAGCAGCGCGAAGCAGGCGCCGAGCAGGAAGAGGGCCGCCGGGTCGGCGCCATGCAGGATGACCACCGCCAGGGCCAGCGCCCCCCCGGCCAGCTCCACCAGCGGATACTGGGGGCTGATGCGCATGCCGCAGTCGGCGCAGCGTCCGCGCCGCTTCAGGTAGCCCAACAGGGGGATATTGTCATGCCAGGCGATGGCGGTGCCGCAGCCGGGGCAGCGGGAGGCGGGGCGGGCCAGGCCGATGCGCTCGCCGGCCTCCGGCTCCAGCTCCAGGGCCTCCCGGGCCTCGGCCCGCCAGCCCTGCATCAGCATCACCGGCAGGCGGGCGATCACCACATTGAGGAAACTGCCCAGGCAGAGCCCCAGCACCGCCGCCAGGGGCCACAACAGGCTGGGAGGAAGCTCGGCGAGCATGGCGGGGCTCCTGAACTTGGCGGGTCAATCAGAGGGTAAAGTCGGGCAGGCGGCGCTCGACCTTGGCCAACTTGAGCTTGGCCACCTTGGGCAGGCCGTTCTCGAAGGGCGGGAAGTCTTCGCCCTGGATCAGCGGCGACAGGTAGCGACGGCACGCCTCGGTGATGCCGAAGCCATCCTCGCGGATAAACTCCTTGGGCATGAACTTCTCGCGGTTGGCGACCTCCGCCAGGGGGGCGGCCTCGATGGCCCACTCATAGGGGGCATCGGAGACGCGCTTGATGGCGGGCATCATGGCGTTCTTGCCGGCCAGGGCCAGTTCCACGGCGTGCTTGCCCACCGCATAGGCCTGTTCCACGTCGGTCTTGGAGGCCAGATGGCGGGCGGCGCGCTGCAGGTAGTCGGCCACGGCCCAGTGGTACTTGTAGCCCAGGTCCTGCTTGACCATGCCGGCCAGGGTCGGCGCCACGCCGCCCAGTTGGCGGTGGCCGAAGGCGTCGGTGTTGCCGGAGTCGGCGAGGAAGGTGCCGTCGCCATAATGGGCGCCCTCGGAGACCACGATCACGCAGTAGCCGTACTTGTGCACCGCCTCGTCGACCCGGGCCATGACGGCTTCCCGGTCGAAGGCCACCTCGGGGAAGATCACCAGGTGGGGCGGCTCGCCCTCGCCGTTGCCGGCCAGGGCGCCGGCGGCGGCGATCCAGCCGGCGTGACGACCCATCACCTCGAGGACGAATACCTTGGTGGAGGTGGCGCACATGGAGGCGATATCCAGGGCCGCTTCCCGGGTGGAGGTGGCGATATACTTGGCCACGCTGCCGAAGCCGGGGGAGTTGTCGGTGATCGGCAGGTCGTTGTCCACGGTCTTGGGCACGTGGATGGCGGTCAGCGGGTAACCGAGTTTCTCGGAGAGCTGGGAGACCTTGAGGCAGGTATCGGCGCTGTCGCCGCCGCCGTTGTAGAAGAAGTAGCGGATATCGTGGGCCTTGAAGACCTCGATCAGACGCTCGTACTGGGCGCGGTGGGTCTCGATATCCTTGAGCTTGTAGCGGCAGGAGCCGAAGGCGCCGCCGGGGGTATG
Source organism: Bisbaumannia salifodinae (assembly GCF_055388505.1). The sequence continues at coordinate 1,747,076 of NZ_AP043781.1, forward strand.
GCGCAGCGCCGCGATGGCCTCGTCGGACTCCTGGGACACGTCGATCAGGTCCTCGGTGAGGGCGCCGATAATACCGTTGTGTCCGGCGTAGACCTTGCCGATGCGGTCGTCGTGGCGGCGGCAGGCCTCGATCACGCCACAGGCGCTGGCGTTGATAACGGCGGTGACGCCACCGGACTGGGCATAGAAGGCGTTGTGCGTGGCCATGGGGGCAGCTTCGCTCCTGAGGGCTGATCGTCATTAGGGGGTAAAGTCGGTGGCCTATCTTAGTCGAAAGTGGCGTTGGCTGCACCCGCCGCCTCGCCTTGCTGGTGGCGATTTCGGGCCCATGCTAGTCTCCCGCCATCGTCAAGGAGGCTCGGGATGCATCTGCATATCATCGGAATCTGTGGCACCTTCATGGGCAGTCTGGCCCTGCTGGCGCGGGAGCTGGGGCATGACGTCAGCGGCTCCGACGCCAATGTCTACCCGCCCATGAGCACCCAGCTCGCGGCGGCGGGCATCGCCCTGCGGGAGGGCTATGGGGCGGAGCACCTCTCCCCGGCGCCGGACCTGGTGGTGATCGGCAACGCCCTGTCCCGGGGCAACCCGGAGGTGGAGGCGGTGCTGAATGCCGGCCTGCCCTATGTCTCCGGCCCCCAGTGGCTGGCCGAGCATGTCCTGCCCGGGCGGCGGGTGATCGCTGTGGCGGGCACCCACGGCAAGACCACCACGGCGAGCCTGACCGCCTGGCTGCTGGAGAGCGCCGGGCTGGCGCCGGGCTTTCTGATCGGCGGGGTGCCGCGCAACTTCGGCGTCTCGGCGCGCCTCGGCGGCCCCGGGGCGCCCTTCGTGGTGGAGGCCGACGAGTACGACACCGCCTTCTTCGACAAGCGCTCCAAGTTCGTCCACTACCGCCCCGAGATCGCCGTGCTGGGCAACCTGGAGTATGACCACGCGGATATCTTCCCCGACCTGGCGGCCATCGAGCGCCAGTTCCACCATCTGGTGCGTACCGTGCCCGGCAAGGGGCGCCTGCTGGTGGCCGATAACGCCCCGGCCCTGGAGCGGGTGCTGGAGATGGGGCGCTGGAGCCCGGTGGTGCGCTTCGGCGCCGAGGAGAGCAGCGACTGGCGCCTGGTGCTGGAGCACCCGGATGCCAGCCGTTTCCGGGTGATTCATGGCGAGGCGGACGCCGTGGTGGAGTGGTCGCTGAGCGGCGAGTACAACGCCCGCAACGCCCTGGCGGCCCTGGCCGCCGCCCATGAGTGCGGCCTGGACCTGGCTCGAGGCGCGGCGGCCCTGTCGCGTTTCGAAACGCCGCGACGGCGCCAGGAGCTGCGCGGCGAGGTGGGGGGCATCCGGGTGATCGACGATTTCGCCCACCATCCCACCGCCATCGCCGCCACCCTGGGCGGGCTCAGGGCCGCCGGCGACGCCGGGCGCCTGCTGGCGGTGATCGAACCACGCTCCAATACCATGCGCCTGGGCAGCCTCAGGACCCGCCTCGGTGACAGCGTGGCCGAGGCCGATGCGGTCTGGTGGTACCAGCCGGCGGGGCTCGACTGGTCGCTGGAGGAGGTGGTGGCCGCCAGCCCGGTGCCGGCACGGATCGAGGCGGAGATCGAGGCCCTGGTGGCGGCCCTGGTGGCCGAGGCGCGTCCCGGCGATCGCATCGTGGTGATGTCCAACGGCGGCTTCGGCGGCATCCACGACAAGCTGCTGGCCGCCCTGGAGATGGCCCATGGCTGAGCATGAATCCGCCTTCGGCCCCCCGGTCACCGTGGCCCTGACCGGCGCCTCCGGTGCCCAGTATGGCCTGCGCCTGGTCGAGGCGCTGGTGGCGGCCCATCGGGAGGTCTGGGTGATGATCTCCAAGGCCGCTCACCTGGTGATCAGCACCGAGACCGAGGTCAGGCTGCCGGCCCAGCCCGAACGCCTGGCCGAGGCGCTGACCGAGCGCTGTGGCGCTCGGCCCGGGCAGATCCGCTGCTTCGCTCGGGAGGACTGGATGGCGCCGGTGGCCTCCGGTTCCGGGGCGCCGTCGGCCATGGTGATCTGCCCCTGCTCCACCGGCACCCTCTCGGCGGTGGCCACGGGGGCCAGCAATAACCTGATCGAGCGCGCCGCCGATGTGGCCCTCAAGGAGCGTCGCCAACTGATCCTGGTGCCCCGGGAGGCGCCGCTCTCGGCGATCCATCTCGAGCATATGCTCAACCTGACCCGCCTGGGGGCGGTGATCCTGCCGGCGGCGCCGGGCTTCTATCACCAGCCGAAGACGGTGGAGGACCTGATCGACTTTATCGTGGCGCGGATCCTCAATCAGTTGGGCATCGAGCACCGGTTGATGCCCCGTTGGGGGGAATAGGCACAAGGCAGTATGCGCCCAGCGCGGGCTACAAGGGGGTCCTTGTAGCTTGCCCCTTGTGGCTTGTTCCTTATGGATAACAGGGAGGTTATTGCGATGATCGGTCCGGCCCAGCTGTCGGTGTTCGTACCCACGTTTTTCCTGGTCTCGTTGACTCCGGGGCTGTGCATGACCCTGGCCATGGTGCTGGGCATGACCCAGGGGGTCAGGCGCACCCTGTGGATGATGGCCGGCGAGCTGTTGGGGGTGGGGCTGGTGGCGGTGGCCGCCGGCGCCGGGGTGGCGACCCTGATGCTGCGCTATCCCGAGGCCTTCGCGCTGTTCAAGTGGCTGGGCGGTGCCTATCTGGCCTATCTGGGAGTGCAGCTATGGCGCTCCCGGGGGCGGATGGCGATTCCCTCCGGTGAAGTGTCGGCTCCGCGGGCCTCACGCCGTCAACTCTTCGCCCAGGGGCTGGTCACCGCCGTGGCCAACCCCAAGGGCTGGGCCTTCTTCGTCGCCCTCCTGCCCCCCTTCCTGGATGCCGGACGTCCCCTGGGCTCGCAGTTGGCGGTGCTGGTGGCGATGATCCTGGCCATCGAATTCACCTGCCTGCTGCTCTATGCCAGCGGCGGACGCGGCGCCCGGCGCCTGTTGGGCGAGCGCGGCAAGGTCCGCCTGCTCAATCGCCTGGCGGGAGTGCTGATGATCGGCGTCGGCGCCTGGCTGGCGCTGGGCTAAGCTCGTCTCTTGGGGCCAGGGGTATCGGGAAAGGCTGAGCTCGCCGACCTTTGCCGACACCCTATGGCTCAGGCCGGCGGCAGCCAGGTCAGCCTGCCCATCAGCAATAGCAGGCTGAGGATCACCAGCGCCGGCCAGGGGGCCGGGCTCAGGGGGCGGTGGGAGAAGCGCTGGTAGCTCAGGCGCACCAGGGCGCAGGCCACCAGCCCCAGCAGGGCGCCGCCCACCAGGTCGCTGGCCCAGTGTACGCCGATGGCCAGTCGCGACAGGGCCATGGGCACGCAGGCCAGGATCGCCAGCCAGTAGAGCCAGGCACGGTGCCGGGGGGGCAGTTCCTGGGCGGCGAAGGCGGCGGCCAGGCCGAACAGCACCACGGCGGTGGAGGTATGGGCGCTGGGATAGGCCAGGGAGCCGGTCAGGTAGTCCGGGGTATCGGGGCGGGCGCGGCCTGCCAGGTGCTTGAAGAGGGTGTTGGCCACGGCGATGCCGCCCAGCCCCAGGCCGAGATGCAGGAAGGCGGAGAGGTGGCGGGCCCAGAGCAGCCAGAGCAGCCAGGGCAGGGTCAGGGCCAGGATCCCATAGGCGTCGCCGACCCGGGCCAGCAGTTGACCCGCGGTCTCGAGCCAGTCCCAGTCCAGGGTGGCGAAGAGGGCATGGATCTCGCTGTCCATGGGCAGGGGGCCGTGGGCCTCCAGCACCCAGAGGCTCCACAGGCAGAGCGCGACCAGGCCGATCATCAGCAGGCTGAGGGACGCCAGGGGCACTTCGCCCCGGGGGCGCGGGGCACGCAGCAGCTGCCAGAGTCGACGGCGTCCGATACCGCCCCGAGCCAGTCGGGCCAGGCCACGATAGAGGCGCCCCTCCCGGGCCAGTTGATGACGCAGCCAACTGAAGATGAGTGCCGCTCCCACCACGATGATGGCCAGCCACAGCAGCCACTGCTGGACCCCGGGGGGAATCGCCAGCAGTTGCTGCCAGGTGCGCCCCAGCAGGTAGCCGGGTAGCACATAGGCGGGGGCCCAGAGCAGCGCCGAGACCAGATTGGCCCAGGTGAAGGTCCAGGGCGACATATGCAGGATGCCGGCGATCATCGGCACGATGGGCCGCACCGGTCCCACGAAGCGGGCGAAGAGCACCGACAGGGCGCCGTGGCGGCGAAAGAAACGGGCCCCCCGGGCCAGCCACTCCGGATGGCGGCTGAAGGGCCAGAGGTGGGGAACCCGCTCGCGCTGGGTATAGCCGAGGGCGAAGCTCAAGCCGTCGCCGATCACCGCCCCGATAAAGGCGGCCGACAGGATCCAGGGGACCGACAGCCCCATATGGCCGGCCAGGGAGGCGGCGGCGCTGATCAGCACCACCCCGGGGATGACCAGGCCCACCAGGGCCAGGCTCTCCAGCAGGGCGATGGTGCCGATGATCAGCAGCAGCAGGCCGGGGGAGGGGGTGAGCTGGTAGAGCCAGTCGGCAAGATTCACGTGGTCGACTCCCTCAACAGGTTCGCCTTGAGCATCAGTCGTTGCTCGAAGGTGGCCGGGCTCTCGTCGTCGTGGGGCGCACACAGGGCCACCCGCAGGGAGAGGCCTTCGCCCCCGGGCAGGGTGATTCGCTCCAGGGCATCCAGCAGGCGCTGACGTACCATCAAGGCACCATTCTCGCCGGTATCCGGCAGCAGCAGCCAGAACAGGGAGTCGCTCAGGCGGCCCAACTGGTCCGGGGCGCGGCAGCTATGTTGCGTGACCTCGGCGAAGCGTTGCAAGCACTGCCGGCGAGGCAGGCCGCCGAAGGCGTCCCCGGGGTTATCCAGCTGCGGCAGGTGGATGACCAGGACGCTGAGGCGATGCTCGAGCCGCCGGGCACGGAAGAACTCCTGGGCCAGGCACTCGCGAATGGCGCTGGCGCGCAGTGCATCGCAGCTATCGTCATGGGGGCGCGTGGCATCCAGCAGCTCGCGCTGGCGGGCCTGTTCGCCGCCGGCCAGGGCGCCCAGCAGGGTCAATACCAGATAGGCCATGGCCAGGTCGCCGGCCTGCTCCGGGTTGACCAGTAGCACCAGCCACAGGCCCCCCAGCAGGACATTGAGCAGGATCGCCGAGGCCGGTGGCAGCACCAGGAAGGCCAGGACCGGCGGCAGGCCAAGCCACAGGCCGGCACCGCCCTCCAGCTTGGCGACCTCCACGGCGATCAGCAGGTAGGCGCTGATCAGCACCAGATAGGCCGAGAGATAACGCTGGGGATGGTGGCTCAGGCGCAGCAGGGTGGCGCCCACCAGCAGCAGGGTGAGCAGGGTCGGCAGGGGGATCAGGCCGTAGTCCCCCATCAGGTAGTGCCACAGGGCATAGCCGGCCATCATGACCGCGCCGGCCGCATAGACCAGGGCGAAGAGCCGCGAGGGCCAGAGCTTCTCTTCCTCGGGCAGGAGGCTAGGCATGATCGACGGCCCTCGGTCGGGGGAGGATCACCAGATCCTCGGCTTGGCGTGCCAGGGCGCGTTGCTCCAGACTCAGGGCATGACGACTGCCGAGGTCGATAGCGCGAGCCTTGAGCGGCCAGGGGGGCGTCTCCAGCAGGAGGTTGCGACGCTGGCTGCCGTTGTCGGCATTGCGGCTGATCAACAGGGTGGCCAGGGTACAACGATCGAGTCGATAGACATTTTCGTCCGGTTCCAGGTGGGCGACCAGCCAGCGTACCAGGGGCCAGCAGTGGCGGGCCTTGGTCCGCAGCAATAGCAGTTCGGCGTGGTAATCCTTGCGCTCGCAGCGCAATCGCTCCCGGTAGAGATCGTGTACCAGCTGTTCCCGGGTCCAGAGCCGGGTGCCGGGCAGCAGGCGCTGTCGTCGACTGACGCCCTGCCACAAGGGACGCAGATAGAGGGCGCGCCCCAGGCCCAGCAGCACCACGGCCCCCAGCAGCAGGCCCACCAGCACGCCCTGCTCGGGGATCAGGTCCTGCTGGATACGCCACCAACTGATCCCCGCCAGCCCGCCCTGTACGGGCAGCAACCAGGCCGGCTGGGGCAGCATCACCAGGATGGCCCACAGCCATAGCCAGGCACCATGGCGGCCGGGATCGACCCACAGCAGGGCCGCCAGCAGGCTGCCGGGGACCAGTTGCCAGGGCAACAGCGGCGGCCAGCGCAGGCTCTGCTCCTGGAACAGGCTGGTGGCCAGTAGCCACAGCGCGCCGAGGCCGAGCAGGATCACCGCGGGGGTGTCGCTGGCCAGGCTCGCCTGCCAGGCCAGCAGCAGCGCCCCCCCGACCAGGGCGGTGCGGAACAACCGGGCTTTGTACTTGCTATCCATGGTGACTTATATTGGTTCCCTGCTTGCTGATTATCGAAACGCCGCCGGCCCGCGGGCGGTCGTTATTTTGTCCCCTGTTGAGGAGATACCCTACGGCATGTCACGTCACGTCCCCCAGGTCAACGAAGAACCTGCGATCGACGCCGGGATCACCGATGTCGACGCCTACATGACCGAACTCGGTCAGGCCGCCCGCCAGGCCGCCACCCGGATGCGCAGCGAGCCCACCGGACGCAAGAATGCCGCCCTGCGGGCCATCGCCCGTCATCTCGAGGCGGCCCGGGCCGGCCTGCTCGAGGCCAATGCCCGCGACCTGGCCCGGGGGCGCGAGAATGGCCTGGATACGGCCCTGCTCGATCGTCTGGCCCTGAATGAGGCCCGCCTGGACGCCATGATCGAGGGCCTGGAGCAGGTCGCGACCCTGCCCGACCCGGTGGGCGAGATCGATGGCCTGCGCGCCCGCCCCAGCGGCATCCAGGTGGGGCAGATGCGGGTCCCCCTGGGGGTGATCGGTATCATCTACGAATCGCGGCCCAACGTCACGGTGGAAGCGGCCAGCCTGTGCCTCAAGTCGGGCAATGCCTGCATCCTGCGCGGCGGCTCCGAGGCCCGCGACAGCAATGCCGCCATCGCCGCCTGCATCCGTGACGGCCTCGCCGAGGCGGGGCTGCCGGCCGCCGCGGTGCAGGTGGTGGCCACCACCGACCGTGCCGCCGTGGGCCGCCTGATCGCCATGCCGGAGTTCGTCGACGTGATCATTCCCCGCGGTGGCAAGTCGCTGATCGCGCGCATCTCCGCCGAGGCGCGGGTGCCGGTGATCAAGCACCTGGATGGCGTCTGCCATGTCTATGTGGATACCAGCGCCGACCTCGACAAGGCCCTGGCCATCGCCGTCAATGCCAAGACCCAGCGCTACGGCACCTGCAACACCATGGAGACCCTGCTGCTGGATGCGCCCATCGCCGAGGCCCTGCTGCCCAGGCTGGTGGCCGCCTATGCCGAGCATGGCGTGGAGCTGCGCGGCTGCGAGCGCAGCCGCGCCATCGTCGCCGAACTGGGAGTGGCCGAGGAAGCCGATTGGGCCGCCGAGTACCTGGCGCCGGTCCTGGCGATCCGCGTGGTGGACGGCGTCGACGCCGCCATGGCGCATATCGACCGCTACGGTTCCCACCACACCGACGCCATCGTCACCGAGAATTACGGCCTGGCGCGGCGCTTCCTCGCCGAGGTGGACTCCAGTTCGGTGATGGTCAATGCCTCCACCCGCTTCGCCGATGGCTTCGAGTATGGCCTGGGCGCGGAGATCGGCATCTCCACCGACAAGCTGCATGCCCGTGGCCCGGTGGGGCTGGAGGGACTGACGACCCGCAAGTACGTGGTGCTGGGGGACGGCCATACCCGTGGTTGATGGCATTCCGGCCAGCGCCCCGGCGGTGGCCATGCTCGGCGGCACCTTCGACCCGGTACACCTTGGGCACCTGCGCAGTGCCGTGGAGCTGCGCGAGGTGCTGGGCCTGGATCGCGTGCATATGATCCCGGCCCATCTGCCCCCCCACCGCGCCGCTCCCGGGGTCTCAAGCCGCGAGCGCCTGGCCATGCTGTGCCTGGGGATCGGCGAGACGCCGGGGCTGCTGGCCGACGATCGCGAGCTGCGCCGCGACGGCCCCTCCTATTCGGTGGATACCCTGGCCAGCCTGCGCGCCGAGCTCGGCGCGCAGGCCCGGCTGATCATGGCGGTGGGCCATGACGCCTTCCTGCGCTTGGCCGAGTGGCGGGACCCCGAGGGGCTCTTCGCCCAGGCCCATGTGGTGGTGATCGAGCGTCCCGACCATGGCGCGCCCTTGCCGTCCCGCCTCCAGTCTCTGCTGGCCGGTCGCGAGGTGGCCTCCGTCGAGGCCCTGCTGGCGGAGCCTCGCGGGCGCTTGCTGCGCCTGTCGCTGCCGACCCGCTTGGCGATCTCCGCCACCGGCATTCGTCGTCGCCTGGCCGAGGGGCGCTCGGTACATTACTTGCTGCCTGAGGCGGTACGCGCCCATATCGACTCCCGCGGCCTCTATCGTGGCGACGACGCTGCTCCCGGCGGCGAGACGCGATAGAATGGCATTTTCGACTCCTGCCATGATACGAGGCGCTATGCATATCGATTCCCTCAAGACCCTGGTGGTGGATGCCCTGGAAGAGCTCAAGGCCCAGGACATCACCCTGCTGGATGTCTCCAATCTGACCAGCGTCACCGACCTGATGCTGGTGGCCAGCGGCACCTCCAGCCGCCATGTGGCGGCGCTGGCCAATAACGTGGTGGAGAAGGCCAAGGCCGCCGGGGTTCAGCCCCTGGGCACCGAGGGTCGCGCCGGAGACGACTGGGTGCTGGTGGATCTGGGCGACCTGGTGGTGCATGTGATGCTGCCGGAGACCCGCAGCCTCTACGACCTGGAGCGGCTCTGGGCCGACCTGCCGACCGACGGGGAGCGCCGCGGGGGCGCGGTGTGAAGATCAAGGTAGTGGCGGTGGGCAATCGCATGCCCGCCTGGGTGGAGGCCGGGGTGGCCGAGTATCGCAAGCGTCTGCCCCGCGACTTCGCCCTGGAGATTGTCGAGATCGCCCCGGGCACCCGGGGCAAGAACAGCGATCCGGCGCGGGCCATCGCCCAGGAGGCGGAACGCATCCGCGAACGCCTCAAGGGCAACGAGCATCTGGTGGCCCTGGAGGTGGGCGGCAAGCCCTGGAGCACCGAGCAGCTGGCTCGGGAGGCCGAGGACTGGCGCCTGGAAGGGCGTGACGTGGCCCTGCTGGTGGGCGGCCCCGATGGCCTGGAGCCGGGGCTCTCCGCGAGCGCCCATCAGCGCTGGTCGCTGTCGCCGCTGACCCTGCCGCACCCCCTGGTGCGACTCCTGCTCGCCGAGCAACTCTATCGGGCCTGGACCCTGCTGGTCGGCCACCCTTATCACCGTTGAGCGAGTTCATGTCGCCGAGCCACATCCATGCGTAACTCCCGCCAGGCGCTGAAGAACCCCGAACAGGAAGTGCGCATCTTCCGCTGGCGCTCGCTGCTGGCGGCGTTCTTGGTGGTGGCCCTGACCGCCACCCTGATGGGCCGCCTGGCCTACCTGCAGGTGGTGCAGCACGAGGTCTATATCACCCGCTCGGAGAAGAACCGGGTGCGGGTCGAGCCGCTGCCCCCGACCCGGGGGCTGATCTATGACCGCAACGGCGTGCTGCTGGCCGAGAACCGCCCCACCTATAACCTGACCCTGGTGCGGGAGCGAGTCGAGGACCTGGACGCCACCCTGACGCTGCTGGTGGAACTGCTCGAGCTGCCGGAGGATGAGGTGGAGGCCTTCCGCGAGCGCTCCCGGCAGCGCCAGCGCCCCTTCCAGCCGGCGCTGCTGATGAGTGACCTGGACGAGGCGCAGATCGCCCGCCTGGCGGTCAACCGCCATCGCCTGCCCGGTGTCGAGGTGGAGGCGCAGCTGCTGCGCTACTACCCGGATGCCGAGATCATGGCCCACGCCCTGGGCTATGTGGGGCGCATCAATGCCGAAGAGCTGGAGACCCTGGATGCCGGCAACTACGCCGGCACCCACTTCATCGGCAAGACCGGGGTGGAGCGCCAGTACGAGAACCTGCTGCATGGCCAGGCGGGGCTGCGTCAGGTGGAGACCAACGCCCGCGGGCGCGTGTTGCGGGAGCTGGGACGCAGCGACCCGGTGCCGGGACAGAACCTCACCCTGACCCTGGACAAGGAGCTGCAGACCCTGGCCTATGAGCTGCTCGACGGCCGCCGTGGCTCCATCGTTGCCATCGAGCCCGCCAGCGGCGAGATCCTCGCCATGGTCTCCACCCCGGGCTTCGACAGCAATCAGTTCGTCACCGGCATCGACGCCGCCTCCTATCGGGCCCTGCAGAACGATATCGACCTGCCGCTGTTCAACCGTGCCATTCGCGGCCAGTACCCGCCGGGGTCCACCATCAAGCCCTTCCTGGCCCTGGCCGGGCTGGCGGAGGGGGAGATTACCCCGGATACCGTGGTGCGTGATCCCGGTTACTACCAGCTGCCCAACGATACGCGGCGCTACCGCAACTGGCTGCGCTGGGGCCATGGGCGGGTCGACCTGGAACGCTCCCTCGCCGTTTCCAATAACACCTACTACTACACCCTGGCCCATGACCTGGGTATCGATCGCCTGCATGCCCATATGAGTCGCTTTGGCTTCGGCCAGCGGGTAGGGCACGATGTGTTCGGCGAGAGCGCCGCCCTGATGCCCTCCCGGGAATGGAAGCGGGGGCGCTTCAACCAACCCTGGTATCCCGGCGAGACCCTCTCGGTGGGCATCGGCCAGGGCTACTGGATGGTCACACCCCTGCAGTTGGCCACCGCCACCGCCGTGCTGGCCAACCGCGGCGAGTGGGTTACGCCGCACCTGGCCCGGGCGGTGGGGGACGAGCCGGTGGTCATGGCGCCCGATCATGAATCGATACGCCTGGATAACGACCAGTGGTGGGATCGGGTCTTCGCCGGCATGGAACAGGTGTTGACCGGCCACGAGGGCACGGCGCGCCGCACCGGCGTCGGCCTGGAGTACCGCATGGGGGGCAAGTCGGGCACCGCCCAGGTCTTCTCCCTGGGTCAGGATCAGCGTTACAACGCCGAGGAGCTGGCCGAGCGCCTGCGCGATCATGCCCTCTTCATGGCCTTCGCCCCCCTGGAGGATCCCCGCATCGCGGTGTCGGTGATCGTCGAGAATGCCGGCGGCGGCAGTACCCATGCGGCACACCTGGCCCGGGCCATGACCGACGCCTGGTTGCTCGAGGAGGAGGCGCCGGAGGTGGACGAGTTGCGCGAGCGCATCGAAAGCGACGACGGCACGGTGGCGGGAAACTGAGATGACTCGATTGGAACAGCTAGCCCCCTGGCGCGCCCGCCCGGTGCGCCCCCCGCAAAGCGGTATCTCGCGGCGCAAGTCGCTATGGACACGGCTGCGCCTGGACCCCTGGCTGCTGGCGCTGCTGCTGGTGCTGATGGGCGGGGGGCTGCTGGTGCTCTACAGCGCCAGCGGGCAGCGCCTGCCGGTGGTCCAGGCCCAGGCGACCCGCTTCGCCGTTGCCCTGGTGGTGATGCTGGTCTTGGCCCGCCTGTCACCGGCCAGCCTGATGCGCTGGGCGCCCCTGGTCTATGGGGGCGGGGTCCTGATGCTGCTCGCCGTGGAGATCATGGGCGACGTGGGCATGGGGGCCCAGCGCTGGCTGGAGATTCCCGGGGTGATGCGCTTCCAGCCGTCGGAGCTGATGAAGCTGGCCATGCCGATGATGGTGGCCGCCTACCTGTGCCGGCGCCCGCTGCCGCCGCGCTGGCAGGACCTGCTGGTGTGTGGCGTGTTGCTGGGGCTGCCGGTGCTGTTGATCGCCCGCCAGCCGGACCTGGGTACCTCCCTGTTGGTGGCCTGCTCCGGGGTCTTCGTGATCCTGCTGGCGGGACTCTCCTGGCGCTTTATCCTGGCCATGGGGGCCCTGGTCGCGGCGGCCCTGCCGCTGCTGTGGATGAACATGCACAACTACCAGCGTCAGCGCGTGTTGACCTTCCTCAACCCCGAGAGCGACCCCCTGGGGGCGGGCTGGAACATCATCCAGTCGACCACCGCCATCGGCAGCGGTGGTCTCACCGGCAAGGGCTGGCTGCAGGGCACCCAGTCGCAGCTGGAGTTCCTGCCCGAGCGCCATACCGACTTCATCGTCGCCGTGCTGGGCGAGGAGTTCGGCCTGGTGGGCATGCTGGCGGTGCTGGCGCTCTACCTATTGATCATCGGGCGCGGCCTGTGGCTGGCCAACACCGCCCAGGACAGCTTCGGGCGATTGCTGGCCGGGAGTATCGTGCTGACCTTCTTCATCTACCTCTTCGTCAATGTGGGCATGGTCAGCGGGATCCTGCCGGTGGTCGGGGTGCCGCTGCCGCTGGTCAGCTATGGCGGCACCTCCAGCGTGACCTTGATGGCCGGTTTCGGTATTCTCATGGCCATTCAGGCCCACCGGCGGCTGCTGCCAAGATAGCGATGGCATACCAGGGAGAGGAGAGACGATGACGCGAGTGAGAGCCGGCTCGGCCTGGCTGCTGAGCCTGGGATTGGGAATGATGTTGCCGGCCCAGGCCGCCGACTTCGATCCGGCGGCCCATCAGGGCGTGGCGGCCCTGGTAGAGGAGCTGGCGGCCCGGGAGATTCCCGCCGCCTGGTCAAGCGAGCAACTGCGGGGAGCGGTCTTCCAGCAGGGCGTGCTGGATGCCATGGCCGGCGCCGCCGAGCGTCGCCTGCGCTGGGACGAGTACCGCGCCATCTTCATGCAGCCGGAGCGGGTGGCCGAGGGGGTCGACTTTATCGCCGCCCATGCCGATGCCTTCGAGCGTGCCGAGGCGGCGTTCGGCGTGCCCCCGGAGATCATCGCCGCCATCATCGGGGTCGAGACTCGCTTCGGGCAGTTCAAGGGGCGCCATCGGGTGCTCGACTCCCTGGCGACCCTGGCCTTCCATCATCCGCGGCGGGGCGACTTCTTCCGCGGCGAGCTGGCCGCCTTCCTGGAGATCACCTTCGAGCAGGGCGTCGAGCCCGGCGAGATGCAGGGCTCCTATGCTGGCGCCATGGGCTACCCCCAGTTTATTCCCACCAGCTATCGCGCCTATGCGGTGGATTTCGACGGCGATGGGCTGCGTGATCTCTGGTTCAATCCGGTGGATGCCATCGGCAGCGTCGGCAACTACTTCGCCGAGCACCGCTGGCGCCCGGGCGGAACGATCTATAGCGAAGCCCGGGGGCCGGACTCGCTCCCCGACGGCATCGACTTCAATCAGACCCGGCCTCCCTATGCCGGCCTGGCCAGCCTGGCAGCCGAGGGGATCGAGCCGCTGGATGGTGCCCTCGACGATGACGCCCGGGTGATTCCCCTGGCCCTGGACACCCTGGATGACGCCGGCGATACGCACTATCGCTACCGCCTGGGTCAGCATAACTTCTACGTGATTACCCGCTACAACCATAGTCATCTCTATGCCATGGCGGTCACCGAGCTGGCCGAGGCCATCGCCGCGGCCCGGGAGGAGGAGGCATGAAGACACCCTTCCTGGGCCTGATGGCCGTGGTGATGCTGCTGGCCGGCTGTGCCAGTGGCGGCGGCAGCGCGCCCGCGCCTCGCGCCGAGACGGGGGACGCCACCGAAACCGCCACCGGCCGCTATGCACGGGCCAGCGACGCCTACCCGGAGCTGCCCCCCGATGTTTCCAATGTGCCGGATGCGGTGCCGCGTATCGAGCCGCGTTCCCGGGGCGGCAACCGTTCGCCCTATCAGGTCTGGGGGCAGAGCTACCGGGTGCTGGATGATGCGCGGGGCTATCGAGGCGCCGGCATCGCTTCCTGGTATGGCGAGAAGTTCCACGGTTACGCCACTTCCAATGGCGAAATCTACGACATGTACAAGATGAGTGCCGCCCACCGCTCGCTGCCGCTGCCCACCTATGCCCGGGTCACCAGCCAGGACAATGGTCGCTCGGTGATCGTGCGGGTCAATGATCGTGGGCCCTTCCATGAGGATCGCGAGATCGATCTCTCCTATGCCGCCGCGGCGCGCCTGGGGATCCTCGATGCCGGCACCGGCCGGGTCACGGTGGAGGCCATCGACCCCGAAACCTGGCTGGCCGAGAATGGTCGTACCACCGCGCCTCGGGCGGCGCCAAGCGAGAGCGGCCCGGCCGAACGCGGCCCGACCGAACGCGGCTCGACCGAACGCGGCCCGACCGAGCGGGACCAGGTGGCCGCGCCCGTCGAGCGTGCCATGGCAAGCGAAGCCCCCTCCGGAGGCCAGGCCGAGGCCGCCGACGATCCCCTGTTTCTGCAGGTGGCCGCGCTCGGCTCGGCGGGCAATGCCGAGGAGCTCAAGTCGCGCCTGGAGGCCGAGCTGGGGCACCCGGTGCGGGTGGAGAGTCGGGCCGGGATCCATCGGGTCCAGGTGGGGCCGGTGGCGGATGCCGGACGCCTCGATCCCCTGCGTGATGCCCTGCGCCGGGCCGGCTTCGCCCAGACCCTGTTGATTCGCCAAGAGTAACGATTTTCCCCCATGCATCCTTCGATGAGATACCGCGTTATGAGCCAGCTGTCCTTCCGTTCGCCGCTGCGGCGCCTGCTCGGCACCCTGTTGCTCTGTGTCGCCGCCCTGAGCCTGGCGGCCCAGGCGCAGCAGCCCGCTCCCGCCCCTGCCCCTCAGACGATGATACCGGCGCCGCCCCAGCTGGCCGCCAGTTCCTGGATCCTGATGGATGCCAATAGCGGCGAGGTGCTGGCGGAACACAATGCCGACGAACGCCTGCCGCCGGCCAGCCTCACCAAGCTGATGACCGCCTACCTGGTGGAGCGGGAGCTGGATCGTGGCAATATCGCCATGGAAGACATGGTGACCATCAGCGAGCACGCCTGGCGTACCGGGGGCTCCAAGATGTTCGTCGAGGTCGATACCCAGGTCTCCATCCACGACCTGCTCTACGGCATCATCATCCAGTCCGGCAACGATGCCAGCGTGGCGGTGGCCGAGCATCTGGCCGGCGGCGAGCGTCCCTTCGCCGACCTGATGAACCAGCATGCCACCCGCCTGGGCATGCACGACACCAACTTCGTCAACCCCACCGGCCTGCCGGACGCCGATCACTACTCCTCGGCCCGGGACATGGCGACCCTGTCGCGGCATATCATCGACGATTACCCCGAGCACTATGCCATCTACGCCGAGCGCTACTTCACCTATAACGATATTCGCCAGCCCAACCGCAACCGCCTGCTGTGGCGCGATAGCTCCGTGGATGGCCTCAAGACCGGCCATACCAACGAGGCCGGCTACTGCCTGGTGGCCTCCGCCGAGCGCGATGGCATGCGGCTGATCTCGGTGGTGATGGGCACCGACTCCGAGGAGGCCCGGGCCCAGGAGACCCAGAAGCTGCTCAGCTACGGCTTCCGCTATTACGAGACCCTCGAGGTCTACGACGAGGGGGAGACCATCGCCACCCCGCGTATCTGGGGCGGCGAGGTGGACGAGCTGCGCCTGGGCGTCGCTGAGGCGCTGTGGGCCACCGTGCCCCGGTCGCGTAACGACGGACTCAATGCACGCCTGAGCCTGCCCGATGCCATCAATGCGCCGGTGGCCGCCGGCGAGACCCTGGGCACCCTGCAGGTGGTGCTGGGCGAGGAGGTGGTGGCCGAGCGCCCCCTGGTGGCCCTGGAACCGGTGGAGCAGGGCGGGCTCTTCAAGCGCCTGCTGGATACCATTCGCCAGTTTATCAGCGGCTTCTTTAATTAACTCCTGACGGGGCCCGAGACGACTCGGGCCCTGCCGACTCCCTTGGTGGCAGGGGATAGGTTGAGTAGAATACTCGTACATGACTTGCGTCGAGTATTCCCATGAGCGACAACTCCCTGCGTGACCTGCGCCAGGCCCCCGGCGCCGCGGCGCGCCCCAAGGTCGAATTCCCCTGCGACTACCCGCTGAAGATCGTCGGCGATGCCGCCGACGATTTCCGCGAGACCGTGGTGGCCATCGTCGAGACCCATGCCCCGGGCTTCGACCGCACCAGCGTCCAGGTGGTGGACAGCCGCAACGGCCGCTTCCAGTCGGTGCGCCTGACCATCACCGCCGAAGGGGAAGCGCATCTGCAGCGCCTCTTTACCGCCCTCAAGGCCACCGGCCGCGTGCATATGGTGGTGTGATGGCGTCCACTCCGGCCCTGCCGTCCATCGAATTTTATCGCCTCGGCCGACGCCCCTATGAGCCGGTATGGCAGGCGATGCGCGACTTCACCGACCACCGTGACGCCCAGACCCCCGACCAGTTCTGGCTGGTGGAGCATGATCCGGTCTTTACCCAGGGCCGGGCGGGCAAGCCCGAGCACCTGCTGATGCCCGGGGAGATTCCCGTGGTGCAGAGCGATCGCGGTGGCCAGGTCACCTACCATGGTCCCGGCCAGGTGGTGCTCTATCCGCTGATCGATGTGCGCCGGGCCGGCCTAGGGGTGCGTGACCTGGTCACGGCCCTGGAGCAGGCGGTGATCGCCCTGCTCGCCGAGCAGGGCGTCGAGGCTCGGGCACGCCCCGATGCCCCCGGCGTCTATGTGGGCGAGGACAAGATCGCCTCCCTGGGGTTGAGGATCCGCCGCGGCGCCAGCTTCCACGGGGTGGCCCTCAACGTCGATGGTGACCTCTCGCCCTTCCAGCGCATCAACCCCTGCGGCTATGCCGGCATGGCCATGACCCGCCTGCTGGACCTGGTGGACGACTGCCCCGGCGTGGAGGCGGTAGGGGAGCGCCTGGCGCACTGCCTGGCCCGGGAGCTGGGAAGAACCCTGAGCGCCTAGCGACAAGCCACAAGGAGCAAGCTACAAGGAAACTCCTTGTAGCCCGCAGCGTAGGGGGGATCATCCTGCCTTGCAGCTTGCAGCTTGCAGCTTGCAGCTTGCAGCTTGCAGCTTGCAGCTTGCAGCTTGCAGCTTGCAGCTTGCAGCTTGCAGCTTGCAGCTTGCAGCTTGCAGCTTGCAGCTTGCAGCTTTCAGCCGACGTTGATCGCATCGATCCGATTGGGATCGGCCTGCTGTCCGGGTACCTCGGCGGGGGCGGCCAGGCCCAAGTTGTTCTTCTCGAACACCCGGTCGGCACGGTAGCTGGAACGCACCAGCGGGCCCGAGGCCACCTCCATGAACCCCTTGTCCAGGCCGATCCGGCGGTAGCGCTCGAACTCCTCGGGGGTGACGTAGCGCTCCACCGGCAGGTGGTTGCGGGTCGGGCGCAGGTACTGGCCCAGGGTGACGATATCCACGCCGATCTCGCGCAGGTCGTCGAAGGTGGCGAGGATCTCTTCCTCGGTCTCGCCCAGGCCCAGCATCAGGCTGGTCTTGGTGAGTACCTCGGGCTTGTGGCGCTTGGCATAAGCCAGCACATCCAGGGTCTTGCGGTAGCCGGCGCGGGGATCGCGGACCCGCTCGGTGAGGCGTTCCACGGTCTCGACGTTCTGGGCGAAGACCTCGAGGCCCGACTCCACCACGCCCTCGATGGCGGCATGCGCGCCGTCGAAGTCCGGGGTCAGGGCTTCCACCACCACCTCGGGGGTGTTGGCCTTGATGGCGCGGATGCAGGCCGCGTAGTGGGCCGCGCCGCCGTCCTCCAGGTCGTCGCGATCCACCGAGGTCAGTACCACGTAGCGCAGCCCCATCAGCTCCACGGACTTGGCGGTGTTGGCCGGCTCCTCGCTGTCCAGCCAGCCCTTGGGGTTGCCGGTATCCACGGCGCAGAAGCGGCAGGCGCGGGTGCACACCGAGCCCATCAGCATGATGGTGGCGGTGCCGTTGCTCCAGCACTCGCCCATATTGGGGCAATGGGACTCGGCGCAGACGGTGCTCAGGCGGTGCTCGCTGACGTTGCGCTTGACGGCCTCGAAACGCTCGCCGCCGGGGATCTGGGCGCGCAGCCATTTCGGCTTGCGCCCCAGCTCGGGCCCCTCGCCCTCCTGGCGGCGTTGCTTGATGCCGTCCTTGATGGCGGTGAAGCCTTGCTCGGTGCGGAACTTCGCTCCACTGGAGATCGGTTTCGAGGGGGTGTCATTCATCGGGGGTGGGCTCCTCCGCTAGGCGGCTGCCAGGGCCAGGCGGTGCGCGGCTTGTCGCCCGGGGCGGGCAGTCAGCAGGGCGTGCTGGCGACTACGTGGATTGCAGGCCGGTAATTTACCACAGCCGCGCCGGGCTGGCACAGGCGAACCCCCTGCCTGGCGGCCATAAGGCAGATCAGGAGTCGAGCGGCAGGCAGGCGACACCATGGCCCGGCATCGGCGTCAGCGGCGCCTGGAAGTGGGTATTGAGCTCCGGGAGGATCTCCCGCACGAAGCGCAGGAAGAGCTCGGTGACCGGGGAGGGGGGCCTGTCCTTGGGGTGCACCGTGCACCAGGAGCGGCGCAGCGGGAAGCCCGGCAGGCGCGGCGAGGCGAGCAGCCCCGAGGCGATCTCCAACTGTACCGCCAGGCGCGGCAGCACCGCCACCCCCAGGTGCGCCATGACCCCCTGCTTGATCGCCTCGTTGGTGCCCAGCTCGATGGTATGCGAGAGCGAGACCCGCTCCCGGGCGGCGAACTCCTCGAAGGCGGTGCGTGCCCCCGAGCCGGGCTCGCGCATCAGCACGTAGTGGTGGGCGAAATCGTCCAGGGTCGGTGCCTTGGCCCCGAGCAGGGGGTGGCCCGGCCACACCACCGGAATCAGCTCGTTATCGAGGATCGGCATAAAGGCCAGGTTGGGGTCGCTGGGCACCATGCCCATGATCACCAGGTCGTCGCGGCGCTCCGCCAGGCGCTCCAGGGCCTGGCCGCGGTTGCACACCCGCAGCCGCACCTGGACTTCCGGATAGCGGGCACGAAAGCGCGCCAGGATATGCGGCACCACGTACTGGGCGGTGGAGACTGCCGCCAGGTTGAGCTCGCCGCGGATGGTGCCGGCCAGCTCCGAGAGCTCCATCTGCAGGCTCGAGACCTGGCCGAAGATCGCCTGCACCGAGGCCGAGAGGGCATCGGCGGCGGGCAGGATATGCAGGGTCTTGCCGGCATACTTGAACAGCGGTTGCTCGAGGACCTGCTCCAACTGGCGAATCTGGGCGCTCACCGCCGGTTGCGTCAAGCCGAGCTGCTCCGCCGCCCGGGAATAGGACTGCTGGCGGTAGACCGCCTGGAACACCTGCAGCTGACGAAAGGTCAGGCGGTTGAGCAGACTGGGACGTGACATGGTTGGGCTTCCGCTAGCTATAAGTCCTGACTTATAGGTTGGCAAAAAAATTACGGCTTTTCTATTGGTGTTGGCCCGGCTAGGTTAGAGGGTTGGGCCGAAGCCCTGGATTCGGCCTGGCCGCGGGCACAGTCTTCCCCATGCCCGTCATGGACGCAACCCTGGAGGCCGTCGTGTTCACGAAGTTGTTGATCGCCAATCGCGGTGAGATCGCGGTGCGCATCGAGCGCGCCTGTGCCGAGATGGGTATCCGCTCGGTGGCCATCTATACCGAACCGGACCGTTTCGCCTTGCATGTGAAGCGTGCCGACGAGGCCTATTTCGTCGGCGACGACCCCCTGGCCGGCTACCTGGACCCGCGGCGCCTGGTGGACCTGGCCCGGGAGACCGGCTGTGAGGCCATCCATCCCGGCTATGGCTTCCTGGCCGAGAACGCCGAATTCGCGCGGATCTGCACCGAGGCGGGCATCGCCTTTATCGGCCCCGACAGCGAGGCCATCGCCGCCCTCGGCGACAAGGTCGCGGCGCGATCCAGCATGCACCGCGCCGGTATCCCCATTACCCCGGGGGGCATGGCGGCCCTGGGCGGCCTCGATGAGGCCCGGGCCCTGGCCGATGGCCTGGGCTACCCGGTGATGCTCAAGACCCTGCGCGGCGGTGGCGGGCGCGGCCTGCGTCGCTGCGACGATGTGACTCAACTGACCCGGGCCTGGGAGACCCTGCCCGGGGAGAGCGGTGAGGCCGAGCTCTACCTGGAGAAGTGCATCGCCACGGCCCAGCATATCGAGGTGCAGGTGCTGGCGGATCGCCACGGCGGGGTGATTCACCTCTTCGAGCGGGATTGCTCCCTGCAGCGGCGCAATCGCAAGCTGATCGAGGTGGCCCCCAGCCCCCGGTTGACCCCGGAGCAGCGCGCCTACATGGGCGAGCTGGCGATCCAGGCCGCGGCCGCGGTGGGCTTCGAGAACGCCGGCACCGTGGAGTTCCTGGTGCGTGGCAACGAGATCTACTTCATGGAGATGAACCCGTGCATCCAGGTGGAGCATACCGTCACCGAGGCGGTCACCGGGGTGGATATCGTCCGCGAGCAGATCCGTATCGCCGCCGGCCACAAGCTGGCCTTCCGCCAGGAGGATATCCGCCACCACGGTTACGCCATCCAGTGCCGCATCAATGCCGAGGATCCCAAGAACGACTTCCTGCCCTCCTTCGGGCGCATCACCCGCTACTATGCCCCCGGCGGCCCCGGGGTGCGGGTCGATACCGCCATCCATACCGGCTACCGGGTGCCGCCGCACTTCGATACCCTCTGCCTCAAGCTGATCGTCTGGGGCATGACCTGGGAGGAGACCCTCAATCGGGCGGTGCGCGCCCTGGATGACATGCGCCTGCAGGGCATCAAGACCACGGCGGCCTATTACGAGGAGATCCTGCGCCACCCGGCGCTGCGCGAGGGCCATTTCGATACCGGCTTCCTGGCCGCCCACCCGGAGCTGCTCGACTATTCGAGCAAGCGTCATCCCGAAGAGGTGGCCCTGGTGATCGCCGCCGCCATCGCCGCCCATGCGGGCCTGTAAGGACAGAGACGAATGAGTGAATCCAACGACCCGGTGCGGTTGACCGAGGTGGTGCTGCGCGACGGCCATCAGTCGCTGATCGCCACCCGGCTGCGCACCGAGGACATGCTGCCGGCTTGCCCCGAGCTGGATGCCATCGGTTTCCACGCCCTGGAGGTGTGGGGTGGGGCGACCTTCGATGCCTGCGTGCGCTTCCTCAAGGAGGACCCCTGGGAGCGGCTGCATCGCCTCAAGGCGGCGCTGCCCAGGACGCCCTTGCAGATGCTGCTGCGCGGCCAGAACCTGGTGGGCTATCGTCACTATGCCGACGACGTGGTGGAGGCCTTCGTGGCCCGGGCCGCGGCGGGGGGCATCGATATCTTCCGCCTCTTCGACTCCTTGAACGATTTCCGCAACCTGGAGGTGCCCCTGGCCGCGGTCAAGGCCAGCGGCAAGCACGCCCAGGCGGCGCTCTGCTACACGGTGAGCCCGGTGCATGATCGGGCCAGCTTCGTCGCCGATGCCAAGCAACTGGTGGCCATGGGGGCCGACTCCATCGCCATCAAGGACATGGCCGGGCTGCTCACGCCCTACGCCACCTACGAGCTGGTGGCGGCCCTGGTGGATGCCCTGGAGGTGCCGGTGCACCTGCATACCCATGCCACTTCGGGGCTCGCCGCCATGTGCCACCTCAAGGCGGTGGAGGCGGGCTGCCGCCATCTGGATACCTGCAGCGGCGCCTTCGCCGGCGGCACCAGCCACCCAGCCAGCGAGGCGCTGGTGGCGGCCCTGCAGGAGACGCCCCAGGACACCGGCCTGGACCTGGCGGCGATTCGTCGCGTGGGCGAGACCCTGCGCGGGGTGCGCACCAAGTATGCCCGCTTCGAGAGCGAGTTCACCCGGGAGGATATCGGCGTACAGCTCAACCAGGTTCCCGGCGGCATGATGTCCAACCTGGCCAATCAGCTGCGCGAGCAGAACGCCCTGTCGCGGATCCAGGAGGTGTTCGAGGAGATCCCCCGGGTGCGTGCCGAGCTGGGCTATCCGCCCCTGGTGACCCCCAACTCCCAGATCGTCGCCAGCCAGGCGGTGATGAACGTACTCAGCGGCGAGCGCTACAAGGCGATCACCAATGAGGTGAAGCGCTACCTGCTGGGGGGCTATGGTCGGGCGCCGGGGCCGGTGGACGAGGCCCTGCGCAGCCGCGCCGTGGGCAATCAGCCGGTGGCCCAGGGGCGGCCGGCGGACCAGCTGCCGGCGGAGCTGCCGCGCTTGCGGGAGGCCATCGGCGACCTGGCCGAGAGCGAGGAGGACCTGCTGACCTTCGCGCTCTTCCCCGATATCGGCCGCGACTTCCTGGTCGGGCGCCGGGAGGGCAGCCTGGTGCCCGAGTCCCTGGAGGAGGCCGGCACCGCGCGCCGCCCGGTGGCCGAGGCGCCGCCCACCGATTTCGTGATCGACGTGCACGGCGAGTCCTATGAGGTGCAGATCACCGGGGTGGGGCGCGACGTGGGCGGGCGTCGCCAGGTCTACCTGAGCCTGGACGGCATGCCCGAGGCGGTGGTCTTCGAGCCGCGGGCCAGCCAGCCGGCCCCGACCGCCGCGCCCCGTGCCCGGGCCACCACCGCCGGACATGTGACCACCGCCATGCCGGGGACCATCGTCGAGGTGCTGGTGGGCGTCGGCCAGCGGGTCGAGGAGGGGCAGGCGATCCTGATCACCGAGGCGATGAAGATGGAGACCGAGGTGCATGCGCGCCTGGCCGGCCGGGTCGGCGCCGTGCATGTGGTCCGGGGCGATCGGGTCACCCCGGGGGAGGTGCTGGTGGAGATCGTCGGGGAGGCGTGATACGACGGGATGGCTGCTGTGAAACCAGCGAAGGGCGCCACGGGGCGCCCTTCGTATTGCTTTACGCCGCCGTGGCGGGCGTTCTTCAGCTTCGCGAGCTAATCCAGTCGTCGGCGTCGGGGATCTCGATATCGACCGCCTCGGCCAGTCGTGGCGAACTCAGCAGGAAGTCGGCGCTGGCCATATTGCAGGCCACCGGCACGTTCCACAGCGCCGCCAGGCGCAGCAGCGCCTTGACGTCCGGGTCATGGGGCTGGGGAGCGAAGGGGTCCCACAAGAACACCAGCAGGTCCAGTCGCTGCTCGGTGATGCGTGCACCGATCTGCTGGTCGCCCCCCAGGGGGCCGCTCATCACTCCCTCTACCTCCAGCCCCAGCCGCTCGGCGACCCGCCGTGCGGTGGTACCGGTACCCAGCAGCTCGTGTTGGGCCAGGGTGTCGCGCCAGCGCTCGGCCCAGGCCAGCAGCTCCTCTTTCTTGCCGTCGTGGGCGATCAGGGCGATGCGCTTGCGCTCGGGTAGCCGGCGCCGGCGCGCCTGGCGGGGACGGGATTCGCTCATGGGGCCTCCTCTCGCTCGCTTACTGGACGGTCAGGATCTTCAGGGTATTGGTGCCGCCATGGGCGTTCATATGGTCGCCGCGGGTCAGGATCACCTGGTCGCCGGGGCCGGCGATGCCGCGGGCCCGGAGCTCGTCCAGGGCGCGGGCATTGAGCTCGGTGGGGGTCATCTCACTGGTGTCGAAGAACACCGAGACCACGCCCCGATAGAGGGCCATGCGGCGCTGGGCGATGGGGCTATGGGCCAGGCCGATGATGGGCAGGCCGGAGCGGATGCGCGAGGCGATCAGCGGCGTATAGCCGGTGGCGGTCATGCAGGCGATGCCGGCGACCCCTTCCAGGTGGTTGGCGGCATACATGGCCGACAGGGCCACCGCCTCGTCGACCTTTGAGAAGCCCTCGTGGATGCGGTGCCCCGACTCCTGGGCGGTGCGCTCGCGCTCGGCGCCCAGGCACAGGCGGTGCATCGCCTCGATGG
Source organism: Bisbaumannia salifodinae (assembly GCF_055388505.1). The sequence goes on from NZ_AP043781.1 coordinate 1,770,663, forward strand.
TCTCCACCGGGTAGTCGCCGGCGGCAGTCTCGGCGGAGAGCATCACCGCGTCGGTGCCGTCGAGCACGGCGTTGGCCACGTCGAACACCTCGGCGCGGGTGGGCAGCGGCGCGCTGATCATCGACTCCATCATCTGGGTGGCGGTGATCACCGCCCGGTTGAGCTTGCGGGCGCGGCTGATGATGCGCTTCTGCACGCCGATCAGTTGGGCGTCGCCGATCTCCACGCCGAGGTCGCCGCGGGCCACCATCACCGCCTCGGAGGCGCGGATGATGCCGTCCAGGGTCTCCGGGTCGGCCACCGCCTCGGCACGCTCGACCTTGGCCACCAGGCCGATTTCCTTGCCTGCTTCGCCGAGCAGTTCGCGGGCCTCCTGCATATCGGCGGCGCTGCGCGGGAAGGACACCGCCAGGTAGTCGACGCCGATGTCGATGGCGGTCTTGAGGTCGGCCTTGTCCTTGTCGGTGAGGGCCGCGGCGGAGAGGCCGCCGCCCTGCTTGTTGATGCCCTTGTTGTTGGACAACCGCCCGCCGACGGTCACGGTGGTGTGCACCTCGGGGCCGTCGATGCGGGTCACTTCCAGCACCAGGCGGCCATCGTCGAGGAGCAGGACGTCACCCACGGCGACGTCGCCGGCGAGGTCCTTGTAGTCGCAACCGACCCGCTCGGCGGTACCCGCCTCGGTGTCCATGGCCATGTCGAGGACGAAGGCCTGGCCGTCGTCGAGGGTCACGGCGCCATCAGTGAAGCGGGCGATGCGGATCTTGGGGCCCTGGAGGTCGCCGAGGGCGGCGACGCTCTTGCCGAGGCGCGCGGCGATCTCGCGCACCGCCTGCAGGCGCCGACGGTGGTCGTCGGCGGTGCCGTGGGAGAAGTTGAGGCGTACCACGTCGACGCCGGCGTCGATCATCGCCTCGAGGACGCCCTCCCGGTCGCTGGCGGGACCCAGGGTGGCGACGATCTTGGTGCGGCGCAGGGGGGGATGGGCGATCGACATGGTAGGACTCCTCTGGAATCTGCGTGGGGTGGGGTCTGGGCACCTTGGCCGGGACCGCCGTCATTCTCGATGATTGTGATGTAGTGATTTTACTACATCACAGTAGACCATGCTCGACGCTCGGTGAAAAGGGCCTCTCAGCGGGTGCCGGGGGAGTCTGTAACGAATGGATGACGATGAGGTGACATCGTCCGCCGCTTGCCTGGCCCGATTCCGGGGGCTAGGTTCAGAAAGCGGCGGGCCTGGCGTGAAGGGGCCGGCTGGGGTAGGGTAAGCGCATTTTTCCGTCGAAGAGCCCTTCGGCGAGGGATCGATGCCGGGACCCTCCGGTCTCGGGCACATAGAAAGTGGAGCACTATGGGCAAGTCACTGGTCATCGTCGAGTCACCGGCCAAGGCCAAGACGATCAATAAGTATCTCGGCAACGACTTCGTCGTTAAGTCGAGCGTGGGGCATATTCGTGATCTGCCGACCAGCGGCTCCGGCAAGGGTGCCACGGATCCCAAGGAGCGCGCCCGCCAGGCGGCGGCGACCCGCAAGATGTCGCCGGAGGAGAAGGCCACCTACAAGAAACGCAAGGCCTGGGATCAACTGATCCGGCGCATGGGCATCGACCCGGAGCATGGCTGGGAGGCCCGTTACGAGGTGCTGCCCGGCAAGGAGAAGGTGGTCGCCGAGCTCAAGAAGCAGGCCGAGAAGGCCGATGCCGTCTATCTCGCGACCGACTTGGATCGCGAGGGGGAGGCCATCGCCTGGCACCTCAAGGAGACCATCGGCGGCGATGCGTCCCGCTACAAGCGGGTGGTGTTCAACGAGATCACCAAGAACGCCATCCAGGAGGCCTTCAAGGACCCCGGCAAGCTGCAGATGGAGCGGGTCGAGGCCCAGCAGGCGCGGCGCTTCCTCGATCGGGTGGTGGGGTTCATGGTCTCGCCGCTGCTCTGGAACAAGGTGGCCAGGGGCCTCTCCGCCGGCCGCGTGCAGTCGGTGGCGGTGCGCCTGATCGTCGAGCGGGAGCGGGAGATCCGCGCCTTCGTGCCGGAGGAGTTCTGGGACGTGCATGCCGACCTGGCCGCCGAGGGACAGGCGCCGATCCGTTTCGAGCTGGTGCGTCAGGACGGCAAGGCCTTCCGCCCCACCTCCGAGGCGGAGACCCTGGAGCGCATCGCGGCGCTGCGCAAGGCAAGCCTGGCGATTACCGCCCGGGAGGACAAGCCGACCCGCTCCAAGCCCAACGCGCCCTTTATTACCTCGACCCTGCAGCAGGCCGCCAGCGCTCGCCTGGGCTTCTCGGTGAAGAAGACCATGACCCTGGCCCAGCGCCTCTACGAGGCGGGCTATATCACCTATATGCGGACCGACTCCACCAACCTCTCCCAGGATGCGGTGGCCAGCGCCCGGGACTATATCACCGAGGAGTTCGGGGCGCGTTACTTGCCCGAGTCGCCCAATCGCTATGCCAGCAAGGAAGGGGCCCAGGAGGCCCACGAGGCGATCCGCCCCTCCGAGGTGACCCGCAAGGCCACCGACCTTTCTGGCATGGAGCGCGATGCCGAGCGGCTCTATGAACTGATCTGGCGTCAGTTCGTGGCCTGTCAGATGACCCCGGCGGAGTATCTCTCCAGCACCCTGACCGTCGAGACCCAGGGCTACGAACTCAAGGCCAAGGGCCGGGTGCTCAAGTTCGACGGCTATACCCGGGTGATGAAGCCTGCCGGCAAGCAGGAGGACCAGTCGCTGCCGGACCTGGCCAAGGGGACGCCGCTCGACCTGGTGACCCTGGATCCCCAGCAGCACTTCACCAAGCCGCCGGCACGCTTCACCGAGGCCAGCCTGGTGCGCGAGCTGGAGAAGCGCGGCATCGGCCGCCCCTCCACCTATGCGGCGATCATCTCCACCATTCAGGAGCGCGGCTACGTCAAGCTGGAGAACCGCCGCTTCTACGCGGAGAAACTCGGCGATATCGTCACCGACCGCCTGGCGGAGTCCTTCCGCGACCTGATGGACTTCTCCTTTACCGCGCGGATGGAGGACAGCCTCGACCAGGTGGCCGAGGGCGAGCGCAACTGGCGGGAACTCCTCGACGCCTTCTATGCCGACTTCAAGCGTCAGCTGGAGCGGGCCGAGAGCGACGATGGCATGCGTCCCAACCAGCCGGTGCCCACCGATATCGACTGCCCCAGCTGCGGTCGCAAGATGCAGATCCGCACCGCTTCCACGGGGGTCTTCCTGGGCTGCTCCGGCTATAACCTGCCGCCCAAGGAGCGCTGCAAGACCACCATCGACCTGATCCCCGGCGAGGAGGCGGTGGCCGCCGATGCCGACGAGGAGGCCGAGACCGAGGCGCTGCGCGCCAAGCATCGCTGTGGCAAATGCGGCACCGCCATGGACAGCTACCTGATCGACGAGACCCGCAAGTTGCATATCTGCGGCAACAGCCCGGACTGCGACGGTCACGAGGTGGAGCAGGGCAAGTTCCGCATCAAGGGCTACGAGGGGCCAGTGATCGAGTGTGACAAGTGCGGTTCCGAGATGCAGCTCAAGAGCGGTCGCTTCGGCAAGTACTTCGGTTGCACCAACGACGAGTGCAAGAACACCCGCAAGCTGCTCAAGAGCGGCGAGGTGGCGCCGCCGAAGATGGACCCGATCCCCATGCCGGAGCTGGCCTGCCAGAAGGTCGATGACCACTATGTGCTGCGCGACGGTGCCAGCGGCCTCTTCCTGGCCGCCAGCCAGTTCCCCAAGAATCGCGAGACCCGCCCGCCCCTGGTGCGCGAGCTCAAGGCTCATGCCGAAGAACTGCCCGAGAAGTATCACTTCCTGCTCAAGGCGCCCAGCGAAGACCCGGATGGTCGCCCGGCGCAGATCCGCTTCTCCCGCAAGACCAAGAGTCAGTACGTGATGACCGAGGAGGGCGGCAAGGCCAGCGGCTGGAAGGCCACCTTCGAGGGCGGCAAGTGGCAGGTGGAGGACAAGCGCAAATGACCCTGACCGAGAAGGGCGGCAAGGCTGCCTTTGAGAGCGGCAAGTGGCAGGTGGGGGACAAGCGCAAATGACCCTGACCGAGAAGAGCGGCAAGGCCAGCGGCTGGAAGGCCACCTTTTTCGAGGGCGGCAAGTGGCGGGTGGAGGGCGAGCACCTATGACACCGGCGGGCCGTACCAATCAATTGCTCTACCAGGCCGAACTGCTGCTGACTCAGCCGCCGGCCGAGGTCGATGAGCATGAGGAGGCGCGGCGGCGCGCCTTGGAGGAGGGCGCCCTGGCGACCCTGGAGCTGGCGCTGAATTCGCTGCTGCGGGAGGTCACCGAGCATGCTCGCCTAGAGCACCACGACTGGCGCGAACTGCTCGATGGCGACGAGCCCGTGGCGGAGCTGACCCAGTTGCGGGCCCTGGCCGAGCGTCCCGAGAGCTGGCTGGCGGTGCTGCTGGTGCGCCTCGAGGCCCTGCATGGGGTCGAGGGGGCGGCCCGACGCGAGGCGGCGGGCGGCCTGATCGCCGCCTCTGCCGGCGAGCCCCTGGCCCGGGAGCTCGCCGGGTGTCTCAAGGAGTTCAAGGCACTGCTGCCCGCCCTGCGCGAGACCAGCCAGGAGTGGTAGCGGGCTCGCGCGGCTGGCATGCCTGAAGGGCGCCCTCAGCCATTCCAGTCGCGATAGCCTTGTATAGGGCGCTCCCCGGTGTGTCGGGCGGCCATAACCGGTACAATCGCGGCCCTCTATGCATCGACCGGACCCTTATCCTTGATCTCCACCGCCAATATCACCATGCAGTTCGGGGCCAAGCCCCTGTTCGAGAACGTCTCCATCAAGTTCGGCAACGGCCATCGCTACGGCCTGATCGGCGCCAATGGCTGCGGCAAGTCCACCTTTATGAAGATCCTCGGCGGCGACCTGGAGCCCTCCTCGGGCCAGGTGATGGTCGAGTCGGGGGCCCGGCTCGGCAAGCTGCGCCAGGACCAGTTCGCCTACGAGAACGAGCGGGTCATCGACACCGTGATCATGGGCAATGCCGAGCTCTCGCAGGTGGCCGCCGAGCGGGAACGCATCTATGCGCTGCCCGAGATGAGCGAGGAAGACGGCATGGCGGTGGCCGACCTGGAAGTGCGCTTCGCCGAGCTGGACGGCTACACCGCCGAGGCCCGCGCCGGCGAGCTGCTGCTGGGACTCGGCATTCCGCTCGAGCAGCACACCGGCCCCATGAGCGAGGTGGCGCCGGGCTGGAAGCTGCGGGTGCTGCTGGCCCAGGCGCTGTTTGCCGACCCCGACGTGCTGCTGCTCGACGAGCCCACCAACCACCTGGATATCAATACCATCCGCTGGCTGGAAGGGGTGCTGACGGCGCGCAACAGCACCATGATCATCATCTCCCACGACCGCCACTTCCTTAACAGCGTCTGCACCCATATGGCGGACCTGGACTATGGCGAGATCCGGCTGTTCCCGGGCAACTACGACGACTACATGACCGCGGCCACCGCCGCCCGCGAGCGGCAGCACGCCGACAACGCCAAGAAGAAGGCGCAGATCGCCGAGCTGCAGCAGTTCGTCAGCCGCTTCTCGGCCAACGCCTCCAAGGCCAAGCAGGCCACCTCCCGGGCGCGCCAGATCGACAAGATCAAGCTCGAGGAGATCAAGCCGTCGAGCCGGGTCAGCCCCTTTATCCGCTTCGAGCAGGCCCGCAAGATCCATCGCAACGCGGTCAACGTGGAAGGGGTCACCCAGGGTTACCCCGGTGAGGCGCCGCTGTTCGAGCGCTTCGGCATGACCGTGGAGGCCGGCGAGCGCATCGCCATCATCGGCCCCAACGGCATCGGCAAGACCACCCTGCTCAGGACCCTGGCCGGTGAACTCTTGCCGCAGGCCGGTAGCGTGAAGTGGACCGATAGCGCCGAGCTCGGCCACTTCGCCCAGGATCACGCCGACGACTTCGCCAATGACGCCAGCCTGTTCGAGTGGATGGCCCAGTGGACCGACGGCGGCGAGCAGGTGATCCGCGGTGCCCTGGGCCGCATGCTGTTCTCCAGCGACGATATCGGCAAGTCGGTGAAGGTGATCTCGGGTGGCGAGCAGGGGCGCATGCTGTTCGGCAAGCTGACCCTGACCCGGCCCAATGTGCTGCTGATGGACGAACCCACCAACCACCTGGACATGGAGTCCATCGAGGCGCTCAACCTGGCCCTCGAGCACTACCCGGGGACCCTGATCTTCGTCAGCCACGACCGGGAATTCGTCTCCTCGCTGGCCACCCGCATCCTCGACATGAGCGAGTCGGGGATCATCGACTTCAGCGGCAGCTACGACGACTACCTGAGGAGCCAGGGCCTGTTCGGCTGACGGGCGCCTCCGCCCCGGGAGATTGCCGCTAGTCGCTACCGAGCCACAATGTTAGGCTAGTAGCGACGTTAGCGGCCATGGATTTGCCATGGCCGCTTTCTATTGTTATCGAATTGAGGAGGTTCGGGTGTCCGATACCGCAGTCCTGGAAATCGTCGAGCTCGCCGATGGCGAGATCGTGCTACGCAGCGCTGAGGGAGAGGGCGAGCCTCTGGTGAGGATCCGCTTCTCCGAGGAGGCCGCCGAGCTGCTGCGCCGCGCCCGCTTCGAGGTGGCACAGGAGATGATCGATCATGCCCTGTCGCGCAGTCATCTGGTGGAAGGGGACGAGGAAGAGGTCCAGGCGTTGCCGGCGACCCTGCACTGACCCGTCCTGCCCGCCTGCGTGATCTTGTCGCCGCCTTCTGGGCGGCGGCGTCGTTTTGGGTGCGCGGGGGTGATAAAGGGTTGAGGGACTGGCTGGCGCGTTTGACCAAGCTTTGCTGGGATAAAAGGAGAGCGCCCGTCCGGGGGCGTTAGCATGGCGCCCATCGCTTCTGGGCCTAAGGAGAAGGTTATGTCGAGACAGTATCTTTCGCTGGAGTTGATTGGCTATTGGCGGGATGCCAATCGCACGGAGATCCCTAACGATGGGGGAGTCTTCTGTGTCTATGGCGGGGAGTACGATGCGGCGACCGGCGACTATTCCCTGCATCGGCTGATCTATATTGGCGAGTCGCGCAACGTGAACTACGCCATTGCTCACCACGAGACCCGTGAGCGCTGGCTCGCCAAGCTGGGTGATAACGAGGAACTGTGCTACAGCATCGGGGTGGTCTATTACACCATGCGCGAGCGCTGTGCCGCGGCCCTGATTCATGAGCACCGCCCTCTGGCCAATGAGCGTGAGGCCATCGAGACCTTCACCTTCGATGAGACCGAGATGGTGCTTTCCGGGAAGACGCGGCTACTCAACAATCACTTTATCGTCTCCCCTGAAGGGAAAAGCGGAGTGACCTGAGCCCGGAGGGTGATAGGATACGCGGTGATTCCGCTCGGGCGCGAAGCGCCCGGGTCCGCTTTCTATTACTGCAAGAGAGTCTCGAATGCGTTACCTGCTTCGCATCGTCGCCCTGATGGGGGTGCTGTGTCTGCTGATGGCGACGGCCCAGGCCAGCCTGGTCGATCTCGAGGAGCGTTTCGCGCCGCGCCATGACAACGAACTGTGGCTATTGGTGGATGATCGTAGCTCCACTCTTTTCGTCTACCGCGGGTATCGCGAGCTGGAGCGGATGCATCCGGTCTCTCTGGGGCGGGCCGGTGCGGCACCCATCCGTACCCGCGGTGACCGTCGCACGCCCACCGGGGAATTCCACATCGATCGCTTCAATTTCGAGAGCCCGTTCCATATCTTCATGGGGCTCGACTACCCGACCCCCTGGCATGCCCGCGATGCCCTTAATGCCGGGGTCATGAGCCGGGCAGAGTACGACGACTATTTCGCCTACCTGCGACGCCATGGTCGTCCTCCCCAGGACACCATCCTGGGAGGCTATATCGGCATCCATGGCCTGGGAGAGGGCGATCCCGGCATCCATCAGCAGTTCCACTGGACCCAGGGGTGCGTGGCGGTGACCAACGAGCAGATCGAGCGCCTGTCGCAACTGGTCGACATTGGCACGCGGGTAGTGATCCGCTAGGCTAAGGATCGTGAAACCAAGAACTTCTGTAGTAGACAAAGGCACTACGTCTATAATAAAACGGCGTTTGACTAAGACGGCTTGGCCGTTATGGTCACGCTGACCGAAGTGGAAGGCGAGATGACTCGCTTCGGTGGCAAGCAGACCTGCCCAGGGAATCGGACCTTGTCCGACCCGGGCTAAACCAAGGAAGACCCTCAAGGAGAACGTTATGACCCTCAAGAGCACTCTGAAGCTGACCGCTGCTGCAGCCTCCCTGGCCATCCTGGCTGGCTGTGCATCTACCAGCGCCCTGGAAGAAGTGCGCATGACTGCCGAGTCCGCTCAGGCCGACGCGGCCGAGGCTCGCAGCATCGCCACCCAGGCTCAGAACACCGCCAACCAGGCTCAGCGTGACGCTCAAGCGGCCCTGCAGATGTCTCAGCAGAACCGTGAAGAGATGAACCGCATGTTCGAGCGTTCCATGTACAAGTAATGCTTGTACCAGCAGGGCACTGGCATCCCGGTGCGTTGCTTCAGGCATCCCGCCTGTTCAAGACCCTCTGCCTCGGCAGGGGGTCTTGCTTTATGCGTCTGATGGCTCAGGGCTCGCCGCGGTCGAGGGGCAGCTGCAGCTCGAAGTGTTGGGGCTGCCCATGCTGAATGACTCGCACGGGATCGGCGTTATAGGCCCATGGCTGGTGAGGCAACCAGTGATCGAGTAGATAGGCATGCAGGATGGGCAGCAGCGCCAGATCATCGAAGGCTATCGAGGCGGCCAGGGTGCCGGGGCAGGTGAGGCGGCGGTGATAGGGGCTCGGTGGCCAGGGATGGGTGCCCTGGAGTCCGATATCGACGCGCTGACGATGCCTCGGGGTGATAGCGGGGTCATCCGGCAGCAGGAAAGCGGCGCCTTCCAGGAGGGGCGCCTTGGGGGTGGAGGGGATGCCTCGATACTGCTGCCATAGGTGCGGTAGTGACGGGGGGTTAGGGAGGCCATAATGGCGAATGGCCCATAGGGAGATGGCTGGCCGTTGCGCCACGCTGACAGTATGGTGCGGACCCTTTGTCGCCGGCGTGTCATGACGGCGACGAAACCCCGAGGGGCTGATGCCAAAGTGGTGCTGGAAGGCGCGGCTGAAGATGGCGTGGCTACGAAACCCGCAGCTCGTGGCGATATCGATGACTCGAGCACGGCTGCGAAGCAGCAGGCTGGCCGTCCGCTCCAGGCGAAGGGTATTGCGGTAGCGGGCCGGTCCCATGCCGAAGTGCCGGAGAAAATGCCGCCGGATATGGGACTCCGAATAGCCCAGGTAAGTGGCCAGCTCGCTGATGGTGCAGGCCTGGGTGGTGGTATTGTCCAGCCAGAGTTCTGCAGCGCGAATCTCGGCGGTTACTCTGTCGTCGAGCATCATAGGATTATTGACTCTGTCTTTTTGGACACTTGTCACCCACTCGTCTTGTTTTCTTCATTTTTCTGGCAGGCCGAGTCTCTCGGCACTTGAAGGAGATACTGGTTAAGGAGCTCAGGAGGTGTGGTTCCACAGGAGCGAGAGGGTTGTTGGAACTGCAAAGCAGTCATTGCTTTTTTATTTGATAATTAGTGGGTGGAAAATACCATGACCTAACTGTGAGGAGTGACGTAGTCCCTCCTCTCTCTGGCGTGTAAGCCATATCTCAACTTCTTGTCCCGTGCCTTTCTGAATGGCGCGATGTCGGCATACGCTTAGCTCACAGCAAAACCCCCAATAATGAATCAGTGAGGATAGCGTTATGCGTGCGAAGGGAACTCGTCTTCTTCCTCTGGCTGCCCTGGTGGCCGCCATCTCTCTTGCCGGTTGCAGCGGAAGTAGCAACTTGACCGTTCCGGGCGGTGGAAACGATAGCGCTGGCGGTGGTGGCAATGGCGGCGGTAGCTATAACGGCGGCGGCGATAACGGCGGCGGTAGCTATAACGGCGGCGGCGATAACGGCGGTGGTGGCGATAACGGCGGCGGCGATAATGGTCAGGTGGCCGGTGGCAGTATCGAGCAAGTTGTTCAAGACACCAGCGATGTCACTCAGGGGCTGGGGGATAGCGTCGTGGTGCTCGGCGACGGCTTGAGTCAGCAGGAGATCCCGTTGGTCGGTGGTGTTACCGACGGCACAGGCCAGGTCCTGGTGCATCTGGGGGATGGCGTTAACAGCCTCTCTGACGGCCTGAGGGATGGACTGGGCAGCTTTACCGAGAACGACAATGCCTTGGGTACGACGCTGGCCGGTGCCACCGGTACCGTCTCCGATAGCGGGCGGGCCGTGGGGGCCCTTGGCGATACCGTCGAAGCACTTAACACCCTGCCTGTGTTGATGCAGGTCGATGCCACTACCGGCTTGGTGACGACGCTTGGCAAGACCGTTGGCGACCTGGGGGCAACCGTGACCGGCGTCGGTGATGTGCTGACCCTGACCTTGACCGACGAGAATGGCCATCTGGCCGGCTTGACCAGTGAGCTGAGTGCGGTGGTGCGCCCGGTTCTCGTTTCTGTCGAGGGCACCACGCAACACCTTGGCGATGCGTTGATCGTGGGGCCGGTGGCCAATGACCTGCTGGGACAAGTGGGCGGCGTGGTGGTTGACCTGGGAGGGACCCTGGGTGGCAAGGACCCACAGCTCGCCGGCCTGGGTGGCACGGTAACCGGTGCCGGCAACCTGGTGGGCGACCTCGGTGGGTTGCTGACCGCGGGGGGCGATGGAGGCCTCTTGGATGGCGGTCTGCTGGGCAGTGAGGCCGGGCTCGTGGGTGGCCTGCTGAGCAATGATGGAGGCTTGCTGGGTGGGCTGACCGGCGACCTGTTGGGCGGTGAAGGTGGCCTGACCGGCGGCCTGCTGGATGGCGACGGCGGCCTGCTCGGCGGCGATGCTGGCCTGCTGGGTGGTGTGACCGGCACCGTGGATGGCCTGACTGGTGGCCTGCTGGATGGCGACGGCGGCCTGCTCGGCGGCGATGCTGGCCTGCTGGGCGGGGTGACCGGCACCGTGGATGGCCTGACCGGCGGCCTGCTGGATGGCGACGGCGGCCTGCTCAGCGGCGATGCTGGCCTGCTGGGCGGGGTGACCGGCACCGTGGATGGCCTGACCGGCGGCCTGCTGGATGGCGACGGTGGTCTGCTCGGCGGCGATGCTGGCCTGCTGGGTGGTGTGACCGGCACCGTGGATGGCCTGACTGGTGGCCTGCTGGATGGCGACGGTGGTCTGCTCGGCGGCGATGCTGGCCTGCTGGGTGGTGTGACCGGTACCGTGGATGGCCTGACAGGCGGCCTGCTTGGCGACGAAGGCGGCTTGCTAGGCGGTGATGAGGGGCTAGTGGGCGGCGGCCTGCTGGGCAGCGTGACCGGCAGTGTTAGCGGTAGCGTGGAAGGAGGTGCGGAAGGCAGTGTGGAAGGGAGTGTGGAAGGCGGTCTGCTAGGCGGCGTGACCGATACCGTGGATGGAGTGGTCGGCGGTCTGTTGGGTAGCGATGATGGCCTTCTCGGCGGGGGGCTGCTCGGCGGGGGATTGCTTGGAGGGAAGTGATAAATGGAAGAGGTGGCGGAGTGACTCCGCCACCTCTTCTCTTCGTGCCTTCGAGTCAGAGAGCCTGATGGTTTGCCCTTGAATATCACTGTCGCTGTAAGTTTCTGGCTGGTGATTCGCTTGGGCTATTGATCCTGTCTCTTGTAAGAGATCTCTGATTCTTGGCGATATAAATAATAAGTAATAAATATGCTGCTGTTGTTCTTCGTCGAGTCCGTGAGCTGCTCGGCGAAGGATAGGGATGTCATTCAAAGGAAACTGCCATGAATATTAAAGGAACTCGTCTATTTCCCCTGGCCGTGCTTGTCGCTGCTATTTCAATGGCCGGTTGCAGCGGGAGTTCAACACTAACATTGCCTTCGAGTGATGGCGGTATTGCGGATGGGGGAGATAACGGCGGTGGTGATAACGGCGGCGGCGATGATGGCGGCGGCGATGATGGCGGCGGCGATAACGGCGGTGGTGATAACGGCGGTGGTGATAACGGCGGCGGCGATGATGGTGGCGGCGATGATGGCGGCGGCGATAACGGCGGCGGCGATGATGGCGGCGGTGGCGATGATGGCGGCGGCGATAACGGCGGCGGCGATGATGGTGACCAGGCTGGCCTTACCGTACTGGAGAGGATGGTCCAGGACACCGCTGATGCCGGCGATGGGGCAGGTGATACCGTTACCGTGCTCGGTGAGGGGATCAGCCAGCAGGAGCTTCCGCTGATTGGCTCGATGACCGATGGTGGTGGCGAGGTGCTGGTCCATTTGGGGAGCGGGGTAAATACCTTGGCCAGTGGCCTGCGGGATGGCTTGGGTAGCTATGTCACCAATGACAATGCCCTGGGGACGACTCTCGGTGGTGTTACCGGCACCGTGGGTGATGCCGGTCACGCCGTGGGCACCCTGGGAGATACCGTGGCCGCGCTGAATACCCTGCCGGTGTTGATGCAAGTGGATGAAGCCACGGGGCTGGTTACCACCCTGGGTCAGACGGTGGGAGAACTTGGGGCCACGGTATCGACCCTGGGCGACTCACTGACGCTCACCCTGACCGATGAAAATGGCCATCTGGCCGGCCTTACGACCGAGCTGACGGGGGTGGTGCGCCCGGTATTGCTCTCCGTGGAAGGGACGACCCAGCAGCTCGGGGATGCCCTGGTGATTGGGCCGGTCGCCAATGGCCTGCTTAACGAGGTGGGAGGTGTCGTGGTCATGTTGGGTGACACCCTGGGCGGTCGGGATCCGCTGCTGGGTGGTCCCGGTGGAACCCTAGGCGGCGTGGGGCAGCTGGTGGCCGATACCGGTGGCCTGCTGACTGCCGGGGAGGCTTCTGACCTGCTGGAAGGTGGCCTGCTGGGCGGTAACGGTGGTCTGCTCGGCGGCGAAGGCGGCCTGCTGGGTGGGGTGACCGGGAGCGTGGATGGCCTGACTGGCGGCCTGCTGGGCGGTGGCGGCGGTCTCCTCGGCGACGAAGGCGGCTTGCTGGGTGGGGTGATAGGTGGTGAGAGCGGAACCGTGGATGGTCTGACTGGCGGCCTGCTGGGCGGTGATGGTGGCCTCCTCGGCGACGAAGGCGGCTTGCTGGGTGGCCTGATAGGTGGTGAGAGCGGAACCGTGGATGGCCTGACCGGCGGCCTGCTGGGCGGTGATGGTGGTCTGCTCGGCGACGAAGGCGGCCTGCTGGGTGGCCTGATAGGTGGTGAGAGCGGAACCGTGGATGGCCTGACCGGCGGCCTGCTGGGCGGTGATGGTGGTCTGCTCGGCGACGAAGGCGGCCTGCTGGGTGGGGTGACCGGGAGCGTGGATGGCCTGACCGGTGGCCTGCTCGGCGACGAAGGCGGCCTGCTGGGTGGCCTGATAGGTGGTGAGAGCGGAACCGTGGATGGTCTGACTGGCGGCCTGCTCGGTAGCGAGGATGGCCTGCTGGGTGGTGTGACCGGCACCGTGGAGGGCCTGACCGATGGCCTGCTAGGCGACGAAGGCGGCTCGCTGGGCGGTGATGAGGGGCTGGTGGGCGGCCTGACCAGTGGTCTGCTCGGTAGCGAGGATGGGCTGCTGGGTGGGGTGACCGGCACCGTGGATGGCCTGACCGGCAGTCTGTTGGGGGGTGGTGGTCTGCTGGGCGGTTCGTCCGGCGCTAGCGACTAAGATCGTGGCACTTGGCTCCGGGGGCAATCCCCCGGAGCCAGCCAGGGTCGACCGCCGGACATTTCTTGACAGTAGGGCTGGTGTGAGTCGCTATTCTTTGGTAGATACTAACTTACAATCAAGGCAAAGAATAATTATAGTGGGTGCCGAAGAGCGCCACTGGTCCAGGGAAAGGATATATGAACGCAATCAAAGGACTGGCGCAACCAAGCGCCGCCAATGCAGCACGATCTCCGCTTCTTGCCATCACGGCAGCTGGCCTGATGAGCCTGGCTGTTACCTCCCATGCCAGCGACTCCCCGTCTCTGGTGGATGAGCGACAACCCACCCAGGTGCCCGGGCTGGAGCAGATGCGCGAGGCCTCGGAGCGACGTACCGCCACTCAAGTGTCTCTGCCTCAGGTCGCGGGTGCTATCAGCCGCGAAACTCAGGTCTCGGTATCTCATCTCGATTTTCGTGGCGGTACCGTCTTCGAGCTCGATGATCTCGCCAGTGGCATGAGTCCCATGCTGGGACAGCGCGTGACCGTGGGCGAGCTGATCGATGCCGTCGAGGCGATCACGCGTCGCTATCAGGACGCGGGCTATCCGCTCTCCTATGCCTATCTACCCGACAATAACTTCCGCAATGGCGTGGTCACCGTGGTGGTGGTCGAGGGCTATATCGCTCGTACCGAGATCGCCATCGACAAGGCCTCGGTGGCCAGTCGAGTCCAGCGTCTCGCCGAACGTATCATCGATGAGCGCCCGCTGACCCGGTCCACTTTCGAGCGTTACACCACCTTGATGGAGAGGATCCCGGGAGCCCAACTGGCGATCAATGCGCCGGTGCCGCGCACGCCCAGTGGCGGAACGACCCTGCGAGTGGAGGAGCGCAGCATGCGCGCCCTGGATGGCGGCCTCTCGCTGCAGGGTGGCGATGAAGACGATATCCAACTGCTGGCCAACCTGACCCTGCAGTCCAATACCCGTTACGCCGAGCGGTTGTCGCTGGCGGCCCTGTTGCCGATCGATGGTGACGATGAGTTCTATGCCGCCGAGTACCAGCAGGAACTGGGCACCGATGACCTGCGCCTCAGCCTCGCGGGTAGCCGTTTCGAAACCGAAGAACCGACGGGTGTCAGCCTGCTGGGCAACGAGCAGGCACGGGAGGAGAAGATCACCGAGCGTTATCGTGCCGGACTCGATTATCCGCTGTACCTGTCGCGGGAGTTCAGTTGGTACCTTGGTGGCCAGGTCGATCACCATCATCAGCGCAGTCTGTTCGTCGAGGAGGGGCTGTCCCTGCTGGAGCGACGCCTCAATTTCTCCGCCCTGGAGCTCAATACCCGCCTGCAGCGGGCCAGCCAGGAGCGCATCCTCGAATGGCGCGGAGACCTTCGCCAGGGGGTCGACCTGGGGGGCAACCGTAACCGCCTGAGCAGCGCCTTCGTGTCGGTCAATCAGCCGGAGGACCTGCACTTTACCCGCCTGGGAAGTCAGGCACGCTGGGTGGAACGGCTGGGGCCCCGCTGGCGCTTGACCAGCCGCGTCGCCGGTTTCTGGTCCAATGACACCCTGCCGTCGCCGGAGCAGGGCAATTACGGCGGCAACCGTTTCGGCCGCGGCTATGGCGATAGCCAGGCGGAAGGCGACTACGGCGTCGCCGGCGAGATCGAGCTGCGCTATCTGCAGCCGGTGGCCAGCGACTGGCTGGGGTCGGTGGAGCCTTACCTGCTGATCGACGGCGCCCGCACGCGCTTCAACGAGCGGGATACCGAGCATGAGATCGCCTCGGCGGTGGCGGGATTCGAGCTAAGCCAGGGTAGCCTCTATCGCCTGGGGATCGAATATGCTCAGCCCATCGGTGATCGGGACCTGGATACCGATAGCCGCGATGGCCGGATCAATGCCCGGATCAGTTGGAATCTGGGCGGCTAGAAGATGGCGGCCGGCGGCGCGATCGTCGAGGAGTCCGTTGACGCTTCGTTTCGCTTCGGCATGGCGGGGCGTCAAGAAAAGCACCACTTTGGGGTGGTAATGCAGAAAATAGCCCCGCACCAATAAGGGGCATTGGTTAACGCAGGGAGTGGTAACCATGAAAAAACTGATCGAAAAGACTAGCCGATTTACCCAGTGTGGCGCCGTGGCCATGCAGCTGAATCGCCCGAAATTTCGCCGGCAGCAGGGGGCCAGTGCGATCGAGTATGTGGTAATTGCGGCGGTAATCGCCTTGGGTATCTTTTTCTTGGGGGGGGAAACCATTCTTAGCGGGTTTGAATCCTTCTTCCAGCGCGTTTCGGATGTATTGACTAATGCCGGTTCAGGTGATGGCTCCACCTGAGGGTGGTAATTAATAAAAGGGTCAATCAACTCGCAGGGAAATGCGTATGTCCCCCAATCTACTTAAGGGTATCGCCGCCGTCCTGGTGGCGATTGCCATCGGCCTGGCCTTCGCCGGTTGGCAGCTGACCCGAGACCTGCCGCCGGCCATGGAGCCGGCCCCGGTGGTGGAGGTGCCCTCGCAAGAGGCGGCCCTCCCCGGCTTTCCCGTATTAACCGCCGCCAAGCGGCTCGATATCGGTACCCGCCTCGAGGCTCGCCCCGAGGCGGGGGATCCGCTGCTGCGCACCGTCGACTACCCGGTAGAGGTGGTGGAGAGTTTCGCCGACCTCTCCGAGGTGGAGGGGCGTATCTTGACTCGCCCCCTGGCGCCCGGGGATATCCTGCGCCCCGAGCATTTCGCCCTCGGCGGGCTGCTGGCCGAGGCGGTGCCGGCCGGCAAGCGGGCCCTGGCGGTCAGCATCGACGAGGTGATCGGTGGCGGTGGCTTTATCGCCCCGGGGGATCGCGTCGACGTCTTCTACTATGCCCAGGCCAATGGCCAGGATCGCGCACAGCTGGCACGACGGCTGTTTCGGGACGTCGAGGTGCTGAGCTTCGGGGCCGACCTGCGTGGCATGCCCGCCGATGGCGATCAGGGCCCCCAGCGTAGCGGCCGTACCGCGGTGTTGGCCCTGGACGAGGATCAGGCCCCTCGGTTGCTGCTGGCGGAGACCACCGGTCGCCTGCGCCTGGCGGTGATCGGGGCCAGCGAACGGGCCGAAGGGCTGGCATCTCCCCGGGACAACGGGCTTGTCCCCGATGGGCTGCCCGGCCTGAGGCGCGCCTCCCTGGAAGCCGGCGCCGACGAGGAAGCGGAAGAGGAGATGGGGCCCGCCGTGCTCTTCCAGGAACTGACTCGGGTCGAGGCCGGGGAGCGGCGCCCACCGGCGGCTTCCTCTCCGGCACCGCATCGCTCAGGCGCACCCTCCGGACGCCAGGTGATCCAGCATGTGGGTGGTGAGACTCGGGTCGTGCAGGTGCCCGGCAACTGATCTATCCAGACTATTTTTCGGCATGGTCTTATGCCTATAAGGATGTTGATGCATGTCTATCTCGACGGCATATGCTTCTTTCTCTCGCAGCGTTTTCCTGTTGGCGATCCTGCTGGTGGCCCTGGCCGCCCAGGCGGATGTGACGCCCCCCAGCGATCGTATTATCGGCCTGGTGGTGGGCGACCAGCAGCGCTTGTCCCTGCCCCAGTCGGTGGCACGCACCGCCATCGGCTCGGGACAGATCGCCAATGCGCAACTGGCGAGTGATCGTGAGCTCTTGATCACCGGCCTGGCTAGCGGCGCGACCTCGCTGCGGGTCTGGTTCGAGGGCGCCAATGAGCCGCGCCTCTATCGGATCGAGGTAGCGCCCAGCGGCTCCCTGGGGCTGGAGGGGGAATATCAGCTCAGCCAGGCCTCGGGGGTGCCGCGGATGATCGGCGATACGGCGAGCCTGGATCGCCATGCCCAGGCCCGTGAGCGTTTCGAGGGCCAGCCGCTGGTGGATGCCAGCCGCCAGGTGGGGCCGCTGCAGGTGCAGGCCGATATCCGGGTGATCGAGGTCAATCGCCGTCGCCTGGAGTCCGCCGGCTTCTTCCTCGGCCGCGATAATGGCGGCAATACCCAGTTCGCCATCGGTAATACCGGCAGTTCCTCGGCCTTTATCAACGACGGCAGCCTGGTGCCGCCCCTGTCCGACGGGTTCTCGATTATCGGCGGTAACGCCAACCGGGGCATCCTCGGCGCCATCAGCGCCCTGCGCAACAACGGCTTCGCCTATACCCTGGCCGAGCCCAGCCTGGTGACCCTCTCCGGGCAAAGCGCGACCTTCCTGGCCGGCGGCGAATTTCCCTTCCCGGCGCGCAGTCGCGATGGCGAGGTAACGGTGGAATTCAAGGAGTTCGGGATTCGCCTGCAGTTGACCCCCACAGTGCTCGACGAGAATCGCATCATGCTCAAGGTGGCCCCGGAGGTCAGTGAGCTCGACTTTACCCGCAGTATCCAGTCGGGAGGGGTTCAGGTGCCGGCACTCAATGTGCGGCGCACCGATACCACCATCCAGTTGGGTAATGGCGAGAGCTTTATCATCAGCGGCCTGGTCAGTAACAACACCCTGCAGAACGTCGACAAGATTCCGGGGCTCGGTGATATCCCGGTGCTGGGGGCCTTCTTCCGCTCGACCCGCTTCGAGCGAGACGAGAAGGAGCTGATCATGATCGTCACGCCACACCTGGTGGCGCCGATGGCGGCGGGCACCACCTTCGATGACCTGCCCGGCGAGACCCTGCGTCGCTATGATCCCACTTTCCTCGAGCTGCTCTTCGATCCGCAGGATGCCCGTGCCATCGAGCGTCTGGGCGAGGTCGGCTTCTCACGTTAAGGGGGAAACCATGCCTTTGAAACAATTCCAGCGTGGCCGCGGTGAGACCAAGCGCACCCTGGTGGATGCGGACGATCCCGCCCTCAAGAACGACCTTCATCAGGCGGTGATCGAGCGGCTCGAGGACGAGAACGGGCTCCTGGAGGATGAGCCCACGGCGATGCTGATGCGGGTCGAGGGCCTGGTTCGCGAGTATCTGGATGCCCGCAATCTGATGCTCCTGCCCCAGGCATTGGAGCCCCTGACCCGGGAAGTGCTGCATGAGTTGACCGGTTTCGGCCCGCTGCAGCCGCTGCTCCGTGACGATGGCATCTCGGATATCCTGATCAATGGCCCGCGGCGGATCTTCGTGGAACGGGACGGCATCCTCAGTCAGGTGCCGGAGCGCTTCCTCAACGATGCCCATGTGCTGCGGGTGGTACGGCGCATGCTGGCCCCCCTGGGGCGGCGCCTGGACGAGTCGAGCCCCATGGTCGATGCGCGTCTGCCGGATGGTTCCCGGGTCAATGTGATCATTCCGCCGCTGGCCCTCGATGGTCCCTGCGTGTCGATCCGCAAGTTCCGTCGCGAGGCCCTGACGGCAGAGGACTTGATCGCCAGCGATGCGCTGAGCGCCCCCCTGATGAGCCTGCTGCAGCAGGCCGTTCGTGAGCGGCGCAATATCCTGATCAGCGGGGCCACCGGCTCCGGCAAGACCACCTTGCTGAATATCCTCAGTCGTGAGATTCCCCATCACGAGCGGGTGGTGACCATCGAGGATGCCGCCGAGCTGCAGTTGGGCAATAGCCATGTGGTGCGCCTCGAGACCCGCGCCCCCAATAGCGAAGGGGAGGGCGAGGTCGGTGCCCGGCAACTGGTCAAGAATGCCCTGCGGATGCGACCCGACCGGGTCATCCTGGGGGAGAGTCGGGGCGACGAGGCCCTGGACATGCTGCAGGCCATGAATACCGGCCACCTGGGCTCCATGAGCACGGTGCACGCCAATTCGGCGCGGGATGCCCTGGTGCGCCTGCAGATGATGGTGCGCCTGGCGGGGTTCGAGGGCACCGATGGCCTGGTCAACCAGATCATCGCCACGGCCCTGGATCTGGTGGTACATATCACCCGGGACGCCCACGGGCATCGCCATGTGGTGGAGGTGCAGCAGGTGCAAGGCCTCAAGGGCGGGCAGGTGGCCCTGAAGCGCCTCTATCATCGCGATGATCGGCGGCTCGGTGTCGATATCGACTGGCGCAAGCGGATCGAGGAGCCGGCATGAGCCCTTGGCAGTTATGGTTGATTACCATGGCGCTGCTGCTGGTGGCCGCCGGGTTGCTGTGGAAGAGCGCCGAGCACCAGAGCGACAAGGCGCTGGGAGGGGATGGCCTGCCCAACCGCCGGCGACGCCTGCCAAGGGACTCCCTGCAGGAGGTGGTGCTGGACTACCTGCTGGCGGCGGGTATCCACCTGAGCGGCCGGGGCTTGCTCCTGGTCGGCGGGCTGCTGCTGGTCGCGATACTCGGCATCCTGCTGATGTTCGGCAACCGTCTCGGTGCGCTGCTGGTGCTGGGCGGCCTGGTGGTGATCAACCTCGGGCTCGGCCTGCGCGCCCAGCACCTGCGTCAGAAGATTCGTGATCAGTTGCCCAATTTCATGGAGCAAGTGGTTCGCGAGATCGGCGTGGGCGCGACCCTGGAGATCGCCTTCCGGCGCAATGTGGCGCGCGTGCCGCTGCCCCTGCGGGATGCCCTGAGTCGTATCGCCGTACGCCGGGATCTGGGCATGGAGCTCCATGAGGGCCTGCAACGCGAGGCGCAACTGCTCAAGATCCATGAGTTCGACCTGCTGGCCACGGCGGTGGAGGTCAATCAGGTGCACGGGGGCAGCCTCAAGGAGATCCTCGGTAGCTTCGTGGAGTTGCTGCGCCAGCAGGAGCGGGGGCGTCGGGAGCTCAAGGCCCTGACCGGTGAGACCCGAGTCACCGCGGTGGTGCTGGCGGGCATGCCCGTGGCGTTGGCCGGTTTCATGCTGGTCAGCAACCCGGAGTTTCTTACGCCGATGCTGGAGAGTCCCGGGGGCCAGGCGGCCCTGTGGGTCGCCCTGGGGCTGGAGCTGGGGGGCTGCTTTACCCTCTGGCGGATGTTGCGTTCGATCTAGATTTACCGAGGTTTTGTACGAAAAGTCGGCGAGCGCAGACAGGTTTCGTACGGAGCCCAGAGCGCCGGACAGGCGCCATATATGGCAGGGACAAGCGAATGGCGGTATTTCTTATCTTGGGCGCCCTGACCCTCCTGCTTGCGGCCTGGGTCTGCTGGTTGGCGGCACACCGCGAGACGGCCCAGGCGCAACGGGAAACCGGGGAGCCGGGGTGGGACTTTCATGGCAGCGAGCGGGATTCGCTACCGAACGCGGCCGGGCAGCAGGCCATGCAGCGTCATCATGCCTATCTCGAGTCCCGTCTGCTGGGCGGCGGACGCAGCCTATGGCGTCAGCAGGCCAGCCGGCGGCCCTGGCTGGCCGAACTGGCGCTGATCCTGCGTCAGGCGGGCTTTATCGGCACCCGCGCTCAGGTCCAGATCATGGGGGCGGTGCTCCTGGTGGCCCTGGGGGCCGCGGCCTGTGGCACTCTCTATGGCTGGCAGCAGGGGCAGCCCTGGTCGCGTGCCGGCCTCGGCGGCGTGGCCTTCGGCCTGCTGGCCTGCGTATTGGGCTGGTGGTGGATCAAGGCCTGTCGTGCCCGGCGCACCGCTCGCCTCGAGGAAGAGGTGGAGATGGTGGTCCAGGTGACGCGCATGTTGTGGGATGCCGGCATGACCCTCGAAGGGGTGCTGCGTAGCCTGATCATCAACCTCGGCCCGATCGCTCCGGAATCGGTACGCGAGCTGCGTCTGGCCCTGCAACGCATCGAGGCCGGCCAGGCCCGGGAAGAGGTATTGGAGGCGCTGGCCGAAGTGCAGCGCTGCGAGGGCCTCCAGGACCTTCTCAAGCTGCTGGCCCAGGTGTCGGCTTCCGGGGGCGGGGCGCGTCAGTCGCTGATCTCGCTCAGTGCGCTGATTCGCGATCGCCGCCGCACGCGTATCCAGGAGGTCGTCACCAAGCTCTCCGGCAAGATGTCGCTGGTGATGATGCTGTTCCTCTTTCCGGCGTTGCTGATCGTGCTGACCGGGCCGGCGGTGGTCAATCTGGGTGGGCTCTTCGATGCCCTGGGGAGCTAAGCATGCTGGCAAGACGCTACCTTCACCGCCTTTCACCACTGCTCATGGTGGCCCTGCTGGGCGGTTGTACCACGACCACGACCCTGGTCTCCGATGCGCGGGTGCCCAGTGAATCACCCAATGAGGTCAGGGGGGCCTGTGGGGCGCATTACGGGGGCGAAGTGGGGGTCCAGCTGGCGATGATTCGCCAGCAACTCGACGACGAACGTCCCCGGGCCGCGCTCGCCTATCTCGATACCTACGGTTTCGACTATCCGGATGCCAAGCTGCTGCGGGCCGAGGCCCTGCGCCGTATCGACGAGCGAGCCCTGGCGGACCGCGTCTATGGGGAATTGCGCCACACCTGCCTGGCGGCGGATGCCTATCGGGGCCTGGCCCTGAATGCGGCAAGCCGCGGCGCGCTCGACGAGGCCCTGGCGTTGATGCAGTCGGCCCGGGATCGGCGTCCCGCGGATGCCCGGATCCGTAACGACCTCGGTTATCTGCTGCTGTTGGGTCAGGATCATCGCGGGGCTCGCCAGCAGTTCCTGACCGCTCTCGAACTCGATGAAGGCCAGCGTAACGCGGCCACCAACCTGGTGCTTAGTCTGATGCAGGAGGGCCGCCAGGACGAGGCCGAGCGCATGGCGCGTCGCTACGGGGTGGATAGCGCCCTGTTGGCGCAGCTACGCCAACTCGAAACCAACAACTGACGGTACGATACCAGCGTACGCAAGGGGTTAGTCATATGAACGGATTCACCAAGATCTCCGCTTTCTGCCTGCTTGTTCTTGGCATGAGCCTGGGCGGCTCGGCACTGGCCCAGGACACCACGGTCTCACCGCAGGCCGGGGCCATCACCCGCGACGGTGAAACGGCGCCTCGGGTCACCACCGGCTCCCGCTCGGTGCAGGGCATGCTGGCGCTGCAGCGCAGCCAGCAACTGGCCTCGCCGCATCGGCAGTATGTGACGGGGGACGTCCAGGCGCGCATCTACCGGCGCTATCTGGAGAGCTTCTCTCACCCGATTCCCGAACGCTATATCGACACTCGCTTTACCAGCGAGTAACGGGGCATGGCCATGACACTTTACCGCAGGGAAGCGGGTCCCCGCCGCCAGCGGGGGGCCATTGGCCTGATGGCCGCCCTGGTCATGTTTCTGCTGATCGCCTGCGTCGTGGTGGCCCTGGATACCGGTCGCCTCTACCTGGAGAAGCAGAACCTCCAGCGGGTCGTCGACCTGACCGCCTTGACGGTGGTGGCGGAGGCCGAGGAGAGCCTGGCGGGTATCGGTCAAGCCACCCTCGAGGAAGCCGCTAGCCGCAATGGCTTCGAGGTCGGCAGTGAAGAGGAGGGCTACGAGCGGGAATGGGCGATGGAAGCCCCGCGGCTGGGTGGCCTTTGTCGCCTGACCCGAGGGGAGGAAGGGAGTGCCTATACCCTTCGCGAGTTTACGCCTATTCCTGATGGCCAGACGCTGATCGAGTGCGCAGATGTTGAGGGGCGCAACTACGAGCCCGGCATCGCCGGACGCAATGCGCTCCAGGTCACCGCGACCCTGGCGACTCGGGCCAGCCTGGTGGAATCTGTGCTGGGTACTACGACGGTGGAAATGCAGGCGACTGCCACGGCCCAGCGCCCAGCCAGTGATATTGCCTCCTTCAGCGTGGGATCCCGGTTATTGAGCGCCGATGGCAGCGGCCTATTGGGCGCCATCTTGCCAGGCCTCGATGTGTCGGCGGTGGGGTACGAGGGGCTGGCCAATGCCTCCGTGTCCCTGCACGAGCTGATCGACCTGGCCGCCGACGCCGGCACGGCCAGCGGGCTTATCGATGGTGTCAGCCTCAACCTGGCGCAACTGGCCAATATCAGTGAGCTACAAACTCTGAGTCGGGACAATAACGTCTCCGACTCGACGTTGTCGGCGGGAGTCGACCTCTTTGCCGATGCGATCAACCTCTTTATTGACCTGGGACTGGATAGCGTCGAGCTCGCCGAACTTATCCTGGTCGACCCTGCCGCCGAAGAGAGCGCCCTGGATGCTCAGGTAGGGCTGTTGTCGCTGCTCGAAGCCATGGCCTTCGTGGGTAACGGCCAATTTATCGATGTCGAGGAACTGGGCGTCGATCTCGGCCTGCTGGGTGGTCTTGATGTGGTGCTCGATGTGATCGAGCCGCCGCGTATCGCCATCGGCCCGATTGGCTGCGCCGATGGCTCCCAGGGCGCCTGCGGGGGGCAGTGGCGGACCGAGGCGCGTACGGCGCAGGTCAAACTGGGGATCGGCGCCGATGTGAATGTCCCCCTGCTGGCGGATGTCGGCATTCGCCTGGGGGTGCTGGCGGCCGGTGCCCGCGCCGGCATCGATCAGGTCGAGCCGGATGGAGAGAGTCACCAACTGATGGTCTCCGCCTATCAGCAGCCGACGGATATCAAGCTGGATCTGGATATCGATATCCTCGGTACCCGGGTCTCCGACCTGGGTGAAGTTGGACTGGCTTCTGGAATTACCTCGTCACTTGGCATTGGGCAGCACTCTCCCTTGATTGGAGGGGTGGTGAATGCAGCTAGTGGGTTGTTAGATGATTTATTGAGCTCTTTTGGAAGCCTGTTAGGAGTCGTGCCTACGCTAGATGAGGAGATCAGTCAGGGTGGCAGCACCATCAGTTGGCAAGACGACCTCGAGACCTGGCTCGCCGACCTGGAACAAAGCTGGGGGGGCAGCATAATGTCGCCCCGGCCGGGCCTGGGGGCCTGGCCGGCCGAGGCGCCCGAGGATTATCGAATCACCTTTACCGGCACCTCTTCCGATCTGACCTCGGCGATTACCCAGGCGCTGGATGAGATCGATCTCGGTATCGATGTATTGGGGGTTCCCCTGGGGGGGCTGGTCACACCCGTGGTCAGTTTGGTGGGTGATGTCCTCGAAGGAGTACTGACCGATATCCTGGCCACCCAGGTACTGGAGCCTTTGCTGCAGCAACTGGGCCTCAATGTTTCTGGCGCTGACGTAGAGATCCTCAACTATCAGCCCGGTAACCAGGGCGCGGAGCTGGTGCTATGAAACGATTCGCCGACAATCGCAAGCAAAGAGGCGCCGTGGCCATCGAGTTTGCACTGATCTTTCCGCTATTCCTGATCATTCTCTATGGGATCATCAGCTATAGCATCTACTTCGTCGCGCTGAATGACCTGAACCGCCTTAGCGGTGAGGCGGCCCGGTCGGCAATTGCCCTGGAACGTCAGGATAGCGGCTTGCCGGAGGGTGCGGCCATTGGCAACCTGGTCGAAGACCTGGTCAGTGAGAGAGCCGTGTTCAAGGGGCTGATTGCTCGCTGCGACGAGGGCGAATTTTTCCCTGATAAGGAGAGGGAACTTGTCGTTTGCTTGCAGATGAATCAGGAAGCCTTTCCCCTGCCGGTAATTGAGGACTTCTTCGGGGTCACTATTCCTGACTTGAGTAGTTCAATAATACGCTCTCGGGTCAGCCTATGAAGTATTGTCGGTCGGCTCTTGGTTTGCTGTTACTTCTCCTCGGCTGGGGCGGTCAGGCCCTGGCCGCCCATCAGACCCTGGTGATCGCCCCGGGCAGCCCCGGCCATCGTCAGGATGCCACCCTGGTGCAGGCGCTGGTCGATGAGATCGAGGCGCGGGGGAGTCAGGTGGAGGTAGCCTATCTACGCAACCAGGGCGGGCGGGGCCTGCCGGCGGAGCAGGCCCTGGCCCTGGCCCGCGGCATGTCCGCCTTGCGTGTCATCCTGTTGCATGACCCCGCCGTGGCCTTCTATCGGCGCCATGCCGATTCCCTGGGCGCGATGGCGGCGGTGGCCTATGGGGCCTTCGATCCCGAGCATCGTGACTGGCTCGTCGAGCAGGACATACCCCTGGTGGACCTGCGCCCGGTCTTGCAACGCAGCCTCGCCTGGGTCGCCCACCTGGAGGATGCCCCCCTGGTGCTCTGGGGAGAGGGTGAGGCCGCCGCGCTGTCTCCGTCCATTGCCGGGAGCACCGAGCTGGCCGGGCGCCGGCTGCGCTGGGAGCGGCTGGGTCGTGATGCCTTGCCGTGGGCCGAGCGCCGCCTCGCCAGTGGCGAGGTGGTGCGGGATATGGGCTTCCTGGTGGCGTCTCCCACCCCCGAGACACGGCAGCGAGCGGATGTGCTGCGTCGCCAGGGCTGGCACCTCTGGTGCCTGGATCCGGCCTGGCTGGAAGCCGGTTGCCTCGGTGGGGTCATCGTCGATGAGGCGGCGGCGGCCAGCCAACTGCTGGATGCCCTGGCCGAGGAAGGGGGCGGCGTGCAGCCCGCGGCCGCCGTGCCCCGTGTTCACTATACCCAGCGCCAACGGGTCGCCGGTCAGGGCGTTGCCACCTTCGGTATGAGTGAGGCCCTGGCGGAGCGTCAGCGGCGTGGAGGCTGGCTCGTCGGCGTGGCGCTGGCTGCCGGCGTGTTGGCGCTGCTGTTGTTGCTCGTGGCCGGTTGGGCGGAAGTGCGACGCCGTCGGCGTCGACGCCTGCTGCAGCTGGATGAGCGCACTCGGCTCCCCGAATGGCCGGCCCTGGCGGCACGCATGAATCGCTACCTGCACCAGGAGTACCCCTTCCAGCTCTGCTGGGTCGGTTTCGATCGGCTGGCCCAACTGGAGGAGTCCCAGGACCCTGCCCTGGTGAATCGGCTGCTGCCCGCCGTGGCCCGGCGTCTGCGCAAGCTGGTGGGTGGCCAGGCCTACCTGGCGCGTCTCGAGGGTGGCGCCTTCGCGATCATGGCCTTCTTCACCGATGAGGCCCAGGCCCGGCTCTTCGTGGAGCGTCTGCAGCGGGGACTCAATGACAGTATCGAGCTGGGCGGCGAGCGGCATCTGCTGCTGCCGCGACTGGGGGTGGTCGAGAGCCAGGGGGAGGGGGATAGCCCGCGTAACCTGCTGCGGGCGGCGGCCAGCGCGGCGGACCGGGTATTGAGTGATGGTGAGCGACGCCCCCGCTGGTTCCGTCCCGGCGAGCTGGAGGCGGCCAGCCAGCAGGCGGCCCTGCTGGATGAGCTCGGCCGAGGAGTCCGGCATCCCGCGGAGCAGTTCCTGATCCGGGTCAACCCCTGCTATCGCTTGGGCAATCGGCGACTCGCCGGTGGCAGTTTTCAGCTCGAGTGGCAACATCCTCGCTGGGGAGTCATCGCGCCCGGGACCTGGCGCCCCTTGGCCCGCATGAGCCAGGAAATCCTGGGGCTCGAGCGCTACCTGCTCAGCGCCGGCCTGCGCCAATTAGGCGAAGGAGCGCCGATGCCGGGGCTGAGCTGGAGCTTCCCGATCAGTGCCCAGCACCTGGAGTCGCCGATGTTCTGCGATTGGCTGGAGGCCCGCTGCGAGGAGCGGGGCGTGCCCCACGGCAGCATCGAGCTGTGCGTGGACGGGCTGTCGCTGCCGCCGAGCGACGTTGCCCTGCAGAACCTGCATCGACTCCGTGAGCTCGGGGTGGGCCTTTCCATCGAAGGGGGAGAGGGGGGCGCCGAACTGCTGGCGCTGCTGCGCCTGCCCTTGACCGTACTTCGCCTGCCCGGGGATCTGGTGCGGGGCCTGCCCGGTAATCAGCGGGCCGTGTTGTTGCTCAAGGGCATCCGCGAGACGGCGGTGATGCTGGGCGTGAGGGTAATCGTGACCGAGCTCGACAATGCCGATCGTCTCAGCTGCGTGCGCGGCCTGGGCTATCAGTGGGGCAGTGGTCCCCTGCTGGGGCTCGCCGAGCCACTGGCGTCATTGCTGCAGCGGCAGGCCGATCCCATGACCCGGGAGTAACCGCTCTCCGAGAGTGAGAAACCCATAGGCCCCGCCGAGGCGGGGCCTATGGGTTTCTATGGGAGTGAATCAGTGGAGGGCCACCTCGACCACCTCATAGATACTCTCGGGGCCGGGTTCCGCCTCGGGGGGCGAGGGCGTTTCCTCGGCCTCACGCAGCACCGCCACCGGCTGGCCGCTGGGCTGCTCCACCGCCTGGCGAAGCTGGGCATAGTCGATGGGCGGCTCTTCGTCGCCGAAGGCGCGGCTCAGCACTTCCAGGGCATTGAGTACCGGCTCGAAGCTCGCCTCGTTCTCCTCCAGGGCCGGATAGGCCTGCACCATCAGGGTGTCGCCATCCCAGCCCGCCTTGAAGGGCTGATCGACGATATTGACCCGGGTGCCGTTGGGCACGCGCTCGTAGAGGCTCTCGATATCCTCCGGGAACATGCGGATGCAGCCCCGGCTGACCCGCATGCCGACGCCGTCGGGCTGGTTAGTGCCATGGATCAGGTAGCTGGGCAGGCCCAGCAGGATGGCATGGCGGCCCAGGGGGTTGTCGGGGCCCGGCGGCACGATGGCCGGGGCCGGCTCGCCACGGGCGGCGGCCTCCTCGCGCATCGACTGGGGCGGCGCCCAGGCCGGGTCCTTGACCTTGACGGTGGTGCGGGTCACGCCCACCGGGGTGGAGAAGCCGTCACGGCCCACGCTGATGGGGTAGGTCTCCACGCGACTCGGATCATTGGCCGGGTAGTAGTAGAGGCGCAGCTCCGAGAGGTTGATCACGATGCCTTCCCGGGGGGCATCCGGCAGCACGAACTGCGACGGCAAGACGATTTCGGTGCCCTCGCCGGGATACCACAGGCTGACTCCCGGATTGGCGCGCTGGATCTCGTCGAAGCCGAGATTATGGCGTCGGGCGATATCCAGCAGGGTGTCCTCTTCCTCGGCGGTGACGGTGCGTACCTCGCCGATCACATCGCCCTGTTCGGGAAGCGGATGGTGGCCTCGGGGCAGCTCATCGGCCCAGCCGAGGCCGGGCGCGAGCAGGGCCAGGGAGAGGGAGAGGGAGAGGGGGGCAAGGCCCCGGTATAACGGTCTCATGGTCAATTCCTATTCTTTGCCATCATGGGCGGCCTTCCTGGCCGCCCCGGATTATGCGGCTTGCGTCTTGCGGTTAAGCGTATCGAGCAGGCTCTCCACGGCGGCGAAGCGTGCCGCCTCGTCCTCCATGGCCGCCTCGAAGCGCAGGGTGTCGGCACCCTCCAGGCGGTAGTGGCGGGGATCGCTCTGAATCAGCCCCACCAGGGTCATGGGGTCGACCCGGGTCTCCGCGGCGAAGATCACTCGGCCACGGGCGGCGCCCGCCTCCAGGCGTCGAATGCCCAGCCGCTCGGCCCGCTGACGCAGGCGCGTCTGGCGCAACAGCGTCTTGAGTGGCGCCGGCAGCAGGCCGAAACGGTCGATCAGCTCCACCTGCAGTTCCTTGAGTTCGGCTTCGTCGGCGGCGCTGGCAATGCGTTTATACATGATCAGCCGCTGCTGTACATCCGCCATGTAATCCTCGGGGATCAGCGCGGGTAGATTGAGGCTGACCTCCACGCCATCGTCCAGCGGCGCCTCGATATTGGGCGTCTTGCCGGCCTTGATCGCCTTCACCGCCCGGTCGAGCATCTGCATATACAGACTATAGCCGATGGTCTCCATCTGGCCGCTCTGCTCGTCGCCGAGCAGTTCGCCGGCGCCGCGGATCTCCATGTCGTGGCTGGCCAGGGTGAAGCCGGCGCCCAGGTCCTCGGCGGCGCCGATCGCCTCCAGGCGCTTGAGGGCGTCGCGGGTCATGGCCTTGGGGGGCGGCGTCAACAGGTAGGCGTAGGCCTGGTGGTGGCTGCGGCCGACCCGGCCGCGCAACTGGTGCAACTGGGCCAGGCCGAACTTGTCGGCGCGCTCGATAACGATGGTGTTGGCGGTGGGCACGTCGATGCCGGTCTCGATGATGGTGGAGCAGACCAGCACATTGAAGCGCTTGTGATAGAAGTCGGACATCACCCGCTCCAGGGAGCGCTCCGGCAACTGGCCATGGGCCACCGCCACCCGCGCCTCCGGGACCAGCTCGCGGACCTTCTCGGCGGCGGCCTCGATGGTCTTGACCTCGTTGTGCAGGAAGTAGACCTGACCGCCGCGCAGGATCTCCCGCAGCAGCGCCTCCTTGATCACCGGCTCGTTGCGTTGCTGAACGAAGGTCTTCACCGATAGCCGTCGCGCCGGTGGGGTGGCGATGATGGAGAGGTCGCGGATCCCGCTCATGGCCATGTTCAGGGTCCGCGGGATCGGCGTGGCGGTCAGGGTGAGGATATCCACCTCGGCGCGCAGGCTCTTGAGGCGCTCCTTCTGGGCGACCCCGAAACGGTGCTCCTCGTCGATGACCAGCAGGCCCATCTTGGGCAGTTTCATCGACTTGGAGAGCAGCTTGTGGGTGCCGATAACGATATCGGCGCGCCCCTCCTGGATGCGCTCCAGGGCCTCGGCCTGGCCCTTGCCGCCGGTGAAACGCGAGATCAGTTCCACCTGGACCGCGGTATCGGCGAAGCGGTCGCGGAAATTCTCGAAGTGCTGCTGGGCCAGCAGGGTGGTGGGCACCAGCACCACCACCTGGCGCCCCGAATGCACCGCCAGGAAGGCGGCGCGCATGGCCACCTCGGTCTTGCCGAAGCCGACGTCGCCGCACACCACCCGATCCATGGGCCGGGGCGAGGTCATGTCGCCGATCACCGCGCGAATCGCCTCGCGCTGGTCGGGGGTCTCCTCGAAGGGGAAGCTGGCGGCGAAACGGGCATACTCCTCGGCGGGTAAGTCGCAGGCGAAGCCCTCCCGGGCCTCGCGGCGGGCGTAGACATCGAGCAGCTCGGCGGCGGTGTCGCGGATCTTCTCGGCGGCCTTGCGCCGCGCCTTCTCCCACTGCTCGGAGCCCAGCCGGTGCAGCGGGGCCCCCTCGTCGCTGGCGCCGGCGTAGCGGGCGATCAGGTGCAGGCTATCCACCGGCACATAGAGCCTGGCGCCGTCGGCATATTCCAGGGCCAGGAACTCGGCGGCCTGGCCGCCGGCTTCCAGGGTCTCCAGGCCCAGGTAACGCCCCACGCCATGGGTCTGGTGCACTACCGGGGCGCCGGGCTTGAGTTCCGCCAGGTGGCGTACCGCCAGCTCGTTGTCGTCGGTGGCCTTCTCGCGGCGCCGGCTCTGGCGTACCACCTCGCCGAACAGCTCGGTCTCGGTGAGCACCGCGATGCCCTCGTCGAGCCAGAGGCCACTGGCCAGCCCCCCCTCGGTGATCGCCAGGCGGCCGTCGGCCTCGAGGAAGGCCCGCCAACCCGTCAGGTGGGGCAGTTCCAGGTGCAGCGGGGCGAGCAGCTCCTCCAGGGCCTCGCGGCGTCCCCGGGACTCCGCCACCAGCAGTACCCGGGTGGTCGCCTGGTCATCGAGGAAGCGTTCCAGGGCGGCCAGGGGATGCTGGGCACGGTTGTCGATGGCCACCACCGGTGGCGCCTGGGTATGGGAGATCCGGGCGTGGGGGTGGTCCGCGTCCTCCACCAGGGCGACCCGGGGGCGCGCCTTGATGGCGGCGAACAGCTCCGCCACCGGGATAAAGGCCCGATGCGGCGGCAGCAGGGGGCGGCTGGGGTCGACGCCGAGGTTCTCGAAGCGGCTCTCGATGGCCGCCCAGTGGTGCTCGGCGGCCTCGAACACCTGGGGCAGCAGGGCGACGCGGGTGCCTTCGGCCAGGTGATCGAAGAGGCTCGCCGTCGCCTCGAAGAACAGCGGCAGGTACTGCTCCAGGCCGGGGGAGGGGATGCCCTTGAGGGCGTCCACATAGAGCGGGCACTGGCGCGGGTCCACGTCGAACAGGGTCTCGAAGCCCTCCCGGAAGCAGGCGATGGCGCCGCGCGACAGGGAGTACTCGTGGGCGGGCAGCAGTTCCACGGCGTCGATCTTGTCCTGGCTGCGCTGGGTGTCCGGGTCGAAGTGACGCAGGCTGTCGATCTCGTCGTCGAAGAGGTCGATGCGCAGCGGCGCCTCGCTGCCCATGGGGAAGAGATCGATCAGGGCGCCGCGCAGGGCGTATTCGCCCGGCTCAAAAACGGTCTCCACCGCTCGGTAGCCGGCCCGGGAGAGGGTCTCCCGGAAGCTCTCCCGGTCGAGGCGCTGCCCCACCTCGAGGCTCAGCACCCGCCCGGCCACATAGTCGGTGGGAGGCAGGCGCTGCATCAGGGTGTTGATCGGCACCACCACGATGCCCCGGTCGACCTGCTGTAGCCGGCGCAGGGTGCGCAGCCGCGCCGAGACGATGTCCTGGTGAGGCGAGAAGGCATCGTAGGGCAGGATCTCCCAGTCCGGGAAGGGCATCACCGGCACCTCGGCGAAGAAGTCGAGCTCCTCCTCCAGGCGCTGGGCCGCGGCGGTATCGGCGGTGATCACCAGCAGCGGCGCGCTATCGGCCAGCCGTGCCAGGCCCAGGGCCTGGGCACTGCCCTGGGGGGCCTGCCAGTAGAGGGTGTCGCGGGCCCCGCTGGGCTGGGGCGGATCGAGGGGCGAGAAGTGGGGCATGGGTCGTGTCGTGTCCGGTCCGGTTGAGATGGGGTCGACAGCCAGGAAAGACGGTGGCACGCCGAAATCACGCTTGTAGTCAAGGGGCACTTTCTGTAATTGCCCTACAACGGGTGCGACCATCCAGCAATTGCTGCATTGCCGTTGGCCCGGGATAATAACAAATGTTTATGCACGCGAGTTCGTGCCAGGTTCGCAGCGCTCCTGATTTCAGAAACGCCGCCGACGACCCCAAGCCGTAACCAAGAGAGGCCCCCGTGACTCAGCAAAAGCTCGACACCGTCTTTGAGGAATGGCAGAGCAACGAAGCCCTTGCCGAGGAAATGATTCCCCTGCTGGGCAAGCTCTATCGCCAGTACAACATCGTCTCCTCGCTGTTCGGGCGCTCGCTGATCAACCAGAGCGTGATCCGCATCCTCAAGGATCATCGCTTCGTCAAGAAGGTCGAGGGCACCGAGCTCAGCGTCCAGGATACCTACCCGCTGGTCAAGGCCATGGTCGACCTCAACCTGGGCCCGGCCCACGTCGATATCGGCAAGCTGGCGGTGGCCTTCAAGCATTCCGGCGAGACCGACGTGGTGGCCTTCCTCAAGCGTGAGCTCGCCGAGATCGTCGATGGGCATGGCGGTAACGGCAGCACCGGCGAGCCCAAGGACGTGGTGCTCTACGGCTTCGGGCGGATCGGCCGCCTGCTGGCACGGATCCTGATCGAGAAGGCCGGCGGCGGCAATATGCTGCGCCTGCGTGCCATCGTCGTGCGGGGCCGTGGCGATATCGCCAAGGACCTGGAGAAGCGCGCCAGCCTGCTGCGTCGTGATTCCGTGCACGGGCCTTTCTCCGGCACCCTCAGTGTCGATGAGGAGGCGCGCACCATTACCGCCAACGGCAATGTCATCAAGGTGATCTACGCCGACTCGCCCAGCGAGATCGATTACACCGCCTATGGCATCGACAACGCCATCGTGGTCGACAACACCGGCATCTGGCGCGACGAGGACGGCCTGAGCCAGCACCTGGCCTGCAAGGGCGCCGCCAAGGCGCTGCTGACCGCTCCGGGCAAGGGCGATATCAAGAACGTGGTCTATGGCGTCAACCACGGTGATATCACCTCCGATGACCGCATCGTTTCCGCTGCCTCCTGCACCACCAACGCCATCGTGCCGGTGCTCAAGGCCCTCAACGACCACTACGGCGTCGAGCACGGCCACGTGGAGACCGTGCACGCCTACACCAACGATCAGAACCTGATCGACAACTACCACAAGGGCGATCGTCGTGGCCGCAGCGCGCCGCTCAACATGGTGCTGACCGAGACCGGCGCCGCCAAGGCGGTGGCCAAGGCCCTGCCGGAGCTGGCCGGCAAGCTGACCGGCAACGCCATCCGCGTGCCGACCCCCAATGTCTCCATGGCGATTCTCAACCTGCGCCTGCATCAGGCCACCGACGCCGAGGCCCTCAACGACTACCTGCGTCGCATGGCCCTGCATTCGCCGATGCAGAAGCAGATCGACTACGTGGATTCCGCCGAGGTGGTTTCCTCCGACTTCGTCGGCAACCGTCACGCCGGTATCGTCGACGCCAAGGCCACCATCGTCGATGGCAATAACGCCGTGGTCTACGCCTGGTACGACAACGAGTTCGGTTACAGCTGCCAAGTGGTGCGTATCCTTCAGCATATGTCCAACGTCAGCTTCCTGGCCTTCCCCAAAGACCGTGACTAAAGGGCGCCGTGACTAAAGGACATCGTGACTCCCCAGGGCTGCGACTAAGGTCGTAGTCGCCGACCGCCCCCCCTCCGGGGCGGTCGCTTTCCTCGCCTCTCCCGCCCATCGGGGCCGACCCGATGGCGCCTATTTGCGACTTAGGGCATGTGGCCTTTCGACGCATATCTCTTTATAATGCTCGCGTTTTTGGGACGGCCTGCCATGTTCGGGCCGAACTACTAACCTTCTGATAAGAAAAGAATTCGTAGGCCGTGGCTGAGACCGGGTAGGGCGCAATGCCAGGCTATCCCGTGTCGCGCACGTCTGCCGAACCCCTTTCCTGCAAAATCAGATCCGAAACTGGGCGAGACTATGATCGAAGTCAAACTAGGCCTGGATCTCCCCATCACGGGAGCGCCCGAGCAGCGCATCGAGGATGCGCGGCCGGTCCGTCACGTGGCAGTCCTGGGCACCGACTACGTTGGCATGAAGCCAACCATGGAGGTCCGGGAGGGGGACAGAGTCAAGCTGGGCCAGCTGCTCTTCACCGACAAGAAAATCGAGGGCATTCGCTTCACCGCGCCGGCGGCCGGCGAGGTGGTCGCCATCAACCGCGGCGAGAAGCGCAGGCTGCTCTCGGTGGTGATCAAGGTCGATGAGGGCGGCGAAGAGGCGGAAGCCTTCACCGCGCATGGGGCCGACGCCCTGGAACGCCTGGATCGTGACACCGTGGTCGAGCAGCTCAATGCCGCCGGCCTGTGGACGGCGCTGCGCACCCGTCCCTTCTCGCGGACCCCGGCACTGGATGCCGCACCGGCCGATATCTTCGTCACCGCCATCGATACCCATCCGCTGAGCGGGGATCCGGCGCTGATCATCAACGAGCAGCCGGAAGCCTTCGAACAGGGCCTCAAGGTGCTGAAGCGGCTGACCGAAGGCAAGGTCTATCTGTGCACCGCCCCCGACGCCAAGGTGCCCGGCGGCGATGTCGACGGCGTCCAGGTGGAGACCTTCCGCGGCCCCCATCCCGCCGGTCTGGTCGGCACCCATATCCACTACCTGTCGCCGGTCGGCCTGCACAAGCGGGTCTGGCATATCGGTTACCAGGACGTCATCGCCTTCGGCAAGCTGCTCGTGGAAGGCCGGCTCGACACCGCTCGGGTGATCGCCGTGGGTGGCCCGCGCGCCGAGCAGCCTCGACTGCTGCGTACCCGGCTCGGGGCCAGCACCGAGGAACTGCTGGCCGGTGAGGTGGTCGATCCGCAAGGCAGCCGCGTGATCTCCGGCTCGGTGTTCTCCGGCTTCACCGCCGAGGGCAGCCTGCGCTACCTGGGCCGCTTCCACAACCAGGTCAGCCTCCTCGAGGAGGGCAATCAGCGCGTCTTCATGGGCTGGATGTCGCCGGGGGCCAATCGCCACTCGGTGATGGGCATCTATCTGTCCAAGTTCCTGGGGCTCAGGGACTATGCGCCGACCACCTCCACCAACGGTTCCGAGCGGGCCATGGTGCCGGTGGGTGCCTACGAGCAGGTGATGCCGCTGGATATCCTGCCCACGCAGCTGCTGCGCACGTTGATCGTCGGCGATATCGAGGTCGGCATGCAGCTGGGTTGTCTGGAGCTCGATGAAGAGGACCTCGCCCTGTGCACCTACGTGTGCCCCGGCAAGTACGAATACGGTCCCATCCTGCGCGATAACCTCACCACGATCGAGAAAGAGGCTTGATGATGGGTATCCGACAGACACTCGACAACCTCGAGCCGCACTTCCACAAGGGCGGCAAGTACGAGAAGTACTACCCCCTCTTCGAGGCGGTGGACACCATCTTCTACTCCCCGCCCAGCGTGGCCAAGACCACCGCCCATGTGCGTGACGGCATCGACCTCAAGCGCATCATGATCACGGTGTGGCTGTGCACCTTCCCGGCCATGTTCTTCGGCATGTGGGCGGCGGGCTGGCAGGCCAACCTGGCCATCGCCGACGGCTTCGCCTCCATGGGCGGCTGGCGTGAAGCCATCCTGATGACCCTGGCCGGCGGCCACGATGCCGGCAACTGGTGGTCCAACCTGGTGCTCGGTGCCACCTACTTCCTGCCCATCTACCTGGTGACCTTCGTGGTGGGTGGCTTCTGGGAAGTGCTGTTCGCCATCAAGCGTGGCCACGAGGTCAACGAGGGCTTCTTCGTCACCTCCGTGCTCTTCGCCCTGGTCCTGCCGGCCACCATTCCGCTGTGGCAGGTGGCGCTCGGCATCACCTTCGGCGTGGTGATCGGCAAGGAGATCTTCGGCGGTACCGGCAAGAACTTCCTCAATCCGGCGCTGACCGGCCGAGCCTTCCTCTACTTCGCCTACCCGGCGCAGATCTCCGGGGACGCGGTGTGGGTGGCGGCCGATGGCTTCACCGGGGCGACCCCGCTGTCCATCGCCTTCCAGGAGGGCATGGCGTCGCTCTCCAGTCAGTACAGCTGGTGGGATGCCTTCCTCGGCTTCCTGCCGGGGTCGGTGGGTGAGGTCTCGACCCTGGCGATCTTCATCGGGGCGGCGGTGCTGCTGTGGACCAAGATTGCCTCCTGGCGCATCATGCTGGGTTGCTTCCTCGGCATGGCGGCGACCAGCGCGCTGTTCAATCTGATCGGCTCCGACAGCAACCCGATGTTCGCCATGCCCTGGTACTGGCATCTGGTGGTGGGCGGCTTCGCCTTCGGCATGGTGTTCATGGCCACCGACCCGGTGTCCGCTTCCATGACCAACCAGGGGCGCCTGCTGTTCGGCGTGCTGATCGGCATTATGACCGTGCTGATTCGCGTGGTGAACCCGGCCTTCCCCGAGGGCATCATGCTGGCGATCCTGTTCGCCAACCTGTTCGCCCCGCTGATCGACCATTTCTTTGTCCAGGCCAATATCAAGCGTCGTCTCAAGCGTACCGGCGCCGTGGCCGAGGAGAGTGCCTGATGGCGGCAACCAGCAATAACAGCATCAAGAAGATCCTGGGCGTGGCCTTCGCCCTGTGTATCGTCTGCTCGGTGATCGTCTCCACCGCGGCGGTGGCCCTGCGTCCCCAGCAACAGCTCAATCAGGAGCTGGATCGCAAGACCAATATCCTCAACGTGGCCAATCTCTACGAGCCCGGCATGGATGTGGAGGCGGCCTTCGGTGAGGTCACCGCTCGGGTCGTCGACCTGCGTACCGGCGAGTACTCGCCCGAGCATGATCCGGCGACCTATGACGGCTTCGAGGCGCGTCGCGACCCGGCGGCGTCACGCACGCTCTCCGGCGAGCGCGATCCGGCCGGCCTGACTCGGGTCGAGAACTTCGCCACCGTCTACCTGGTGGGCGACCCCGACCAGCCTGAGCAGATCATCCTGCCGATTCGCGGCCAGGGGCTGTGGGGCCTGATGCGTGGCTTCCTCTCCGTGGAGGGCGACGGCAACACCATCGTCGGTATCACCTACTACGAGCATGCCGAGACCCCCGGGCTGGGTGCCGAGGTGAACAACCCGCGCTGGCAGGCCCAGTGGGAAGGCAAGCAGGTCTTCGCCGACGGCGATAGCCTGGAACCGGCCATCCACCTGACCAAGGGCGGGGCCAGCGGCGAGAACGAGATCGATGCGCTCTCCGGTGCCACCCTGACCAGCAACGGCGTCACCAATATGCTGCAGTTCTGGCTGAGCCCGGAAGGCTTCGGCAACTACCTGGCCAAGTTCCGTAGCGGCGTGGACCAGGCCGACGCCGAACACGCCGACGTCGAACCCGAAGCGGAAGGAGCCTGATCATGGCGGATACCACTCCGAAGGGCGTCATCACGACGCCGGTGTTCAAGAACAACCCCATCGCCCTGCAGGTACTGGGTATCTGCTCGGCGTTGGCGGTGACCACCAGCATGAGCGTCTCGCTGGTCATGACCTGTGCGGTGATCTTCGTTACCGCCTTCTCCAACCTCTTCGTGTCGCTGATCCGGCATCATATTCCGTCCTCCATCCGCATCATCGTGCAGATGACCATCATCGCCTCCCTGGTGATCGTGGTGGATCAGATCCTCAAGGCGTACGCCTACGAGATGTCCAAGCAGCTCTCGGTGTTCGTCGGCCTGATCATCACCAACTGCATCGTGATGGGCCGGGCGGAAGGTTTCGCCATGCAGAACAGCCCGGGCCTGTCGTTCCTCGACGGCATCGGCAACGGCCTGGGCTACGGGTTCATCCTGATGACCGTGGGCTTCTTCCGCGAGCTGTTCGGCTCGGGTAGCGTGTTCGGCTTCACCGTGCTGGAGACCGTGCAGAACGGCGGCTGGTATGTGCCCAATGGCCTGCTGCTGCTGCCGCCCTCGGCGTTCTTTATCATCGGCCTGATCATCTGGGCGCTGCGTTCGCTCAACCCGGAGCAGGTGGAGGAGAACGAGTACAAGATGAAGCACAACACCGAACCGAAGGAGGCCGTGTAAATGGAACACTATATTAGCTTGTTCGTCGCCTCGGTCTTCGTCGAGAACCTGGCCCTGGCGTTCTTCCTGGGCATGTGTACCTTCCTGGCGGTCTCCAAGAAGGTCTCGGCGGCCTTCGGCCTGGGTATCGCGGTGATCGTGGTACTGACCATCTCCGTGCCGGTGAACAACGTCATCTACAACGGCCTGCTGGCCGAGGGGGCGCTCACCTGGACCGGGATTAGCGGTGCCGAGAATATCGACCTGTCGTTCCTCGGCCTGCTCAGCTATATCGGCGTGATCGCCGCCCTGGTGCAGATCCTCGAGATGTTCCTCGACAAGTATGTGCCGGCGCTCTACAACGCCCTCGGTGTCTTCCTGCCGCTGATCACCGTGAACTGCGCCATCCTCGGTGGCGTGCTGTTCATGGTCGAGCGTAACTACAACTTCGGCGAGTCCGTGGTCTATGGCCTGGGGTCCGGGATGGGCTGGGCGCTGGCGATCACCGCCCTGGCGGGGATCCGCGAGAAGCTCAAGTACAGCGACGTGCCCGGCGGCCTGCAGGGCCTGGGCATCACCTTCATCACCGTGGGGTTGATGTCGCTGGGCTTTATGTCCTTCTCCGGCATCTCCCTGTAACCGGGAAGGTCGTGCACCGATCAGGCAACGAAACCCAATAGGAACCCGACATGGTTGATACATCCGTCATCTTGCTCGGCGTCATCATGTTCACGGTGATCGTTATCGCCCTCACCGTGATCATCCTGGCCGCCCGCAGCAAGCTCGTCAGCACCGGTGACGTGACCATCGAAGTCAACGGTGACCCCGAGCACACCCTGACCACCCAGGCCGGTGGCAAGCTGCTCAACACCCTGGCCGCCAACGGCATCTTCCTCTCCTCCGCCTGCGGCGGCGGTGGCTCCTGCGCCCAGTGCAAGTGCCGTGTGGAAGACGGCGGTGGCGCCATCCTGCCCACCGAAGAGTCCCACTTCACCATGCGCGAGAAGAAGGAGGGGTGGCGCCTCTCCTGCCAGGTGCCGGTGAAGCAGGACATGAAGATCGAGGTGCCGGAAGAGGTCTTCGGGGTCAAGAAGTGGGAGTGCGAGGTCATCGCCAACCCCAACGTGGCCACCTTTATCAAGGAGCTCAACCTCAAGCTCCCCGAAGGCGAGAACGTCGACTTCCGCGCCGGTGGTTATGTGCAGCTGGTGGCTCCGCCCTACGATATCAAGTTCTCCGACTTCGATATCGAGGAGGAATACCGCGGTGATTGGGAGAAGTTCGATCTGTTCAAGATCTCCCACAAGAACACCGAGGAAACCATCCGCGCCTACTCCATGGCGAACTACCCGGAAGAGAAGGGCATCCTCAAGTTCAATATCCGTATCGCCACGCCGCCTCCCGGCACCAGCCATCCGCCGGGGATCATGTCCACCTATGTCTTCAATATGAAGCCGGGGGACAAGGTGACCGTGATGGGGCCCTTCGGTGAGTTCTTCGCCAAGGACACCGACGCCGAGATGGTCTTCGTCGGCGGGGGTGCCGGCATGGCGCCGATGCGCAGCCATATCTTCGACCAGCTCAAGCGCCTCAAGTCCAAGCGCAAGATCTCGTTCTGGTACGGTGCCCGCTCCTGGCGCGAGACCTTCTACAACGACGAGTACGATCAGCTGGCCGAGGAGTTCGATAACTTCGACTGGCACCTGGCGCTGTCGGACCCGCTCCCCGAGGACAACTGGGAAGGCCCCACCGGCTTTATCCATAACGTCCTCTACGAGAACTACCTCAAGGACCATCCGGCCCCCGAGGATTGCGAGTACTACATGTGTGGTCCGCCCATGATGAATGCCTCGGTGATCAAGATGCTGCTGGACCTGGGCGTCGAACCCGAGAACATCCTGCTCGACGACTTCGGCGGATGATCGAGGGCTCTGCCCGGCGTAAGACAGGGCTGGTCCGGCGTGGGCCGGCCCTGTTGCTGTTCGGGGGGATCCTGGCGACGGCTTTGCTTTTTTCGGCCTGTGGTCGAGCCCCCCAGGACCATCGCCTGCAAGGCGTGGTACTCGACACCGGTTACCATCTCACTCTCCATGGCGATCTCGATGTGCCGCGGCTGGAGGTCGCCATCGAGAGTGAATTGGTCCAGCAGGCGGCCCGCTGGACGGCCTTCGGCCAGGCCATGGCATCTTGGCGGCGCCCGGGGGTGTTGCCCGGCATGTCGCCTCCGTCACCCTGGCCGGACGTCCTGGGGCATGCCTGGCTGGTGGATCGCCTCCATCAACGCCTCCAGGGAGAAGGGCTCGATGAGTTCCTGGTGGAAGTGGGGGGCATTCGCCGTGGCCAGGGGGCCTGGTGGGTGGCCCTGCCGGGAGAGGATCGTCGACTCGAACTCGATGATGAGGCCCTGGCCAGCCTGGTCTGGCGCGACGCCGAGCGACGCCAGCGACTCAGCGTGGTGGCCGATAGCGCCCTGGAGGCCCTGTCCTTGGCCTGGCGCTGGCAAGCCGAGACGTTTCCCGAGCACGCCGTCTCCTGGAGCCATCCCGCGCTTTGGGTTGTCACAACTCCAGCGGGGACCGATGAGCGGATGAGTGGCGCTATGGCCACGCGCCTTGGTGCACAGGAAGAGGGGGCAGACCCCGCTTCCGGAGCCTATTGATAGGAGGCACACCCTTATGATGATCTGGGTATTGGTATTCGGTTTTATGCTGCTGCTGGTGGCCGCCATGGCCATCGGCGTGATCCTCGGCCGCAAGCCCATCGCCGGCTCCTGCGGCGGGCTGAATCAGTTGGGCCTGAAGCAGGGCTGCGATATCTGCGGCGGCAAGGACGAGGTGTGCGAGGAAGAGAACCGCAAGCGCCAGGCCGGTGCCCGCCGTCGTAGCGACGAAAGCCGCGGCGCCGACCTGGGCTATGACGCCACCAAGCGATAACGCCCTTCGCCCGGGCGGTAAGGAGGAAGGTACAAGGAAGCCCCTTGTCGCCCGTAGCGTAGGGGAATCATCTTGCCTTGCAGCTTGCAGCTTGCAGCTTGCAGCTTGCAGCTTGCAGCTTGCAGCTTGCAGCTTGCAGCTTGTCGCTAACAAAGAGATCAGGGAATTAGGAGAATCAACGATCCATGGCAGTCCATAACTACGACGTGGTGGTAATCGGCACCGGGCCGGCGGGGGAGAGCGCCGCCATCAATGCCGCCAAGCATGGCAAGCGGGTGGCGGTGGTGGAGAAGCAGTCTTCGGTGGGGGGCAACTGCACCCACCAGGGCACCATCCCCTCCAAGGCGCTGCGCCATCAGGTCCGGCAGATCATGGCGTTCAACACCAATCGCATGTTCCGCGATATCGGCGAGCCGCGCTGGTTCTCCTTCCCCAAGGTCTTGGCCCGCTCCCAGCGCACCATCGACCAGCAGGTGGCGATGCGCACCAACTTCTATGCCCGCAACCGGGTCGACCTCTACTTCGGGGTGGCGCGCTTCAAGGACGAGCACACCCTGATGGTGCGTGATGATCACGAAGGTGTCGAAGAGCTGCATGCCCAGAAGGTCGTGATCGCCACCGGCTCGCGCCCCTACCGGCCGGCGGATATCGATTTCCGCCACCCGCGGATCTACTGCTCCGATACCGTCTTGGGGCTCAATCATACGCCACGGACCCTGATCATCTTCGGCGCCGGGGTGATCGGTAGCGAATACGCCTCCATCTTCTCCGGCCTGGGCGTCAAGGTGGACCTGATCGACTCCCGCGACCGCCTGTTGTCCTTCCTGGATGACGAGATCTCCGACGCGCTCTCCTATCACCTGCGTCATCATGGCGTCCTGGTGCGTCATAACGAGGATTACGCCAAGGTGGAGGGCGATGAATCCGGGGTCACCGTGGAGCTGCAGTCCGGCAAGAAGCTGCGTGCCGACGCCTTCCTGTGGGCCAACGGCCGCACCGGGAATACCGACGAGCTGGGCCTGGAGAGCATCGGCCTGGAAGCCAACGGTCGTGGTCAGCTGGCGGTGGACGAGCACTACCGCACCGCCATTCCGAACATCTATGCGGTGGGCGACGTGATCGGCTGGCCGAGCCTGGCCAGCGCCGCCTACGACCAGGGCAAGAACGCCAGCGACGACTTGCTGGAGCAGCCTTTCCGGATGGTGGAGGACGTACCCACCGGGATCTACACCATTCCCGAGATCAGCTCGGTGGGCCGGACCGAGCGGGAGCTGACCCAGGCCAAGGTGCCCTACGAGGTGGCCCAGGCCTTCTTCAAGGACACCGCCCGGGCCCAGATCACCGGCGATAC
Organism: Bisbaumannia salifodinae; assembly: GCF_055388505.1. The sequence goes on from NZ_AP043781.1 coordinate 1,813,021, forward strand.
CGTGGGCATGCTGAAGATCCTCTTCCACCGCGAGACGCTGGAGATCCTCGGCATCCACTGCTTCGGTGACCAGGCCTCGGAGATCGTGCATATCGGCCAGGCGATCATGCAGCAGAAGGGCGAGGCCAATAGCCTCAAGTATTTCGTCAGCACCACCTTCAACTACCCGACCATGGCCGAGGCCTATCGGGTGGCGGCCATGAATGGCCTGAACCGGCTCTTTTAAGCGCATCGAGGCCAACTTTTTGTGGGAGTGCGGATTCCGCGCGATATCGCCCGAAGGGCGATCTGGGTCGGCACCCAGGGGAGCCTGGCGGCGCCAATCGTCCGGCGGAGCCAGACTCCCACAACCCCAGTGGCCACCAGGCCTGCCGTGGGAGTGCGGATTCCGCGCGATATCGCCCGAAGGGCGATCTGGGTCGGCACCCAAGGGCGCCTGGCGGCGCCAATCGTCCGGCGGAGCCAGACTCCCACAACCCCAGTGGCCACCAGGCCTGCCGTGGGAGCGCGGATTCCGCGCGATATCGCCCGAAGGGCGATCCTGGCTTCTCCCAGGGGTGACTTTGTCGCCCAATCGTTCGGGGAACCGGTACGCCGGACCGCCGAACTCCCACAATATTTATATCACCGCTCCAAAAACCAGGCCTTCATGGCGCCGGTGATGCGGCGCATCTCCTCGGGCGTGGTGATATAGGCCGGCATGGTATAGAGCCAGCGGCCGAAGGGGCGCAGCCAGACGCCGCGCTCCCGGGCGAAGGCCTGGGCGCCGTCGAGGCTCGCCGCCTCCTTCACTTCGATCACCGCCGTGGCCCCCAGCACCCGCGCCTCGTTTACCGCCGGATGGGCGTTCAGGGCGGCATCCTCGAGCAGCTCCGCGCGCAGGATGGCATTGAGTCCGGCGATCTTGCCCAGGTAGTCTTCCTCCTCGAAGACCGCCAGGCTCTCCAGCGCCACCCGGCAGGCCAGGGGGTTACCCATAAAGGTGGGGCCATGCATAAAGGCATGATTCGGATCGTCACTGAGGAAGGCGTCATAGACGCGGCCGGTGGCCAGGGTCGCCGCATGACCCAGGTAGCCGCCGGTCAGCCCCTTGGAGAGCACCATGATGTCCGGAGTCACCCCGGCGTGGTCGGCGGCGAACATCCGTCCGGTGCGCCCGAAGCCGGTGGCCACCTCATCGAAGACCAGCAGCACATCGAACTCGTCGCAGAGCTCCCGGGCGGCCCTCAGATAGTGCGGCGAGGTCATGTTCAGGCCGCCGGCGGCCTGCAGCAGCGGCTCCATCAGCAGCGCCGCCACCTCGTGATGGTGTGCCTCCAGGGTCGCCCGCAACGCCTGGATATCCGCGGCTACCGCCTCCGGCGGGGCATCATAGGGGGCGGTGGGGGCCGGGGCGAAGGGGTGGCTGGGCAGGAAGCCGGCGAACAGCGAATGCATGCCCTCTTCGGGGTCACACACCGCCATGCAGCCGCTGGTATCGCCGTGATAGGCGCGCATCAGCGACAGCATGCGGTGCTTCTCCGGGCGCCCCTCGAGCACCTGATACTGCACCGCCATCTTCATGGCCACTTCCATGCCCACCGAACCGCTGTCGGAGAAGAACACATGGTCGAGCCCCGGCGGGGTGATGCGCACCAGGGCCTCGGCCAGGCGCTGGGCCGGTTCATGGCTCAGGCCGCCGAGCATCACATGGCAGAGCGTCTCGGCCTGTGCCTGGATGGCGGCCACCAGTCGCGGGTGACCATAGCCATGGATCATGCACCACCAGGAACAGGTGGCATCCAGCAGTCGCTCGCCACCGGCCAGGGTGAAGTGGGCCCCCTGTCCCCCGACCACCGTCGGAGGCACGGGCTGGGTCTGCATCTGGGCATAGGGATGCCAGAGGGGCGATGCGGGCATAATCAACCTCGTTGTTAACCTTTAATTTTCACAAGGTTAACACCCTGGGGCGCCAGCGTCACTCCGCGACAGCCATCCAGGCATGGCAAGGCGATAACATTCCTTTCAATATTCGGCGTTGAAGTGCCAGCCGCTCACCCCGCTATACGGGTAAACACGCTCTTGCCACTCTTGCCGACATACACCACCGGAGCCCCGTTGTGGGTTATTTCAACTAGTCCGGCTGCCAGTTATTTTCCAACTAGCCCTCGACTATGCTATAAAAACTAAAGAGAGGCTTGGAAAATTACACGCTTTGCGGTATTAATGGCCGCCACATCCCGACAATGTCATCTGATAAGGAAAGCCCATGTCCCTGATTAATGAATACCTCCAGCAGGAGCAGCAGCTCAAGGCACTCCAGGAGCAGCTCGATAAACTGCAGAACGACCCGCGTCTCAAGGCCGAGCTCGAGTTCAAGGAGAAGCTCGAGGCCCTGATGCAGGAGTTCAACAAGAGCGCCAAGGAAGTGATCGAGCTGCTCGATCCCAAGCCGGCCGCCAAGGCCGCCGCCGCACCGGCCGCGGCTTCCACTGGCGGCGGGCGTCGCAAGCGCAAGCTGAAGATCTACAAGAATCCCACCACCGGTGAAGTCGTCGAGACCCGCGGCGGTAACCACAAGACCCTCAAGGCCTGGAAAGAGGCCCACGGCGCCGATACCGTCGAGTCTTGGCTGGTGCGTGTCGAAGGTTAACTGACGGGGCCTCGGCAAAACGCCTGAGTCTGTCTATCGCCCCGCCGAGTGCGGGGCGATCTCGTTTGGTGGCGATGCTTTTCCCAATAAAAAAGAGACCGCCGAGGCGGTCTCAAGGGCAGACACGTCTTGCGCCTGAAGTGCACTCTGATCCTCAGGCCGGCATCAGGCAGTGTTTGACTTCCAGATAGGCCGCGAGTCCCCAGGGACCCAGTTCTCGGCCGATGCCACTGCGCTTGAAACCGCCCCAACTGGTCTGCGGCAATACCAACTGCTCGCTATTGATCCAGGTGGTACCGGAGTGCAGGCGACGGGCGATGGCCGCGGCACGCGATTTGTCCCGGCTGATCACCGTGGCGGCCAGGCCGAAGTCGCTGGCATTGGCGAGTGTGATGGCCTCCTCCTCGTCGGCCACGCTGCGTCCGCACAGCACCGGACCGAAGATCTCCTCCCGCCATAACCGGCTCTCCACCGGCACGTCCCGGTAGAGGCTCGGCGCCAGGAAGAAGCCCGGGGAGGGCACCTCACGGCGACGGCCGTCGCGCACGGCGGTGAGGCCCTCCTGGTCGGCGATGGCCAGGTACCCGAGCACGGCGTCGCGCTGGCGGGCACTGGTCAGCGGGCCCATCTCGCTGCCCTCGGCCAGGGGGTCACCCAAGACCAGGGCATCGATGCGCGCCGCCAGGGCCGCATAGAGCGGCTCGGCGATGGCCTGGTGGACCAGCAGCCGCGAGGTGGCCGAGCAGATCTGACCGGCATTGAAGTAGATGCCCGCCATTACCCAGTCGGCGGCCTGCTCGGGGTCGGCGTCCGCCATCACCAGGATCGGCGACTTGCCGCCGAGTTCCAGGGAAACCCCCTTGGTGCCGCCGGCGGCGGCGCGCATCACCGCCTCGCCGACCCGGTTGCTGCCGGTAAAGGAGAGCTTGTCGACGCCGGGGTGGCAGGAGAGCGGAGCGCCGATGCCCTCGCCGTCGCCGTGCAGCAGATTCAGCACCCCGGCGGGCAGCTTCGCCTCGAGGGCGATCTCGGCCAGGGCCTGCTCCGGCAGCGGGGTGACCTCCGAGGGCTTGAGCACCGCGGTGCAGCCGGCGGCCAGCGCCGGGGCGAGCTTCCAGGCGCTGGTCACCAGGGGGAAGTTCCAGGGGGTGATCAGCCCCACCACGCCCACCGGGTCCTGGTAGCAGCGTGCCTCGACGCCGTCCATTTCCAGCGGCACCAACTGGCCCTGGCGCTCGTCCAGGCGGCGTGCCTCGCCGGCGTAGTAGCGGTAGCAGGCGATGGCATCGTCCAGGTCGATGCCGGCCTCCGCCAGTACCTTGCCGTTATTGGTGCTGGAGAGGCGCATCAGCGCCTCCCGGCGCCGGCTCAGGGCCTCGGCGAAGCCCTCCAGATAGACGGCCCGCTCGCTGCCCGAGAGCGCCTGCCAGGCGGGCAGGGCGCGACGTGCCGCGGCCACGGCGGCGTCCACGTCTTCGGGGTGGCCGGCGGTGACCTCGGCGATCACCGCTTCCGTGGTGGGATTGACCACCGGCAGCCGCCGCTCGCCCCGGGAGGCCACCCAGCGGTTATCGATAAATTGCTGCGTCAGTGTTTGCATGGAAACTCCTTAGGCGCTCAGCGCCTGCTGCCAGGCGTGGGCATCCACCTCGATCAGCAGGGGGCCGTCGGTGGGGCGCGCCGCCAGTGCCTGGGCGAGTTCGCCGGGGGTGCCGACCCGGGTGGCCAGGCAGCCGAAGCCGCGGGCCAGGGCCTGGAAGTCCGGGGCCTGGATATCCACGCCGAGGCGCGCCACACCATGGGCGTCCATATAGCGGCGGATCTCCTCGTAGCCGGCGTTGTGCCACAGCAGGATCACCACCGGCAGGCGCTCTTCCACGGCGGTGGCCAGTTCCGAGAGGGTGAACATCACCCCGCCGTCGCCGACCAGGGCGATCACCGGCTGGTCGGGGCGGCCCAACTGGGCGCCCAGCGCCGCCGGCAGGCCGTAGCCGAGGGTGCCGTAGCCGGTGGAGGCGTTGAAGTAGCGCCGCGGCTGCGGCAGCGACAGCAGGTGATTGGCGGCATACACCGGGGCGGTGGAGTCGCCGACCCATAGCGCCTCGGGCAGGGCCGCCTTGAGGGTGGCGCAGAGCGGCACGAAGGGGGCCAGGGCCGGATCCTGCTCGAGGGCCAGGGCCTCGCGCACGGCGGCGGCGCGAGCCGCGCCATCCTTATGCAGCGGCTCGGGACACTGCATAAGCAGGCCCTCCAGGGCGCGCCCGGCATCGCCCACCAGCCCCAGGGCCAGCGACTGGTTGCGTACCAGTTGCTGGGCATCCAGGTCGATGCGAATCAGCCGGCCGGTGAGGGCGAAGCCATCATCGAAGACCACGTCATAGTCGGTCTCGCCGAGCTCGGTGCCGATGGCCAGGATCACGTCGGCCTCCCGGGCCAGTTGGCGCACCGGGGGCAGGGCGGTATTGGCGCCCAGGTCCAGGGGGTGGGCGTCGCCCAGCAGTCCCTTGGCATTGATGGTGGTGGCGGTGGGGGCATCGAGGCGGCTCACCAGCTCGCGGGCCGCCTCGGGCGCCGCCACGCAGCCGCCGCCGAGCAGCACCAGGGGGCGTTCGGCCCCCTCGAGCCAGCTGGCCGCGGTGGCCAGGCCCTCGGCGTCCGGGGCCGCCGGGTAGAGCAGCGGCCGGCCGAAGGAGGCCGGCTCGGCCACCTCGGCGGCGAACAGGTCGATGGGGATCTCGAGATGCACCGGGCCGGGGCGCTCGCCATCGAAGACCGCGAAGGCCCGGGCTAGCACCTCGGGCAGGGCGTCCGGGGCGAGCAGGGTATGGTTAAAGCGTGCCACGCCGGCCACCAGGTCGCGTTGGCTCTCCAGCTCGTGCAATCGGCCCTGGCCGCGGCCCAGGGTATCGCGGCGGTTGACGCTGGAGATCACCAGCATGGGGATGGAGTCGGCGAGCGCCTGACCCATGGCGGTGGCGATATTGGTCATGCCGGGGCCGGTGATGATCAGGCAGACCCCGGGCTTGCCGGTGGCGCGGGCATAGCCGTCGGCCATGAAACCGGCGCCCTGTTCGTGGCGCGGGGTGACATGGCGGATCTCGCGGCCCTCGAGGCCGCGGTAGAGCTCGACGGTATGCACCCCGGGGATGCCGAAGAGGGTGTCGACGCCGTAGCGCTCGCCGAGCAGGCGGATCAGGAGTTCAGCACAGGTCATGGGGAAGCCCTCGTATCACGAGGCCCGGCCCGAGGGGGCCGGGCCGGGACGCGATCTCAGAAGAAGAAGGTGTGGGCCATAAAGGCGATGATCGGCAGGGTGATGGCGGTGCGCAGCAGGAAGATCGCGAACAGCTCCCAGAGCTTGAGGGGGATCTTCGACTTGAGCAGCAGGGCACCGATCTCCGACATATAGATCAGCTGGGTCAGCGACAGGCAGGCCACCACGAAGCGGGTCAGCTCGCTCTCGATGCTGGTGGCCAGCACCGCCGGCAGGAACATGTCGGCGAAGCCCACCAGGGTCGCCGGGGCGGCGGCCTCGGCCTCGGGAATGCGCAGCCACTCCAGCACCGGCACCATGGGATAGGAGAGCCAGGTGAAGATCGGTGTGAACTCGGCGAGGATCAGTGCCAGGGTTCCGATGGCCACCACCAGGGGCAGCAGGGCCAGGAAGATGTCTGCCACGTTGAACAGGGCATTGCGGATCAGCTCCCGGGCGCCGGGGGCCTTCTCGGCGCGCTCCACGGCGCGGGTCAGGCTGTAGCGGAAGACGCCCATGTCGGCGCTGCGCTTCTCGGCCAGTTGGCAGCCCACCGGTTCATAGTAGGTGTCCGGCTTGCGTGACAGCGGCGGCAGGCGCGGCACCACGATGGCGGCGATCAGCCCCGACACCACCACCGTCAGGTAGAAGGGCACGAACATATGGTCGAGGTCGACGAAGCTGGTGATCAGCAGGCTGAAGGCGATGGAGACGATGGAGAAGTTGGTGGCGATCACCGCCGCCTCGCGACGGTTATAGAAACCCTTCTCGTACTGCTGGGCGGTGATCAGCACCCCCACGGTGCCGGAGCCCATCCAGGAGGCGGTGGCATCGATGGCGCTGCGCCCGGGCAGGCGGAAGATCGCCCGGAAGGGCTTGCGCACCAGGCTGCCGATAAACTCCATGAAGCCGAAATCGACCAGGAAGGGCAGCAGCAGGGCGGCGAAGAAGAAGAAGGTCAGCAGCACCGGCGCCAGGTCGTTGAGCATCACGCCGCCGGTATGGCCGGCGATCACGAAGCCCGGCCCCACCTGGAAGAAGGTCATGGCGGCGAAGGCGGCGCCGAGAATGCGCATCGCAAACCACACGGGGCCTACAGCGAACATTTCGTTCCAGAGGCCCTGGCTGGCCCAGGCGGGCCGGGTCAGCTTGACCAGCAGGGTGATCACCACCGAGAGGCAGAGCACGGCGGTGGCGATGGCCGGCAGCCAGTCGCTGAGCAGGTCCTGGAGCCCCTTGGCCATCAGGCCCATGCCGATATTGACGGTGTCGCCCACCGAGAAGGGGATCAGGAAGAGGGCGACCCCGAACAGCGAGGGGATCAGGAATTTCATCAGGCCACGCCGGCTAAGGCCGGGCCGGGCGGTGGCGCCGGTGTCGAGGGTGGAGGACATCGTTGGTTACCCCATGGATTGTTTTAGTGAACGGTGTGGGTCACCGGAGAGGCGGCCGTCCTCTGGCGCGCCGAGGGCCGCATGGGGTCGAGGCATGCGGCCCGGTGACCGGAGTTAATCGCGGCGCATCACGCCGGGCAGCACGCAGAGCATCTCGTAGAGCAGGGTGGCGCCCATCAGGGCGGTGTTGCCGCTCGGGTCATAGGGGGGCGCCACTTCCATCAGGTCGCCACCCACCACGTTGAGGCCCCAGGCGCCGCGTACGATCTCCAGGCCCTGGGCCGCGGTCAGGCCGGCCATCTCCACGGTGCCGGTGCCCGGGGCCACCGAGGGGTCGAGGCCATCGATATCGAAGCTGATATAGACGGGGCCGTCGCCCATCTGCTCGCGTACCTCGGCCATCAGCGGCTCCAGGGACTTGTGCCAGCACTGCTCGGCGGTGACTACCCGGAAGCCCTGGCGGCGGCACCAGTCGAAGTCATCGGCGGCGTAGCCGGTGCCGCGCAGGCCGATCTGCACCACCCGTTGGCTGTCGAGCAGCCCCTCCTCCTGGGCGCGGCGGATCGGCGTGCCATGGGCGATGGACTCGCCGAACATATGGTCATTGACGTCGGCGTGGGCATCGATATGGATCAGCCCCACCGGACCGTGCTGACGGGCGATGGCGCGCAGGATCGGCAGGGTGAAGGTGTGATCGCCCCCCATCGTCAGCGGCGTGGTGCCGTGGCTCAGCACCTCCCGGTAGAAGGCATCGATGATCTCGAGGTTCTTCGGCAGGTTGAAGGTGTTGACCGGCACGTCGCCGATGTCCGCCACCTGCAGGCTATCGAAGGGGGCGGCGCGAGTGGCCATATTGTAGGGGCGCAACATGCGCGACTCGTCGCGGATCTGCCGCGGCCCCAGGCGGGCGCCGGGACGGTTGGAGGTGCCGATGTCCAGGGGCACGCCGATAAAGGCCGCGTCCAGGCCGGCGGCATCGGCCTGGGTGGGCAGGCGCATCATGGTGGCCGGGCCGCCGAAGCGGGGCATCTCGTTACCGCCCAGGGGCTGGTTGAACTCGCTCATGGAAACTCCTCAACAGGTCGCAAGCATTGGCTTCCCTGTGCTTCTTGCACGAAGCGTGCCAGATTGTACGCCCATGATTTGTCGGGAGTTTCCAAGTAAGTGATGCGTTTTTACATTGCTGAGACCCGGGATTTAATGCAAAAATGCATGATCGATACAGGAATGAATCAAGGGAGGGGAGATGAGCGAGATCGATGCCCGGGTGCTCAGGACCCTGGTGGAGAATGCCAATGACCATATCTTTATCGTCGATGGCCAGGGCCGGGTGCTCGACGTCAGCCCCGGGGCCGCGGCGGTCTATGGCATGTCACGGGAGGCGCTGTGCGCCACCACGGTCCAGCGCCTCGAGGCGGATGGCATCCTGACGCCCTCGGTGAGCCTCGAGGTGATGCGCAGCGGCAAGCCGGCCCAGGTGATGCAGACCACCAGCACCGGGCGTCGGGTGATCGCCCAGGCCTATCCGGTGTTCAGCGGCGATCGCCTGGAGCGCATTATCAGTCGCTCCATGGATCTCACCGACCTGCAGTGGCTCCAGGAGGAGTATCAGCTACTGCAACGGCGCTTCAGCGAGCACCTGAAACGCAGTGCCGCGGCCTCCCTGGGCGATGACCTGGAGGTGGACGAGGCGGAAGGCGAGCTGCGTATCCGCAGTGAGCTAATGCATGAGATCGCCCTGCTGCTCAGGCGGGTCGCCCCCACCGATGCCACCGTGCTGATGCTGGGCGAATCCGGGGTCGGCAAGACCGCCTTCGCCCGCCAGTTGCATCGCTGGAGTCGCCGTCGCGAGGGGCCCTTTCTCGACGTCAACTGCGGGGCCATTCCCGAGAGCCTGTTCGAGTCGGAGATGTTCGGTTACCAGCCGGGGGCCTTCAGCGGCGCCGCCCGCCAGGGCAAGGCGGGGCTGATGGAGCAGGCCCAGGGCGGCACCCTCTTCCTCGACGAGATCGGCGAGCTGCCCCTGGCCATGCAGACCAAGCTGCTCAAGGTGATCCAGGATGGTAGCCTGACCCGGCTGGGCGATACCCGGGCGCGGCGGGTGGACTTCCGCCTGGTGGTAGCCACCAACCAGGACCTGGCGCGGCGCGTGGAGGAGGGGCGTTTCCGTCTCGATCTCTATTACCGTCTCAATGTGATTCCGGTGACCCTGCCGCCGCTGCGCGAGCGTCCGGAGGACATTCCCGGCCTGGTGGAATTGCAACTGCGACGACTCAATCGGCGCTACGGGCGCGACAAGTTATTGGCCCCCGGTGTCTGGCAGGAGTTGATGGGTCACGACTGGCCGGGTAATGTACGCGAGTTGGAAAACTGGCTGGAGCGGGCCTGGCTTTCGGCTCCCGACGAGATGATCGAGGCCCGGGGGCTCGCTCCGCAGCGTTCCAGTCGAGTCCCGGAAGGCGCTATACTGCTCGACGATTCTTCTTCCCCGGGCCCCGGGGCGATCAAACTCGCCGAAGGCGAGGGCCTCAAACAAGGCCTCGCCCGGTTCGAGCGCGAGATCCTGGCTGAACTGTGCACGCAGTTGCCGAGTACTTATGCCATGGCCGAGCGCCTGGGTATCAGTCAGCCCAGTGTGGTGCGCAAACTGCAGCGCCATGGATTACGAATTTCCGACGGTCACCGATAGACGCGAATGAAACAGCAAAAGAAAGCCAATGTCATGGATGAGCGCGAGAAATTGCGCAAGTTTCGTGAGCTAGACGACGCCTTTGCCCAGGCCCTGCAGCAACTCGATGACCCCAATCACCGCCTGGATATCCCCACCGGGCCACCGGTTGCCTCGGCGCAATCCCAGCGCAAGCAGGAAAGTGAGCGGCTTTTCGAGGAGCGTCTCGAGGCGCTGATGCGAGAGTATCACGTCGCCCCCGAGAGCGTGGTGGCACTGCTGGAGTCGTTGACGGACGAACCCGGCGTCACCTGATCAATGCATCACTTCTCCCAAGGAAGATTTGCTTGCGCCCGCGATTTCATCAATCATTAGACGGGTCTCGTGTTCGCACGGGCATAGAATAACGAGGCGTTAGAAGACGCATTTCGGGAATGACAAGATGCGCCGAACATCGCAGGGCGCTAAAGGGAGAATGGAATGGCAATGAATCAAGGGAAGCGGGGCCTGATCGGGGCCCTGGCCGGCCTGATGCTGGCCGGCGCGACGGCCGCCCAGGCCACCGATCCGAACTGGCAGGCGGCGCCTAGCTACGGCTCGGTCAACCTGAGCGCCGGCTTTATGCCGGACCCGCACCGGGTGGACCTCTCCGCCGGGGGCAGCACCCAGGTCAACTCCAGCCTGGGGAGTGGCTGTGCCGGCTATATCCATGCCGAGGCCCCGGACGTGGACCTCTACTATACCGCCGGCAGCCTGCCGCTCTATATCCATGTCGAGTCCCGCACCGACACCACCCTGGTGATCAATGCGCCGGACGGGCGCTGGTACTGCAATGATGACGCCAACGGGCTCGACCCCATGGTCAGTTTCCCCAAGGCGCAGAGCGGCATGTATAACATCTGGGTCGGCGTCTGGGGTAACAGCGAACTGCGCGATGCCACCCTGAACTTTACCGAGATCAACCCCGGCCGTTGATCGCCGGCGCCGGAGCCGCCCGGACTGCGTCCGGAGCTTGAAGCCTTAAGCTGGAAGAAAAACCGCCTCCGAGATCATGTCTCGGAGGCGGTGTCATTTAAGCTGCCTTGCAGCTTGCAGCTTGCAGCTTCAGTGGCGGAAGTGGCGCATCCCGGTAAAGACCATGGCGATACCGGCCTCGTTGGCGGCGTCGATCACCTCCTGGTCGCGCATGGAGCCGCCGGGCTGGATCACCGCGGTGATGCCCGCGGCCGCGGCGGCATCGATGCCGTCCCGGAAGGGGAAGAAGGCGTCACTGGCCATCACCGAGCCGGGCACCGAGAGGCCCTCGTCGGCGGCCTTGATGCCGGCGATCTTGGCGGAGTAGACACGACTCATCTGGCCGGCGCCCACGCCGATGGTCTGGCCTTCCTTGACGTAGACGATGGCGTTGGACTTGACGAACTTGGCCACCTTCCAGGCGAACATCAGGTCGCGCAGCTCCTGCTCGCTGGGGGTACGCTGGGTCACCACCTTCAGCTCGTCGCGCTCCACCATGCCCTGGTCACGATCCTGCACCAGCAGGCCGCCGTTGACGCGCTTGAAGTCGTGGCCGGCGAGAGCGGCATTGCCCCAGTGGGCGGCCACGTCGAGCAGGCGCACGTTCTGCTTCTCGGCGACGATCTCGCGGGCGGCGTCGGCCACCCCGGGGGCGATGATCACCTCGACGAACTGGCGGTCGATAATGGCCCGGGCGGTAGCGGCGTCCAGCGGCCGGTTGAAGGCGATGATGCCGCCGAAGGCGCTGGTGGGGTCGGTGGCGAAGGCCTTCTCGTAGGCCGCCAGGGGCGACTCGCCGAGGGCCACGCCGCAGGGGTTGGCGTGCTTGACGATCACGCAGGCCGGCTCCTCGAAGGCCTTGACGCATTCGAAGGCGGCGTCGGTGTCGGCCACGTTGTTGAAGGAGAGGGCCTTGCCCTGCAGGCTCTCGGCGGTGGCCACGCTGGGCTCGCTGGCGTCGTCCTCCACATAGAAGGCGGCCTGCTGATGGGGGTTCTCGCCGTAGCGCATTTCCTGCTTCTTGCGATACTGGACGCTGTAGGTGCGCGGGAAGCCGGCTTCGCCGCCCTCGACCCGCTGGCCCAGGTAGTTGGCGATGGCGGCATCATAGCCGGCGGTGTGTTCGAAGGCCTTCACCGCCAGGTCGAAGCGGGCCGCGAGGCTCACCGCGCCGCCGTTGGCGTCCATATCGCCCAGCACCCGGGCATAGTCGCCGGCATCCACCAGGATGCTGGTGTGGGCATGGTTCTTGGCGCAGGCGCGGACCATGGTGGGACCGCCGATATCGATATTCTCGATGGCGTCCTCCAGGGTGCAGTCGGGCCTGGCCACGGTCTGGGCGAAGGGGTAGAGATTGACCACCACCATATCGATGGGGTCGATCTCATGCTCGCTCATCACCGCGTCGTCCTGGCCGCGGCGACCGAGGATGCCGCCATGGATCTTGGGGTGCAGGGTCTTGACCCGACCATCCATGATCTCGGGGAAGCCGGTGTGGGCCGACACCTCGGTGACCGGAATCTCGTTGTCGCGCAGCAGCTTGAAGGTGCCGCCGGTGGAGAGCAGCGCCACGCCGCGCTCGACCAGGCCACGGGCGAAGTCGACGATACCGGTCTTGTCGGAGACGCTGAGCAGGGCGCGGCGCACCGGCAGGGTGGAAGCGGAGGGGGAGGTGGATTGGGCCATGGACTTGCACTCTCGGAGTTGGCTGGAAAACGAACGAAGGGAGCCGCGTGCGGCTCCCTTCGGGAAGAAAAGGGTCAGATCAGGGCATGCTGCTTGAGCTTCTTGCGCAGGGTGCCGCGATTGAGGCCGAGTAGCTCGGCAGCGCGGGTCTGGTTGCCGTTGACGTGTTCCATCACGGCGGCCAGCAGCGGGGCCTCCACCTCGTCGAGCACCATGGCATAGAGGCCGGTGACCGACTCGCCATCGAGATGGGCGAAGTAGCGGCGCATCGCCAGATCCACGGCCTCCCGCAGGGGGCGCTCGGGGGCAGGGGCCTGCCCCTCGGGCGGTGCCGAGGCCGGGCGGGCATCGATGGCGGAGAAGCTCATGGGTTCCTGATCCACGCGTGTCGCATTATTGGGCGTCGTTGCTTGCCTGCTGGTCATGCTGCACTGGTTCCATTGGCGGCCGAGGGCAAGCCCTCCAGGCCGAAGAGTTCATTCACGAAATGGTGCTGGGCGCCCGGCGTCTCCAGGCGGTTGAATACCGCCTTCAGGGACTTGGCGTCGTTCGGTTCATGGCGCTCCAGATACCAGCCCAAGTGCTTGCGGGCGATCCGTACCCCCATCACCTCACCGTAGAAGTCATGCAGGGCACCAAGGTGTTCGCCCAACAGCCGGTGGCGCTCGGTGGCGCTCGGCGGCGCTATCTCCTGGCCATGGGCCAGGTAATGATCGATCTCGCGGAAGAGCCAGGGATTGCCCTGGGCGCCGCGGCCCACCATCACCGCATCCGCCCCAGTATAGTCGAGAACCCGGGCGGCCTTGGCGGCGGAATCGATATCGCCGTTGGCGAACACCGGAATCGACACCCGCGACTTGATCTCGGCGATGGTGTCGTACTCCGCCTGGCCCTGGTAACGCTGCTGACGATGGCGGCCATGCACCGCCAGGGCCTGGATGCCGGCGGCCTCGGCGAGCCTGGCCACTCGCAGCCCATTGTTGCTCTCGGCACACCAGCCGGTGCGAATCTTCAGGGTCACCGGAATATCCACCGCGGCCACCACCGCCTCGAGGATCTCCGCCACCAGCGCCTCGTCGCGCAGCAGCGCCGAGCCGGCGGCCTTGTTGCACACCTTCTTGGCCGGGCAGCCCATATTGATATCGATGATCTCGGCGCCACGCTCGGCGTTGAGTCGTGCCGCCTCGGCGAGCATCGCCGCATCGCCGCCGGCGATCTGCACGCTGCGTGGCCCCGGCTCGCCGCGATGATCCATGCGCAGCCGCGACTTGCGGGTATGCCACAGGCTGGGGTCCGAGGTGACCATCTCGCCCACCACCAGGCCGGCGCCCAGGCGCCGACACAGCGCCCGGAAGGGGCGGTCGGTGACCCCGGCCATGGGCGCCAGGATCGCCCGGCTGGTCAGCCGGTGGGGTCCGATGGCGGGCAGGGGCGTGGCGTGGCTTATGGGCATGAAAACAGGGGGCTCGATTCAAGGGGGACCTATGATACCCAGCCGGCGCCCCCGGGTGAAGGTGGCAATTGGCATTCTCCCGCGGCGAAAGCGCCCACTCGGGGCAGCCCGCCCAACCTAGTGTGGGGCTTGCCACCTAGGCTGCTTGTGGGGGGCCACCCGATCTATTGTGGGAGCGCGGCGGTCCGGCGCTCCGGTTCTGCCGGTCCGACGCTTCGGCGATATCGCCCGCAGGGCGATCCTGACTGTCACCAGGGGCGACTGCGTCGCCCAATCGTCCGGGGAACCCGGACTCCCACAACCCCAGAGCCTCTCCCAAAACCAGTGGCCACCCAGGCTGCTGTGGGGAGCCACCCAATCTATTGTGGGAGCGCGGATTCCGCGCGATTCGCCCGAAGGGCGATTCAGGCCGGCCGGCGCCCCTCCAGGCGCACCCAGCCCTCCCGCTCCACCGGCGGCTCCATCACCAGGCCCTGGGCCTCATAGGCTACCAACACCTCCTCGGCCTGCTGGGCGAGGATCCCGGAGAGCACCAGGTGCCCGCCCGGGGCCACCTGGTCGGCGATAGTGGGGGCCAGTTCCACCAGGGGGCCGGCGAGGATATTGGCCACCACCACCGGGAAGGGGCCCTCCTCGAGCTGCTCCGGATAGCAGAGTGTCAGGCGCGCCTCGGCGATGGCGTTGCGCTCGGCGTTGTCGCGGCTGGCCTGCAGGGCCTGGGGGTCGATATCGGTGCCCACGGCGCGGCTGGCGCCCAGCTTGAGGGCGGCGATAGCCAGGATGCCGGAGCCGCAGCCCACGTCGAGTACCGCCTTCGCCTCCAGCTCGCCGGCCACCGCCAGCCCATCCAGCCACTCCAGGCACAGCGCCGTGGTGGGGTGGGTGCCGGTGCCGAAGGCCAGGCCCGGGTCGAGCAGCAGGTTGACCGCCTCGGGCTCCGGGGCCTCATGCCAGCTGGGCACGATCCACAGCCGCTGGCCCATCTTCAGCGGCGTGAAGCCATCCATCCACTCCCGCTCCCAGTCGCGGTCGGCGAGCAGCTCGAACTCCACCTCCGGGCAGGGCTCGTCGGGCACCTCCAGGCTCCAGGCCTGGCGTACCCGCTCGAGCATGGCGTCGATGCCCTCCAGATCGTCATAGAGGCCGGTCAGCACCGTCTCGTTCCATAGCGGCGTGGTGCCCCGCTCCGGCTCGAAGACCGGGTCGTCATGGGCATCCTGCAGGGTGATGGCGGAGGCCCCCTCGGCGAGCAGCAGCTCCTCCAGGGTCTCGGCCTGCTCCGGGGCGATTCGCGCCTTGAGTTGTAGCCAGGGCATGGTGGCGTCTCCTGCGTAAAAAGGCGTGTCAGGGTATCCAAACGACCGACGGGATGGCCCAGGGCCATCCCGTCGGTGAAGGCGGATCGAGGCTTACAGACCCAGCTTCTTCTCCAGATAGTGGATATTGACCCCACCCTGCTGGAAGTGGGTATCGCGCACCAGATCCTTGTGCAGGTCGGTGTTGGTCTTGATGCCCTCCACCAGCAGCTCGTCCAGGGCATTGCGCATGCGCGTCAGGGCCGCGGTGCGGTCCTCGCCCCAGGTGATCAGCTTGCCGATCAGGGAGTCGTAGTGGGGCGGCACCGTATAGCCGGTATAGAGGTGGGAGTCCATGCGCACCCCCAGGCCACCCGGCGGGTGATAGAGGCTCACCTTGCCCGGCGAGGGCATGAAGGTGCGGGAGTCCTCGGCATTGATCCGGCACTCGAAGGCGTGGCCATTGACCTTGACGTCTTCCTGGCGGATCGACAGCGGCAGGCCGGCGGCGATGCGCAGCTGCTCCTTGACGATATCCACCCCGGTGATCTGCTCGGTGACCGGATGCTCCACCTGGACGCGGGTGTTCATCTCGATAAAGAAGAACTGGCCCTTCTCGTAGAGGAACTCGAAGGTGCCGGCGCCCCGGTAGTTGATGGTCAGGCACGCCTGGCGGCACGCCTCCAGCACCTGGGCCCGGGCCTCCGGGTCCAGGCCCGGCGCCGGCGCCTCCTCCAGCACCTTCTGGTGGCGGCGCTGCAGGGAGCAGTCGCGATCATAGAGATGAATGGCGTTGCCCTGGCCGTCGGCCAGTACCTGCACCTCCACATGGCGCGGCTCCTGGAGGAACTTCTCCATATAGACGGTGCCGTCGCCGAAGGCCGCGGCGGCCTCGGTCTGGGTGATGCTCACCGAGGAGAGCAGGTGCGCCTCGGTATGCACGACGCGCATGCCGCGCCCGCCGCCGCCGGCGGCGGCCTTGATGATCACCGGGTAGCCGATACGCTTGGCGATGGCCAGCATCTCGGCCTCGTCTTCCGGCAGGGGGCCGTCGGAGCCGGGGACCGTGGGCACGCCGGCCTTCTTCATCGCCTCGATGGCGCTGACCTTGTCGCCCATCAGGCGAATGGTCTCGGCCCGCGGCCCGATAAAGGTGAAGCCGGAACGCTCCACCTGCTCGGCGAAGTTGGCGTTCTCGGAGAGGAAGCCATAGCCGGGGTGAATGGCGCTGGCGTCGGTGACCTCGGCGGCGCTGATCAGCGCCGGAATATTGAGGTAAGACTGGGCCGAGGGAGCCGGGCCGATGCATACCGCTTCATCGGCCAGACGCACATGCATCAGCTCCTGGTCGGCCTTGGAGTGCACCGCCACGGTCTTGATGCCCAGTTCCTTGCAGGCACGCAGGACGCGCAGGGCGATCTCGCCGCGATTGGCGATGAGTACCTTGTCCAACATCTGTTATCCGCCCGTAGTGTGGTGTCAGTGGAGAGCCTTGAGGTCGGGACCTCAGGCGATGACCAGCATCGGCTGATCGAACTCGACCGGCTCGCCGTCTTCCACCAGGATGGCTTCGATGACGCCGTCCTTGTCGGCCTCAATCTGGTTCATCATCTTCATCGCCTCGACGATGCACACCGCCTCACCCTTGCGCACCGCCTGGCCCACTTCGGCGAAGGGCTTAGCGCCCGGTGCCGGGGCCCGGTAGAAGGTGCCCACCATGGGCGAGTTTACGGTATGGCCGGTCGGTGCGGCCGGGGCCGCCGGTTCGCTGGCCGCCGGGGTGGCGGCGGGGGCGGGGGCCGCCGGAGCCGGCGCATAGGCGGCGGGCTGCGGGGCGGGTTGATAGGCCACGCCATTGGGGTGGCGGCTGATGCGGACGGATTCCTCGCCTTCCTGGATCTCGATCTCGCTGATATTGGACTCTTCCAGCAGCTCGATCAGCTTCTTGACCTTACGGATATCCATGCGGTTGTCTCGCTCGTAATGGAGTATTGAGAGGGCTTGAGGCAGGCTGCGCAGCGGCGCTGTCAACCTGCGAGAAAACGGTTCGGATCGAGGCAAAGTTTAGCAAATTGCCGCCGATTGCCGCGCCAAAAGGCGTGTTGGCGGAGTTTGCCGAAAAACGACCGGGTTGTCTAGGATATCCGCAGAAACGCGAATTTAAACGCTTGTTTCGCGATCTTCTCCAGTAAACCAAGTCTTTTATGTGATGTTGACTGAAGGCTTGGTTCCGGAACAATCACTCCAGGCTCCCACAGGTAGGCTGGGTAACTATTCCCACAGTGGGCTTAGTTGGCCACTGGTGTTGTGGGAGTCCGGCTCTGCCGGACGATTGGGCGACGCAGTCGCCCTGGCGCCTGGCGGCGCCAATCGCTCGGAACAATCCGAGCTCCCACAGAAACCACGGTGGCGGCCATCACCCCTGCCGGCTCTCCAGCCAGGTTAGCAGCTGATTAAGATGGCCGGCGAACTCGTCGCGCTTGACCTCGCCCTGGATACGCGCCTCGCGAATCTCCTCGCCACGGGAGAAGAACAGCAGGCTGGGGGGGCCGAACAGCTCGAAATGGCCCAGCAGCTCGCGGCTGGCGCCGTTGCTCTCGGTGACGTCCACCTGCACCCGCCGGAAGGCCGAGAGGGGCTCGGCCACCTCCGGCGCCGGGTAGACGCTGCGCTCCAGCTGCTTGCAGGAGATGCACCAGTCGGCGGTGACGTCGACGAAGACCGGGGAGTCACCGGCGCTGGCCAGGGCGCGTTCCAGGCCGGCCAGGTCGTACACCACGGCATCCGGTTCGCTGGTGGTGAGGGTGTCCCCGCCCCGGGGGGCGGAGAGTGCCAGGGGGCGCAGCGGATCACTGCCGCCCTGGGCGGCACCCAGCACCAGGGCCAGGCCCCAGGCCAGCAGCAGGATGCCCGCTCCCTGGCGTAGCTGGGCCCAGCCCCGGGTGCCCAGGCGCAGGGCGCCCAGGGAAAGCGCCGCCGCCACCGCCAGGGCCGCCCACAGCAACAGGGCCAGCGGCCCCGGCAGCAGCCGCTCGATCAACCAGATGGCCACCCCCAGCAGCAGCAGGCCGAAGGCGATCTTGACCCCCTCCATCCAGGCGCCGCTGCGCGGCATCAGGGTGGTGCCGAAGGTGCCCACCAGCAGCAGTGGCACCCCCATGCCCAGCGCCAGGGCCAGCAGGGCGGCGCCGCCCATCACGGCATCGCCGGTGGTGGAGATAAACACCAGGGCGCCGGCCAAAGGCGCCGAGACGCAGGGCGAGACCACCAGCACCGAGAGGGCGCCGGCCAGCGCCAGGCCGGCGGGGCCGCTGCGCTGGGCCCGGGCCTGCCAGGCCTCGACGCGGCCGGTCAGGGCGGGCGCCATGCGCAGCTTGAAGACCCCGAACATGGCCAGGGCGAAGAGCACGAAGAGGGCGGCGAAGGTGATCAGCACCGGCGCCGACTGCAGCCGCGCCTGCAGGTTGAGGCCGGCGCCGAACAGCCCCATCAGTACCCCCACCAGGGCATAGGTGGCGGCCATCCCGGCCACATAGCTGGCGGAGAGGGCGAAGGCGCGGCCGCGGCCGGGGTTCTGGCCGACGATGATCGACGACAGGATGGGGATCATCGGCAGCACGCAGGGCGTGAAGGTCAGGCCCAGGCCGGCGAGGAAGAAGAGCCCCAGGGCCAGCGGCAGGCTGGCGCTGGTCATCAGCTCGCTGAAGCGGCCATCGGCGCTCTGCACGCCGCCGAGTGCCGCCGGTACGGACGTCGAGCCACCGGCGTCGCCGTCGGCCTCCCAGTCGGCGAAGGCGGGGGGCGCCGAGCCGGGCAGGGCGGTCATCTCCAGGCGTTCCGGCGGATAGCAGAGGCCGGCCAGGGCGCAGCCCTGGAAGCTCAGGGTAAAGGGGACTGCCCCCGATACCGGCGCCTCGGCCAGGGGCACCTCGAAGACCACCCGGTCGAAGAACACATTGACGTCGCCGAGGAACTCGTCGCTCATCGCCTCGCCCGGCGGCAACAGCGGCTCGCCCAGGGCGACGTCCTCGCTCTCCACGGCGAAGCGATGGCGATAGAGGTAGTAGTCCTCGGCGGCGGTGAAGCCCACATAGAGGGTCTGGTCATCGTGCCAGGCGCTGGCCTGGAAGGCCTCGTGGACCGGCAGGAAATCGCTTTCGCGGGCGGAGGAGAACCACTGGGCCTGGACGCTGCCGGCCATCAGGGCCAGCAAGAGGAGCAGTAGGGGCGGCAATAAACGGCGCATCATGACTCGGAAAAATCCTTGCAAGCAGGGGGCTTGGGCCCTTCTGCGACCCGAGGGCAAAGGGGGAGTTCCCCACCCGGCATCGATGACGTTGGCATGACGGACAAGGTGGCGTTCTCGTTCCCGGGGTGACGCCTGCTACTATAACTCAGCATCCGGTACCGCCGCAGCGGTGCCGCCCATTTCGCGAGTCAAGGAAGTCGACACATGCCCCTGTTCGGTAAGCGTAAGGCGGTTGCCGGGCGCACCACGTCCCTGGAGCGCCCCGAGTATGGCTGGATCTGGAAGCCCCTGGTGGTGGTGCTGGTGCTCTATCTGCTGGTGACCCTGGCGATCGGCATCTGGTGGAGCCGCGAGCCCGCGCCCTTCGAGGTGGAGCAGGCCACGGCCAACGCCCGGGTGCGGGTGGCGGCGGAGCATCCCGAGGCGGCGACCAGCCCGGCATCGCGTGGCGCGGTGACCACCGCGGCCCTGATCGGCGTGGCGGAGGTCCTGGTCCAGAAACCCGGCGGTTACCTGCGCAACGACATCTTCCCGCCGGGACTATGGCTCGACAATATGCCTAACTGGGAATATGGCGTGCTGCGTCAGTCCCGGGAACTGGCCCAATGGTTGCCGTCGCTGGAGCAGGAGGACGCGGCGGCGCTGGAGGAGGCCCTGGAACAGCTGATGGGCGAGAGCCGCGACTGGCTCTTCCCCTCCACCGAGACCCGCCTGGAAGCGGCCGCCGAGGCCCTGGGCGGACACCTGCTGGCGCTGGGGCGCGGCGAGGCCGGTTTCGCCGACGATGGCGATGGCCTGGCGCTATGGCTGGAGCGGGTGGCGGTGCGCCTGGATGACCTGAGCCAACGCCTCTCCGCCAGTGTCGGCGAGCGCGAGGCCCTGCGCGACCTGGCCATCGATCCGGACGAGCTGCCCGACCCGACTCCCTGGTATCGCCTCGACGACGATTTCTTCGAGGCCCGCGGCCAGGCCTGGGCGCTGCTGCACTTCCTGCGCGCCGTGGAGCGCGACTACGCCGACGTGCTCGCCGCCGCCGAGGCCCAGGGGCTGCTCACCCGGCTGATCGGCGAGCTGGAGATGACCCAGCGCCGGCTGTGGAGCCCGCTGGTGCTCAATGGCTCCGGTTTCGGCATTTTCGCCAACCATTCGCTGGTGATGGCCAACTACACGGTGCGTGCCCGGGACATGGCGACCCGGTTGGCGGATCGCCTCGAGGGCGTGAGTGTCCCCGCCTGGGACGCCGGCGAGGCGGCGGTGGAGGCACCCGAGGCCCCGGCAGAGGAAGCGCTGGAGGAAGCCCCCCAGGAAGAGACGGTGCGGGAAGAGGGGGCGACTCAGGAAGAAGAGGCGGCCCCGCAGGAGGAAATGCCGCTGCCCGAGGAGGCGCCCGCCGAGCCGGCCCCGGAAGACAGCGGCGAACCCGAAGCCGAGGAAGCGGCGGAAGCCTGAGCCCACCCAAAACGCCAAGGGCCGCCCCAATGGGGCGGCCCTTGCTGTGTAGCCAGGGGCGACTTCGTCGCCCAATCGCCGAAGCGTCGGACCGCCGGGGAACCGGTACGCCGGACCGCCGAACTCCCACAACACCAGTGACCACGACAAAACCTGTGACCACCCAACCTACTGTGGGAGCTCGGCTGTGCCGAGCGATATCGCCCGAAGGGCGATCCTGGTGTCACCGAGGGCGCCTGGCGGCGCCAATCGTCCGGAATCCGGACTCCCACAACACCAGTGACCACGACAAAACCTGTGACCACCCAACCTACTGTGGGAGCTCGGTTGTGCCGAGCGATATCGCCCGAAGGGCGATCCTGGTGCCACCAAGGGCGCCTTACGCCTTCTCGTGGGCGGCGGCGGCCTTCTCGATGGCCTTGCGGGCGGCGTCGGCGCCTTCCCAGGATTCCACCTTCACCCACTTGCCCTTCTCGAGATCCTTGTAGTTCTCGAAGAAGTGGGCGATCTGCTGGCGCAGCAGCTCCGGCAGGTCGGTCACTTCCTGGACGTCGTCATACAGGGTGGTCAGCTTGCCGTGGGGTACGCAGACCAGCTTGGCGTCTTCGCCGGCCTCGTCGGTCATGTTGAGGATGCCGACGGGACGCGCACGAATCACGCTGCCCGGCTGCACCGGATGCGGGGTGACCACCAGGGCGTCCAGGGGGTCGCCGTCATCGGCCAGGGTGTTGGGGATATAGCCGTAGTTGGCCGGGTAGAACATCGGCGTGGCCATGAAGCGATCCACGACCAGGGCGTCCAGGTCCTTGTCGATCTCGTACTTGATCGGCGCATGCTGGGCCGGAATCTCGATGGCCACATAGACGTCGTTGGGAAGTTCCTTGCCGGCGGGGATCTTGCTGAAGCTCATTCTCGAATCCTTGCGTGGGCGGATTGAAGGGGCCAGAGAAAACCGCCGAATTATACGAAGCCACGGCGGCGATTACCAATCCGACGATGGCAGGGCCTACCCCTTTGGTTGACAGGCCGACAGGCGGATCAAACGTGTATCATGGGGCCGCCTGCCCGGCGTGGGGCAGGGTGCCGCATCGAGGTGAATAAGGAGAGCCCCTTGGATCGTCAATTATCGCTGAGCGTGGGACAGGCCTTCGTGGCGCCGGAGCGGCGGCGTCACCGCAGCTCCATGTCGTTGCGCGTGCCCGATGCCGGCCTGTTGGAGGCCAAGGGGGCGCTGGCGGTGATCAGCGATTCCAGCTCCCGCAATGCCATCGCCAAGCAGGCGGGGGACCTCAGCGTGCGTGGCCTGGTGGCCGACTACTTCTCCACCCCGGATCACTGGGGCGTCAAGTACTCCACCATTCGCGTGCTGCGCTCGCTGAATGCCTGGTGCTATGCCCAGAGTCAGCACGTCAAGGATGGCAGCTATGTCTCCGCGCTCTCGGCGATGGTCTACCATGGCCGCGAGGCGCACCTCTTCCATATGGGCGATACCCTGGTGTTCCTGCTGCGCGGCGCCGAGTTCGAACAGCTCTCCCGGGACCATATCACCGACCTGGGCGGCTACCGCTACGCCTCTCGGGCGCTGGGCATGGACCCCAGCATCGAGATCGACTACCTGCAGGTGCCCCTCAAGCAGGGCGATATCTTCCTCTTCACCACCCAGGCGGTGCGCGGCACCCTGATGCCCTCGGACTATGTGCGCCTGATCCGTGCCGATGTCAGCGACCTGGACGCCGCCTGCGAGCGCCTGGCCCAGGCCGCCAGCGAGCGCGCCCAGGAGCGCGGCTACGGCGGTGACCAGTTCTGTTTCCAACTGGTGCGCATCGATGCCCTGCCCGAGGCCACCGAGGACCATCCCGGCAAGGTCTATGGCGACCTGCCGGTGCCGCCGGAGCTCGCGCCGGGGGATCGCCTCGATGGCTTGGAAGTCGAGGCGGTGCTGTCGCGCACCGCCCAGTCGCGGGTCTACCGGGTCCGCGACCTGGCCAGCCAGCGCCAGATGGTGCTCAAGGCGCCCAGTCCCGAGCTCTCCAGCCGCAACGCCTACCTGGAGCACTTCCTACTCCAGCAATGGGTGGTGGAGCGGGTCAAGTCGCCCTTCGTGGCCCGGGTGGTGGAGCCCTCGCGGCCGCGGCGCCATCTCTACTACCTGATGGCCCTGGTCAACGGCGAGACCCTCACCGACTGGGCCCGCCGCCACCCCCAGGCCAGCCTCTCCCAGCGCCTGGATATCGCCCGTCAGCTGGGCAAGGCGGTGCAGGCCCTGCACCACCGCGACCTGCTGCACCAGCGCATTCACCCGGACAATATCCTGATCGATGCCCATGGCCAGGTGGTGCTGGCCGACTTCAGCGCCTGCCGCCTGCGCGAGGGCGACGGCCACCGCAACTCCCGGGAACTGGCCCGCCAGGTGGGGCTCTCCGAGCACAGCGCCCCGGAATACGCCCTGGATACCGACGTCGGCCGGCGCAGCGACCAGTACGCCCTGGCCTCGACCATCTACTGGCTGCTCACCGGCGGCCTGCCCTATGCCCTGGCCCCCAATCAGCTGCGCAGCCACACCGACCTGGAGAAGCTCAGCTACCGCAGCGCCCGCACCGCCAACCCCGAGGTGGACCCGGCCCTCGACGACGCCCTGCGCCGGGCCCTGGACCCCCAGCGTGCCCTGCGCTACCGGCGCCTCTCCGAATTCCTGGTGATGCTGCGCGAACCCCGCCGCGACGGCGACGATGGCGAGGACGGCGGCCTGCTCGGCGAGCCCGCCCGATTCTGGCAAGGCGTCGCCGGCATCCTGCTGCTGCTGCTGGTGCTCTCCTGGCTATTGAGGTGATGACGGGAATGGCCCTGGGGCGGGGATTGCCACTGATGTTGTGGGAGCTCGGGTTCCCCGAGCGAATGGCGCCGAAGGCGCCCCAGCAGTGCGATTTACCTTGGCGCTTGTCGCTTGGGAGTCCTTCGGCCTCCAATCGTCCGGCAGAGCCGAACCCCTACAACCCCAGTGTTCACCACAACCCCAGAGTCTCTCCCAACACCAGTGGCTACCCCAACTGGCACAGTTTAAAGCCAGATGGCATCCCAATATGGATAGTCACCGATATGCTCGACCAGGCCCGCACGGATGGGGTTAGCCACCAGGTAGCGAGCGGTAGGCTTGAGATCTTCTTCACGGCGCAGCGCCCGGTCATGAAAGCCGGGTTGCCAGATCTTCTGCCCCAGCCCGGCGGAGACCCTGGCCTTGTAGATTCGTACCGCCTCGGATAGCTGGCCGTCGAGGCGCAGTAGCCAGTGAACATGGTCAGGCATCACCACGAAGCTCAACGTGCTGGCCTCATGGCTGACGCTCTCGGCATAGAAGGATTGGCAGGCCAGGTGGGCAGCAGGAGGGTTGAGGAATACCGGCCGGCGCTCCTGGGTGGCAAAGGTCACCAGATACCATTGGCCGGGAAGAGAGTGGCGGCCCTTGCGGAGGGAATGGCTATGGGGCAGGTACCGATCCATGGCGCCTCCTGCTTTATTAACAACGGCGACTTCGTCGCCATCGTCCGGAATCCGGACTCCCACAACACCAGTGACCACCCAACCTATTGTGGGAGCTCGGCTGTGCCGAGCGATATCGCCCGCAGGGCGATCCTGGCTGGCACCCAAGGGCGCCTGGCGGCGCCAATCGCCGAAGCGTAGGACCGCCGGAGAGCCTGACTCCCACAACACCAGTGGCTACCAAGGCTCCCGCCAGCCTAGATCACACTCCCCAGCTCGAAGATGGGCAGGTACATGGAGATCACCAGGCCGCCTACCAGCACCCCCAGCACCACGATGATAAAGGGCTCCAGCAGGGAGGTGAGGGTGTCCACCATGTTGTCCACCTCTTCCTCGTAGTAATCCGCCACCCGGTTGAGCATGGCGTCCAGCGCGCCGGATTCCTCGCCGATGCCGACCATCTGCACCGCCAGCGGTGGGAACTGCTCGGTGAGGCGCATGGCGAAGTGCAACTGCTGGCCGGTGGCCACGTCCTCGCGTACCTGGCGCACCGCCCGCTCGTAGACCTTGTTGCCGGTGGCCCCGGCAGTCACGTCCAGCGACTCCACCATGGGCACCCCGGCGCCATAGGTGGTGGCCAGGGTCCGCGAATAGCGCGCCACCGCCGACTTGTCGAGGATATCGCCGATCACCGGAATCTTCAGCGACCAGGCATGCATGCGGTAGGCGAAGGCCTCCGATCGCTTGATGCCCTGGCGGATCACGAAGACGAAGGCGATAAAGCCGCCCAGGCCCCATAGCCAATAGGCCTGGGCGAACTCCGAGAAGCGGATGGTCATGCGGGTCATGGCCGGCAGCTCCGCGCCGAAGCCGTGGAACAGCGACTCGAACTGGGGCACCACCATGATCAGCAGCAGGGCGGTGACGCCGATGCCCACGGCGATCACCGCCGCCGGGTACCACAGCGCCTTCTTCACCCGCCCCTTGAGAGTCTCCAGCTTCTCCTTGTAGGCCGCCACCCGGTCGAGCATATGATCCAGCGAGCCGGAGTGCTCACCGGCCTCCACCAGGTTGACGAACAGCAAATCGAAGTGGTTGGGGTGCTTGCGCATCGCCGCCGAGAGGTTGGTGCCGGCGGTCACGTCGCTCATCAACTGCTGCACCAGGGCGCTCATGGCGGGCTTCTTGAGGCTCTCGGCCACCACCGACAGGGCTTGGAGCATGGGCACCCCGGCGCGGATCATGGTGGCCATCTGGCGGGCGAAGAGCATGACGTCCCGGGGCTTGATGCGCCCCATGCCGCCCACGCCGCCCTTGCGGCGGATATTGCGCACGATGATGTTCTGGCCGCTCAGGGTCTTCTCCACCTCGGCGCGGTTGGGGGCGATCAGGCGGCCCTTCACCTTGCGCCCGCTGGGGGCCTTGCCGCTCCACTGCCACTGGTAGAGCTTCGCCTGCTGCCTGGCCTGCTGCGCCTTGGCTCGGCGTGTCATGGTCGCCATCGTCGGCCCCTCCCGTTTAGTCCTTGGTTACCCGGTTGACCTCTTCCAGGCTGGTGATGCCCTGCATCACCTTGAGCAGGCCGCTGCGGCGCAGGTCGGGGTGGCCCTCACTACGCGCCTGGTCGGCCAGCTCCATGGCGTTGCCCTGGCGCATGATCAGCTGGCTGATCGCTTCGGAGACCGGTACCACCTCGTAGATCCCCTCGCGGCCCTTGTAGCCCTGGGTGCAGTGGCGGCAGCCCACCGGGTGATAGATGGTGGCCGAGTCGACCTCCTCCTCGGTGAAACCCTCGGCCAGCAGCGCCTCACGGGGGATCTCCGCCGGCTGCTTGCAGCGCGGGCACAGCTTGCGGGTCAGCCGCTGGGCGATGATCAGGCTGACGGAGCTGGCGATATTGAAGGGTGCCACGCCCATATTGGCCAGCCGGGTCAGGGTCTCCGACGCCGAGTTGGTATGCACCGTGGAGAGCACCAGGTGGCCGGTCTGGGCCGCCTTGACGGAGATCTCGGCGGTCTCCAGGTCGCGGATCTCGCCGACCATCACCACGTCCGGGTCCTGGCGCAGGAAGGCGCGCAGGGCGCTGGCGAAGTCCAGGCCGATCTTGGGCAGCACATTGACCTGGTTGACCCCCGGCACCTTGAGCTCCACCGGGTCCTCGGCGGTGGAGATATTGCGCTCCAGGGTGTTGAGGAGATTGATGCCGGTATACAGGGTCACCGTCTTGCCGCTGCCGGTGGGGCCGGTGACCAGGATCATCCCCTGGGGCTCGTCCAGGACCCGCTCGTACATCTCGCGCTGCGCCGGGGTAAAGCCCAGGGCGTCGATGCCCATCTGCGCCGACGTCGGATCGAGGATCCGCAGCACGATCTTCTCGCCATAGACGGTGGGCAGGGTGCTGACCCGGAAGTCGATGGAGCGGTTGCGCGACAGGCGCATCTTGATGGCGCCGTCCTGGGGCAGGCGCCGCTCGGAGATATCCAGCTTCGACATTACCTTGAGGCGGGCGGCAATGCGCTGGCGCATATTGAAGGGCGGGCGCGCCGCCTCCAGCAGGATGCCGTCGATACGCAGGCGAATGCGGTAGAGGGTCTCGTAGGGCTCGAAATGGATATCCGAGGCGCCGCGGCGAATGGCATCGAGCAATATCTTGTTGACGAAGCGCACCACCGGGGCATCCTCGCTGCCGGCGGTGACTGCGGTGGACTCCTTCTCCGGGTCGTACTCCTCGTAGTCCAGGTTGTCCAGCGCCTGGTCGGCGCCCTCCAGGCCCTTCATCATCTCCTGGCTGTCGGCATGGGAGAGGTAGTTCTCCAGCGCCGGCCCCAACTGGTCCATCGGCGCCAGCACCCCTTCCACATTGAGCCCGGTGGCGAACTGCAGCTCGTCGAGCTGGGCCAGGGTGGCGGGGTAGGGCACCGCCACCGTCAGGCGGTGGTCGTGGCGCAGCAGCGGCATCACCGAGAGCTTGCGCAGCATCTTCTCCGGCATGCTCTCCGTCGGGGGCAGGCTGTCGGGACGCACCGCGTCCAGGTCGATCAGCGACAGCCCATACTCCCAGGCCGCCGCCAGGGCCGCCTGGCGCGGCGTCACCAGGCCGTTCTCGATCACATGGGCCATCAGCGACACGTCCTCCTCCTGGGCCTCCTGCTCGGCGCGGCGCGCCGCCGCCTCCGAGAGCAGGCCGTCCAGCACCAGGCGCCGGGCCAGGCCGCGCAGGTCGGACGCCACCAGGGTGGCGCCGCCCCCCCCGCCCACCGGCCCCGTGGCCGTGCTCTGGGCGATCAGGCTGTGATAATCCACCGACGGCGGATGCGAATCATGCATAACGGCTCCTCGATCCGATGCCCCACCTATCCCGTAGGAGCTGGCTTTAGCTGGCGATTGGGCGACGCAGTCGCCCCCGACCCAGCTAGCACCACCAGCCCCCTTAACACTCCCTAACACACTCTAGCCTAGGTCAGTCTAGCGGCTTCCGGCCGTTGAGGGCGGCGTTGAGACGCGCGCTAAGGCCGCTTGTCCACCGAGCCGAGCCGCCCTGACACCCTGTCGTGACCCGCAAGATCACCTTGCGTTGGTTGATTGTGTAATCTATTGTAAGTTTGTGCAACGAGGGCGGGTGCTCTACTCACCCGGGCCATCCGGCTCGAGCGTTGAAAGGGGCCCCATCCCGACCCGCAGGGGCTGGCTAGACTGCCAGGCGTGGCCCGAGGCGACCGGCGAGGGAAGCGTCGGGTCGGCAGGGAACCGGCCGAAAAACTGAAGTAGGGAGTGGCAAGTGAGGTAGTCGGTGGCGTGAGACGAAACAAGGGCAAGGGTTCGCCTCGCGAAACAACAGAGGGGTGATCGTGATGAAGACACAACAGGGCATCAGGAAATATGTAAAGACCGGTCAGGGCGGCTTTACCCTGATCGAGCTAATGATCGTGGTGGCGATTATCGGGATCTTGGCGGCATTGGCGATTCCGAGGTATCAGGACTATGTCACCCGCTCCAAGGTCTCCGAAGGCTTGAATTTGGCCCAGGCGGCACGTACGGCGGTTGCAGAAACCTTCTCCTCAACAGGGAGCTTTCCCACTACGAATGCTTCGGCTGGTCTTCCCACTAATACAAATATTACAGGCACTTATGTGCTTAGTGTGTCGGTCGGAACAGACGGTGGTGCTAGTGCTGGGACGATTACCATTGCATACACGAATGATGCTAACTTAACTGGCGAGACAGTGACTCTCGCACCTACCGCAAGCGACGGCTCGGTAGAATGGGCGTGCTCCTCAAGTCTTGTTAGTCGTTATTTGCCATCAGAGTGTCGTTAATGTCTATATAGTGGGGTGTATTTAATAAGGCCGGCGATATGCCGGCCTTTTTTAATTATTTGATAGGGAGAATCTCCGGGTGGGTAGCGATATGCTCCAGTGCCGTCTCGATTTCGCCAAAGGCCGGATAGAGGTGGGCTACATCCTGGGTAATCAGGTTGCCATTGGCACCGAGCAGGGCCTCGCTTTCCAGCATATTGGCATAGAGGCTGGGGGTGGGGCGGGTGCTGGCATACCCTTCGGCCCAGATCAGGTAGTCCTCGATAACGCCGATAATCCCCAGGTTAGCCGAGGCCTCGAGCTGTTGGCTCATGGATAGGTACTCGAGATCATGGGGAATGCCCAGGGGGTTGATGGCCTGGCCCAAGGCGACGGGGTTGCGACCCTGGGTCTCCAGATGGATCTTGACCTGCCATAGCGTCTGCAGATGGGTCGCCATAAAGATCCAAAGCACCGGCACCGCCAGCCAGCCCCCCACCCGAATCCCGAAGGTATAGCGATTGGCCCTTTCCCGGCTCGGCCAGCACTGCTCCGCCACGAGTCCCAGCAGCAGCAGAAAGGCCAGCCAGTGGGCGATGGAGTGGTAGAAGGGGTATTCGGTCATGGCATGCAGGGCCAGCGGCAGCAGCAGGGCGCAGTAGAGTAGCCGTTCGCCCCTGGGCCCATGGGCGAGTATCCGCCAGAACACCCAGCCACCGAAGGCGAGGATCGAAACCATCGGCAGCAATCCCCCCTCCACGCCCCAGAGCAGCAGCTCGTTATGCGGGTGGCTATAGTTTTGGGTGATAAATGGCTCGACGATCACCGGCTGGTTGATCGGCAGGGCGGCCCGCCAGTCGGCGAAGCTATGCAGGAAGTCATGCTGGAAGCGCCCATAGCCCCAGCCGGTGAGCGGCTCCTCGAGAATCATCTTCAAGCTATGCAGATAGACCGGCAGCCGCTCACCGGCGCTGGCCATATCCCGCTCGATGCGAACGTCCGACCAGAGCAGCAGCCCCAGGGCGGTGCCGAGTCCCAGGGCGCCGGCCCACTGGGCGAATCGGCGGCGATCCTGGCCATGGAGATGGGCCATTACCAGGGGCAGGGCGATCAGCGCCGCCAGCCAGCCGGTGCGCGACTGAGTCATCAATACCAGCGCCGGCATGACCAGCGGCGCCAGCAGGATCACGCCTTTCTCCCAGCGGCGGCTAGCCTCGCCATATAGCCAGGCGGAGACCACCAGGGCGGTGACAAGGAAGCTGCTCATCACATTGACCTGCTGGAAGATGCCATAGGGGCGACCATAGGCCGGGTCGTAGCCCATCCAGTTACCCTCGACCAGCCAGTAGCGCTGCGCATAACCGAAGACGCTGGCCACCAGGGCGCCGAGCAGGATCGCCAGGCCCAGCCACCACCAGTCGCGGCGCGTGAGCCTTAGTTGGGCCAAACCCAGCAGCAGGATGGCCCCTGCCGTGGCCCCCAGCAGGCGCGGAAAGGCGATCATCGAGGCCGGGTTCCAGCTCCAGGCGAAGGGCAGCCATAGTGCTAATAGCAGCAGGCCCACCCCCAGGTGGAACTGACTGTAGCGAATCACGCCCCGGGTGGCGGGCCACATGGCCAGTGCCATCAGCAGGGCGAAGCCCATCCACACCGTGGCATTGAAGGGCATCTGCAGGCCCGCCCCGCCCATATTGGGAAAGGTGACATGCAGCAGCAGGGTAAAGGTGACGATGGCGGTGGCGATAACGCCGGCCGTCAGGCGTGGGTTGGGAGAACTCGTGGCGGTCATGGCATCCCCTGCGGCGGCTTTGTTATCACTATGTAAGTGACTAGCTTCGGCGCCCCCAGCGTGGAAGTAAAGCCAGGCGG
The DNA here is from genome assembly GCF_055388505.1 of Bisbaumannia salifodinae. The sequence goes on from NZ_AP043781.1 coordinate 1,843,755, forward strand.
GTTAATCGGACGGTTAATCGGGGATAGACCCTCCAGCCCCAGAGCGACTTCGTCGCCCAATCGTTCGGCAGAGTCGGAGCGCCGAACCGCAAACTCCCACAAAATCAATGGGGTCAATCGACTCGGATATACCAATGCGCCATGATCGCTTGGGCCAACATGTCTCCGGGAATCTCCACCCGCCCCCGGGTGGCCCGGTTCTGCGGGGATGGCCAGGGGTCGCGGCCCACCAGGGTCAGGATCATGGGACCCCGAGGCGTCATGGTGTAGCGCGCCGCGGTGATCACGATGGCATGGGCGCTGTTGGGCCCGCTTCGATAGCCGACGATAACCGGATGCCCCCGGTTCAACTCGTCCAGCAGCACGGCGGGGACGGGCGCGCCTTGGCCCATCCTGGCGGTTACCCGATAGGGCCGCCCGTCGCTGTCCTGGCCGTAATGATTCAGGTTGGCGTGGATCTGTGGGATATGTGCCGTCCAGTTGGGAAGGTTGCCGTACGGATCGACGCCGTAGGTCCTGGCGACGATCTGCTCCTGGGAGAGGGCGACGCCATAGTGGTTCATGACCATCTGGATGGAGGCGGCCCAGCACCAGTTGGAGCTTACTTGTTCGGCAGGGAGGAAGTTGACGGAGGGGATGCCGACATAGGTGCTGGGTGGCGGCGTGGGCGCATATTGCGCCAGGGATGGGCCGACCGGCAGGCAGGTCAGCAGCAGGACGACGAGCAGGCTGGCAAGACGCATGATTCCCTCCTTGGAGTAACGAGTCGTTATCAGCGTAGTCGCTCTTGCCGTTTCCTTGTCGTGGCGGAGGGATGCCTCGAGTGACCGGCGTCGTGGGATGCGCCGACACGGCCCCTATGCCCGGCGTATTCGGCTACGCTGGTGCAAGGAGAACGCCACGCATAGGGAGGCTTGGCCATGGCGGCGTCGAAGTCACGCGGGCAGGTCGATGGTGGCACCATCCGCCTGCTGATCATCGTGTTGCTGGGGGCGGCGGTGATCGCCGTGCCCTGGTTGGTCCATAACCAGCTAGTGGAGCGCCGCGAAGCGGTGGCCGCCGCCTGGGCCGACGTGGAGAGCAACCTGCAGCGCCGCGCCGAACTGGTGCCGAACCTGGTACGCAGCCTGCAGGCGCATATGGACTACGAAAGCGAGACACTGGTGGAACTGGTGCACGAGCGCGCCCGGGGGCTGCGCGAGGCCCTGAACGAGGCCCGCGGCGAGCCGGCGCGCCTGGCCAGGCTGGAGGCGGCCTTGACCCACGACCTGGGGCGCCTGATGAGCCGCGCCGGCGAGCATCCCGAGCTGCGCTCGGGGGATCAGTTCCTGCGCTTCCAGGCGCAGCTCGAGGGCAGCGACAACCGCATCAATGTGGCCCGCATGCGTTACAACGCCGCCGTACGCGACTATAACGCCAGCCTGGATGGCTTCTTCGGGCGCTGGGTGGCGGATGCCATGGGGCTCGAGCCCGGCGATTACTTCGAGGCGCCGGCCGAGGCCCACGAGCCCCTGGTGGTGGAGTTCTAATGGGGGCGCGCCTTGTCGCCCTGCTGATCGGCGTGCTGCTTGCCCTGGCGGCTTTGGGCTGGGTCTGGCAATCCCGCTGGGCTTCTCAGGCTCCGCCGCTGGTGGAGGATCGCGTCGGGCTGCTGAGCGAGGCGCAGCGGCGGCGGCTGGTCGAGACTCACCGGCTGCTGCGCGAGGATCATGAGATCGATTATCGGGTGGTGATCGACCGCGACCTGGGCGACCTGGATCGCTATGCGGCGACCGAGTTCCGGCGCCTGGCCCTGGGGGGCGAATCGGGGCGCGGCCTGCTGCTGGTGCTGGACGTGGCCGCCAACGAGCTGCGCCTGGAGGTGGGGCATGGCCTGGAGGGGGTGTTCGTCGATGCCTTTATCGCCTACCTGGAAGCGCGGCAGATGACCGAGTTTTTCGCCGCCGGACGCGTGGCCGACGGCATCCTGGCCTCCACCGAGCTGCTGGTGGCGCAAGCCGAGGGGGCCGACCCGCTTGGGTCACTCGGACTGGCGGGCAGCGGCGGGGCGGGGGCACGCCTGCCGGCCAGGCTGGGGGAGGGGGCGCGGCGCCCCGGGACCACGCCCCTGGCCGGCGAGGTGGCGGATTCTCCCGAGGCGGTACTGGCGGCCTATCGCCAGGCCATGGCGCAGCGCAACGATAATCCGGACCTGGCGATCTATAGCCGCGAGACGCGGGAGATGCTGGCATCCTGGGTGGTGACCCCGGCGCAGATGGACAATATGGCGCGGAGCCTGGCGGACTGCCCGGTGGAAGTGCGGCGCGGCTCCGGCGATCGGGTGGTGCTGCGTGCCCCGCTGAGTCGCGGTGACTGCCCGCCCTATTTCCTGGTTCGCGAGGCGCAGGCCTGGCGCCTCGACCTGGTGGCGATGCAGGCGGCGATTCGCTTCGGCCGCAACAATCGCTGGCGCCTGGAGCGTGGCCAACTGGGCGCCTATGCCTTCGCCTTCGACGACCTGCGCCTGGATGCCAATGGCTATCCCAGATAGGGTTGGCATGGCCCAGGGGCGACTTCGTCGCCCAATCGTCCGGGGAACCCGAACTCCCACAATACCAGTGGCCACCACAACCCCAGTGTTTCTCCCAGCAACAGTGGTTGCCCAGCCTATTGTGGGGTTGGTCACCCAGCCTCCTGTGGGAGCGCGGCTATGCCGCGCGATATCGCCCGCAGGGCGATCTGGAAGGCCTTGGCTGTCACCAGGGGCGACTGCGTCGCCCAATCGTCCGGCGGAGCCGGACTCCCACAACACCAGTGGCCAACCAAGCCTTCTCACTATTGCCCGTTCTGGGTCTCCTTCAAACATACAAGCGCAGATTCTGCCGGTCCGACGCTTCGGCGATTCGCCCGAAGGGCGAGCATGACGGGCACCCAAGGGCGGCCTCGTCAGGCCTTCTTGAGCGCCTTGGTCCAGCGCTGCTTGGCGTACTTGCGCAGGTTGGCCACGTTATCGGTCTCGTCGACGATATCCTGGCCGAGGATGGTCTCGATCACGTCTTCCAGGGTCATCAGGCCCACCCAGGTGCCCAGGTCGTCATAGACCACGGTGAGGTGCTGGCGGTCGCGTACCATCATGGTGAAGACCTGCTCGACGCTGTCGTCCACCATCACCGTCTTGACCGGGTGCATCAGCGACTTCAGCGGCGCCTCCTCCGAGGCGTGGTAGGTGTCGGCCTTGTGTACATAGCCCAGCGCCTGCTCGCCGCCGTCCATCACCGGGAAGCGGGTAAAGGGCGAGCGGCCGAGGTTCTCGTCGAACTCGGCGACGCTCATCTGCGGTGGCACGATGAGCGAGACGGTGCGTGGCGTCATCACATTCTTCACCTGGATATCGTGCAGGTTGAGGATATTGGTGATGACCCGGGCCTCGTCGGCGTCCAGGGCCTGCTCTTCCAGGCCGATCTGCGCCAGGGCCTTGATCTCGCCGCGCATATCGGTGTCCTGCGCGTCCTTGCCGATGCGCCGGGTGATCCGCTCCGACAGCCAGATAAAGGGCTTCATGCTCCAGATCATGGCGATCAGGGTCAGCGCCATGGGGGAGGCGAGCTGGCGCCAGTAGGTGGCGCCGACCGTCTTGGGGATGATCTCGGAGAGAAACAGGATCAGCAGGGTCATCACCGCCGAGGCGATACCCAGCCAGGCCTCGCCGAACACCACTACGACCTGGGCGCCGACGCCGGTGGCGCCTACCGTATGGGCGATGGTGTTGAGGGTGAGGATGGCCGCCAGGGGCTGGTCGATATTCTGTTTCAGCCGCACGAGGCGGGCATGCAGCGCCGGGTAGTTCTCACGCAACTGGGCAATATAGCTGGGGGTCATGGAGAGCAGCGCGGCCTCGAGCAGGGAGCAGACGAAGGACACGCCGATGGAAAGGGTGGCAAAGACAGCCAGGAGGATCATGGGGCCTCGGGTGGGTTGCTGAGGGGGCCGCCGGAGACGAGACCCCGGCGGCACGGGCGATGATTACCGAAATCGCCGGAGACGGCAAGCCGGCCGGGGGCGCCTCAGGTCATGCGCTTGAGCACCGGCTGTCCGCCCAGGCGGCCATGCAGCAGGGCCATGGCGATATGCCCCACCAGTAACACCAGCAGGACCCAGCCCAGGAGGCCGTGGAGGGCGCTGCCTAGGGCGGTCATCCACTCGATCTCGCCGTCGAAGCCCGGCATCAGCGGCAGGCCGAAGGGTGAGAAGGCGCGACCGGAGCCAAATTGGCGCAGCAGGGCGGGGGCGGGGATCGCCAGCATCAGTGCATAGAGCGCCAGGTGGCCGAGCCGGGCGGCGCCGTTGAGGGCGGCGGGCCGGCGCGGGTGTTCCCAGAGCGCCCAGGCCAGGCGCAGCAGGCCCAGCATCAGCAGTAGGGCGCCCAGCGGTTTGTGGGTGGCCCAGAGAAACTCGTCCAGCGGTGAGTCGGGCAGCAGCACGCGGGCGCCCACCGAGGCGAACTGCCAGGCGAAGAGGGCGGCCATGGCCCAGTGCAGGGCACGGCTGAGTCGTCCATAACGGGCGTGAGTCATTTCCATATCGGCATTCCTGTGGTTCGAAAAAACGCTTCTTATCCTATCCTGCCTAAGCCGTCGATGGCTCCTGACTATCGAGGGAGACAGGACGGGGGCATGCTAGACTCCGAACATCAAGACAGGCGCGCAGGAGTGGCCATGGCCAACCACCATGATACGGGTTACAAGGAGCTGTTCAGCCACCCCGAGTTCGTGCAGCAACTGATTGAGGGCTTCGCCCCGCCCCGAGATCGCCGGGCTGATGGACTTCGCCACCCTGCAGAACCATAGCGGCAACTACATCACGCCGCTGTTCGAGGAGAGGTTCGAGGATGTGGTGTGGTCGGTTGAGGTCCACTGGCAGGGCGTGGCGCAACAGATCTACCTGTATATCCTGCTGGAGTTCCAGTCCATGGTGGATCAGGCGATGCCGATTCGCTTGATGCACTACGTGGCCTGCTTCTACGATCATCTGCTCAAGAGCAAGGCCTTCACCCTCGGCGAGGGCCTGCCGCCGGTGTTGCCCATCGTGCTTTATAACGGTTCCCGGCGCTGGTCGGTGCCCCAGGATGTTTATGAGCTGGTCAGGCCGGAACCGCCGGCCTTCCTGCGGGTCTATCAGCCGCACCTGCGCTATTACCTGATCGACGAGGGGCGATATACTGACGAGGAGCTGGCCGAGCGTCAGACGCCGTTGAGTGGCGTGTTCGGCATCGAGAATGCGGCCGAGCGAGAGGCCTTGCAAAAGGCCGTGGATCGGGTGGTGGCCATTATTCAGGCCGACCCTTATAAGGCGCGCATCGACGCCATCGTGACCCGCTGGCTGAAGCGTCACTTGCATCGGCTTGGGGCCGATATCGATCTGAATCGGCTCAACAGCCTGGTAGAGGATAGAGAGATGCTGGCAGAGAATCTGCAGAACTGGGCGAAGAAGGAACGCCAGGAGGGCCGTCAGGAAGGCCGCCAGGAGGGCCGTCAGGAAGGCCGCCAGGAAGGGCTCCGGGAAGGCCGTCTCGAGACCGCCCGCAATCTGATCGCACGTACCGAGATGGACGATGCGATGATCGCCGAGATCGCCGGGCTGGCCGTCGAGGAAGTGGCGCAGCTGCGCGCCGAGACCCGGCACTGAGGGGCTGCTGACCGAGAACAAGCCCCCTGTCAGATCGCTGACCTGGCCCTGTTCCCTTTCCTCCTCGACGCCGCCGTCCATTACCCTGTGCCTGCGTTGTCGTTTATTTGCGACAGCGGGTGGCAAGAGTATGGCAATGGTGACCCTCGCCTGGCCAAGGCCCGAGGCCTGAACCATAGTCAACTCAGAGGCCTTCGGCCCCACCGTCTCTTGCGCGAGTCGCCATCGGTGTGGCGACCCTGGGAGGAGCCATGAAACGTACCATGACCTGTTGCACCCTGTTGGGGTTGGGCGGCCTGCTGCTGGCGGCGGGATCGGCCCTGGCTCAGCCCGCCGATCCCGGCCAGGGGCGCGGGGGCCCGCCGGAGTTCGTCGAGGAGCGGGGCGGTGGCCCCGCGACGGACGAGCGCCGCCGGGGCGACGACCCGCAGTGGAGCCGCCAGCGTGAGCAGGACCGCAATCGCTGGGAACGCGGCGATGATAGTCGGGAATGGCGTAGCCGAGAGCGGGATCATCGAGCAGATGATCGCCATGAATGGAGCAGTCGCGACCGTGACCGGGAATATTGGCGTCGGGAATACGGACGCGAGGCGCCGCAGGAGTGGGACCGCCGCAGTGGGCCGCGCATCGAGGAGGGCCTGATTCGCGAGATCTTCCGTGATAATCGTGACCTCTTGCCCCGCAGTGGGGTGGAGTCCTTGCCGCCGGGGATCCGCATGAACCTGGCGCGGGGCAAGCCCTTGCCTCCCGGCATCGCCCGCCGCTTCGACGACCGCCTTTATCGTCAGCTGCCCCGCTATGAGGGCTACGAGTGGCGCCGGGTGGGCGCGGATGTGGTGCTGGTGGAGGTCGCCAACGATATCGTCTACGAAGTACTGCGGGATATCTTTATCGACTAGCCTGCCGGTGTCATGAATACCGGCATTCGCTATACAAGACTATCCCGATCTCTTGGCATGGCGTCCAGCGCAGCGTGGGGGTGGAATCACCCACGTGGCGCTGGTCTCGCTGTACCATCTCGCGGGCGGTAACGCGGGGTACGGAGTGTTGTAAGACATCACCGATATTCATCGTACGCCAGATAAGACTGTTACCTGGCCATGTGGCCGCCCGCTGACATATGCCCTATGATCGGCCTCGGTATATTAGGATGATCGCACTGCCATGGAACAGGCCAAGCTTCTGATCTGCTAGGGGTCCTAGATTCCCCATGATTGCCAGAGAGCCAGGGAGCGCACCGGGTGATGCCACTCTATCGATGCAAGATCGTGCTGGTCCCGTTGGCCATTATTGCCGCTTTTTTCCTCTGGCGACACTATCTCTTCGCCACCATGTCCTATCGTCTTGATCCTAGGTTGACCGATGTCGTCGAAACCATGCACGATATCATGTTGCAGAGTGCGGAAGATCGGATCGTGATAAGCGATGGGAAGGTAGAGCCAGTATCACTACAGGGAATTGTCCCTGAAGATGTTATGCTGGATATAGAGAACGCTGATATTGATATCGATAAGGCGGTATTTTCACGATGGTGTCGGGAGTCATGCGTGTTTCGTTCGGCATTTGGTATTGATAGGCCTTTCGAGATTGGTTATTGGCCTTATTGGTATTTTGTATACATTTCAGGAGGAAAGCCAGAAGCAGCGATTGTGCCCTCGTTGTCTGATGCACTAGAAAATCGTGGTAATTTAGACCCGAACTTAGGCTATGCTTTTTGTGAACCGCAAGAGCAGGAGAATTGGTACCTCTGTACAGCCCTGCCTCCTAGTTGAAGCCATTACCATTTTGGCGGCGACGATGGTGGGTGGTGCCGGCCTTGAGAAGGTTGGTACCGATCTGCTAGGGGGCCAATACCCCCTATGAATGCCAGAGGGCCAGGGAGCGCACCGGGTAATGCCACTCTATCGACGCAAGATCGTGCTGGTCCCGCTGGCCATCATTGCCGCTTTTTTCCTCTGGCGACACTATCTCTTCGCTCCCATGTCCTATCGCCTCGATCCTAGGCTGAGCGATGTCGTCGAAACCATGCACGACATCATGTTGCAGAGTGCGGAAGAGCGGATCGTGATAAGCAATGGACAGGTAGAGCCAGTATCACTACAGGGAATAATTCCTGAAGCCATCATATCAAGCCTGGAAGAAGCTAACGTAGATTTTGAAAAGGCAACATTTTTACGCTGGTGTCGAGAAAGGTGCTTCTATAGAGCCTCATTTAGAATCTATAGGCCTCTTACCCCTTACAATCCATTCTGGTACTTTACCTACAGTTCAGGTGGAGGGATCGAAGAGGAAGTGGTCCCCTCTTTATCTGATGCTGTCAGAGAGAGGAATAACACTCGCCCAGAGATGGGGTATTTCTTTTGCGAGCCACTAGAGCAGGAACACTGGTTCCTCTGCACTGGTCAGCATGCTTATTGAAGCCATCATCTGTTTTGGCGGCGATGATGGTGGGGGCGCTCGGAGCCCAGGGCGGCCAGGGCCAGGTTCGTCTAGTCTGATAGCCGCGACGGATAATATTCAAGACGGGCCGTTAGGGTAGGGAACATGGATTTCGCGACGCTGTGGCAGCACACCCATACCATCGCCGTGGTGGGACTCTCCGCCGACCCCTCCCGGGCCAGCCACCGGGTGGCGGCCTTTCTCCAGGCACGCGGCTTTCGCGTCCTGCCGGTGAATCCCCGGCACGAGCAGGTGCTGGGCGAGCCTTGCTATCCCAGCCTGCTCGATCTTCCCGAGCCGGTGGATATGGTGGATGTCTTTCGCCGCTCCGAGCATTGCCCCGAGGTCGCCCATCAGGCGGTGGCCATCGGCGCGCGCTGCCTGTGGCTGCAGCTGGGGATCGTCAGCGTTGAGGCACGACGTATCGCCGAGGCGGCGGGGCTCGCCTATGTGGAGGATCGCTGTACCCTGATCGAGCTGCGGCGATTGAAAGGCTAGGCACCCGGCAGAACAACAACGCGGCCGCCGAATCATCGGCGGCCGCGTTGGCATGGCGGAATGCTGGTGCAATTACTCTTCGTTGAGCTTGGCCTCGATCTGGCGGCGTTCCTCCTCCTCATCGGCCAGGCTCTGACGCGGCAGGATCAGGTTGAGGGTGAAGGCCACCAGGGCGGCAATCACGATGGGCGAGCCACCCAGCACCAGGCGCAGGGTCTCGGGGAACTGCGCGATGGCGTCGGGTACCGCATAGACGCCCATGCTCAGTGCCAGGGCCAGGCTGACGATGGTCATGTTGCGGGCGGACATCTCGTCCTTGGTGATCAACTGGATGCCGGTCATGGTGATCATGCCGAACACCAGGATGGTGGCACCGCCCAGCACCGGGTAGGGGATGGTGGTCATCAGGGCGCCGAACTTGGGCAGCAGGCCGGCGACCACCATGAAGATGGCGGCGATGGCCAGCACATAACGGCTGATCACCTTGGTCATGGCCACGATGCCGACGTTCTGGCTGTAGGTGGAGGTGGGCAGGGCGCCGAAGAAGGAGCCCACCATGGTGGTGAAGCCGTTGCCCATCAGGCCGCCGAACAGCTCCTTCTTGCCCAGTTCGCGATTCATGCCGCCGACGGTGGTGGCGGAGAGGTCGCCGATGGTCTGCACCGAGTTGATCACGCAGATGATGACCATGGAGATGATGGCGGCGGCGTGGAACTCGAGACCGAAGGCCAGGGGCATGGGGGCGCTGATCCAGGGGGCGTCGCGCACCGCATCGAAGTTCACCAGGCCGAGCGCCATGGAGATGGCATAGCCGGCCAGCAGGCCGCAGATGATGGAGGCCAGCTTGAGGAAGCCGCTGGCGAATTGCGAGACCCCCAGCACCACCAGCAGGGTGATGCCGCCGATGGCCCAGTACTTGATATCGCCGTAGTCGGGGGCGCCGACGCCACCGGCCAGGTAGTTGATGGCGATATCGTAGAGGGAGAGGCCGATGACCAGCACCACGGTACCGGCCACCACCGGCGGGAAGAGGTGGCGAATGCGCTGGATAAAGAGCCCGGTGACCATCATGGCGATGCCGCCGACGACCTGGGCGCCGAGGATGCCCTCGAGACCGTACTGGGTGCCGATGGCGGTGAGGGTCGGGACATAGGCGAAGCCCACGCCGAAGATGGTGGGCAGCCTGGCGCCCAGTCGACCCAGGGTATAGAGCTGCAGCAGGGTGGCCAGGCCGGAGAACACCAGTGATATCTGGATCAGGAACATCTTCTCTTCGAGGCTGGCGCCCACTGCCCCGACCACGATGATGGGGACGGTGACCGTACCCATGATCATCGCCAGGATGTGCTGCAGCGAGAGCGGCATGGCTTTGGCCAGGGGAGGCTTGCCATAGAAGTCGAAGAACGAGGCGCTTCGGGGTGCCGGGTTCTGTGTCGCAGTAGTGGTGGTTGTCATAGGTTTGCCTAACGCTTGCGTGCTTTTTGTATACAGATTATTGGCGCTTAGACTAAGCGGTCAGGCAAACATCTGGCAACAATTCATGTATACAAAATGTGGCCTATAATGAATTGCCACTATTTCCCACCCTGATATCGCGTTTTCGCTTGATTTTCGGAGATATTGGCAATTAGACCTTGGTTTGATTTCGAGGCCTTGGGGACTTACCCAACCATTCCCGCCACCTCCATCGCCGAGACGTCGGATCGCCTGCTGAAGCCGGTCCTGCCACCCCAGTGGCAACCCACGCCCTGTAGGAGCTGGCTTTAGCCGGCGATCGACGGGGGGAGGGAGTTCTTGGCCCATTCCCCGGCGCTTGGGGTATACTGCCGACCGCGTCGTCGCCGGCCCGCTAGAGGCCCCTTGCAAGGATGAGCCGACGGCGCCGGGAACGAAGGGGATAACACGCAACCGTTTATCCTCGAGAGGCACCATATGACACGCATGACCCTGGCCCTGATCGTCACCGCCTTGCTGGCGGGCTGCAGCTATACCCCGGCCCGTATCACCCCCGAACCCCTGATCGAGATCGATTCCCGTGGTGGCCATCACCATCACCGCAGCCACCGTGGCGGCTTCTGTCCGCCGGGGCAGGCCATGAAGGGTCGCTGCTAGGCCGCGATATCATGGGGGCGTCCCGGCGGGACACTCGGGGAGCAATGCATTCCATGGCTTCATGGCACGATTGAAGTCATCGGGTCGGCCGGGGTGAAACGGTCCTGGAATTCCATTAAGGAATGTATAGGGCGCTTTTTTTCGTTTGAACCCCGTCCGCCTCGTCTGATTCCATAGCCAGCAATCCCTTCTGGCATGGAACAAGGCGACAGGCACCGCTATGGACCTTCCCCACATCAGTCGTTCGCTAGGCATCGTCCACCCCCTGTGCATCGAGCGCGGCCGCAACGCCGAGGTCTGGGACGAGGCCGGACGGCGCTATATCGACTTTATCGGTGGCATCGGCGTCCTCAACCTGGGCCACGGCCATCCCGCCGTGGTGGAGGCCGTCAAGGCCCAGGTGGAGACCCTGATGCACTCGGCCTTCAATGCCCTGCCGCATCGTGGCTACCTGGCGGTGGCCGAAGCCCTGGACCGCTTCGTGCCGGTCTCCTATCCGCTCTCCTGCATGCTCACCAACAGCGGCGCCGAGGCCACCGAGAATGCCCTGAAGGTGGCGCGGGGCGCCACCGGACGTCAGGCGGTGATCGCCTTCGACGATGGCTTCCATGGGCGCACCCTGGCGGCGCTCAACCTCAACGGCAAGGTCAAGCCCTACAAGGTCGGGCTGGGCAGCCTGCCGGGGCCGGTCTATCACCTGCCGTTCCCCAGCCGCGATAGCGAGGTCTCCGCCGAGGAGGCCCTGCGTGCCCTGGCTCGCCTGTTCGAAGTGGAAGTGTCCGCCGAGGAGGTGGCCTGCATTATCGTCGAGCCGGTGCAGGGGGAGGGCGGCTTCCGCCTGCTCTGCCCCGACTTCGCCCGGGCCCTGCGCGAACTCTGTGATCGCCACGGCATCCTGCTGATCTGCGACGAGATCCAGTCCGGCTTCGGACGCACCGGCCGCCCCTTCGCCTTCACTCACCTGGGCATCGAGCCCGACCTGCTGCTGATGGGCAAGAGCATGGCGGCGGGACTGCCCCTGGCCGCCGTGGCCGGTCGCGCCGAGGTCATGGACAGCCTGGTCAAGGGTGGCCTGGGCGGCACCTATTCCGGTAATGCGGTGGCCTGTGCCGCGGCCCTGGCGGTCATGGAGGTGATGCGGGAAGAGCGCCTGGCGGCCTGGGCCGAGCGACAAGAGACGCTGATGGTCGAGGCCCACCAGCGCTGGCGGGAGAGCGGCCGCTTCCCCATGTTGGGCGCCCTGACCGGGGTCGGCGGCATGCGCGGGGTGGTCTTCGAGGACACGCCCGCCGCCAGTGGGGCCGAGCACCTGGCGGCCCTGCTCGAGGCTGGGCGCGAGGCCGGGGTGCTGCTGATGCCCAGCGGCCGTAAGCGCAACGTGCTGCGGCTGCTGCCGCCGCTGACCGCCGAGCCGGCCATCCTGGAGGAGGGCCTGGCGCTGATCGAGCGGGCCCTGGCGTCACTGCCGGCCTGATTTCACGGCGGGACGGCGAGCGCCTCCCGCTACCCTGATGATAACCCCCCTCTCTTGAACCACGAGACACGAGCCATGAACACAGACGTTCTTTCCCCGGACGAGATTCGCGATCGCTTCTCCCAGGCCATGTCGGCCATGTACCAGGCCGAGGTGCCCCAGTACTCGACCCTGCTCGAGCTGGTGGAGACGGTCAATCGGGAGACCCTGGACAAGGATCCGGCCCTGGCCGAGCGGCTCGGCGCCCATGACGAGCTGGCGCGCCTCGGTGTCGAGCGCCATGGCGCCATCCGCGTCGGTAGTGCCGAGGAGCTGGCCATGCTGCGCCGCCTCTTCGCGGTGATGGGCATGCACCCGGTGGGCTACTATGACCTCTCCGAGGCCGGCGTACCGGTGCACTCCACCGCCTTCCGTCCCATCGAGGACGCCGCCCTGGCCCGTAACCCCTTCCGTATCTTCACCTCGCTGCTGCGCCTGGAGCTGATCGAGAACCCGGCACTGCGCCAGCGCGCCGAGGAGATCCTTGCCCGGCGCGATATCTTCACCCCCGGGGTGCGCGAGCTGATCGCGCGCAGCGAGACCCAGGGCGGGCTGAACGAGGACGACGCCGAGCGCTTCGTCGCCGAGGCCCTGGAGACCTTCCGCTGGCATCGGGAGGCCACCGTCGACCTGGCCACCTACCAGGATCTTCACGACGAGCACCGCCTGATCGCCGATGTGGTCTGCTTCCGTGGCCCGCATATCAACCACCTGACCCCGCGCACCCTGGATATCGACGAGGTGCAGCGGCGCATGCCGGCGGCGGGCATGGATCCCAAGGCGGTGATCGAGGGCCCGCCCCGTCGCGACTGCCCGATCCTGTTGCGCCAGACCAGCTTCAAGGCGCTGGAGGAGTCGATCCGCTTCGCCGGCGAGCAGCAGGGTACCCATACCGCCCGCTTCGGCGAGATCGAGCAGCGCGGCATGGCGCTCACCGCCAAGGGGCGCGCCCTCTACGACCGGCTGCTGAACGAGGCTCGCCGCCAGGCCAGTGGGCTCGCCAACGAGGCGCACCAGCGGGTGCTGGGCGAGGTCTTCGCCGACTTCCCCGACGGCGATGACGAGCTGCGCCGCCAGGAGTTGGCCTTCTTCCATTACCGCCTGAGTGAGGCGGGGGAAAAGGCCGGCCAGCAGGCCGGCGCCGACCTGGAGGCGCTGATCGAGCGCGGCCTGGTGGTGGCTCAGCCGATCACCTACGAGGACTTCCTGCCGGTGAGCGCCGCGGGCATCTTCCAGTCCAACCTGGGCGGCGGCGAGAACCAGGCCTATGCCGGCAACGCCAATCGCGACGCCTTCGAGGCGGCCCTCGGCGCCCCGGTCACCGACGAGCTGGCGCTCTACGCCGAGCGCCAGGAAGCCTCCCGGCGACGGGTACTGGAGGCTTTGGCCTAAAGCCAATCGCCCTTCGGGCGATATCGCGCGGCACAGCCGAGCTCCCACACTAGGCTGGGTGGCCACTGGGGTTGTGGGAGTCCGGCTCTGCCGGACGATTGGGCGACGCAGTCGCCCCTGGTGATACCCCGGATCGCCCTTCGGGCGAATCGCCGAAGCGTCGGACCGTCGAAATCCGCGCTCCCACATTAGGCTGGGTGGCCACTGGGGTTGTGGGAGTCCGGCTCTGCCGGACGATTGGGCGATGCAGTCGCCCCTGGTGATAACCCGGATCGCCCTTCGGGCGAATCGCCGAGACGTCGGACCGTGGCTATATAGCCCATATAACAACCAAGAAGCCCAGCGGCCAGGCCGCTGGGCTTCTTGGTTTCGTGGCCCCGTCTGGGGCGGGTTGGGGGTCAGCTCGAGGGGCGCGGGCTGACGGCGGGGGTGTCGCCGGCCGGGCCGGCGGCGCCCAGGTCGGTGGCGATGGCTTCGCCCTGCTCCTGCCAGAGTTGCCGCTCCGCGTCGCTGGCCTTGGGCGAGAAGAGGCCGACCTGGGCATAGATCAGGCCGATCACCGGGGACAGCCAGCAGGCGAAGGCCAGCGGGATATACAGCAGGTTCTCGACATTGCCGTCGGAGATGCCCAGCGCCAGGGCGCTGATCACGAAGGCCCCGCCGGCGTTCCAGGGAATCAGTGGCGAGATCAGGGTCCCGCCTTCCTCGATGGCGCGGGACAGGTTCAGGGTCGAGTAGCCCATGCCCCGATAGGTCGGCGCGTACATGCGGCCGGGCAGGGCAATGGACAGGTAGGGGTCGCCGGCGACCAGGTTGGTGGACACCGAGGTCAACACCGCCGAGGTCTGCACGCCCTTGAAGCTACGCACCTTGGTCATGATGGCGCGGATGATCGCCGCCAGGCAGCCGGTCTTCTCCAGTGCGCCGCCGAAGCCCAGCGCGATCAGCACCAGCGAGATGGTCCACATCATCGACTGGATGCCGCCGCGGTTGAGCAGGCTGTCGATGGCGGCGACGCCGGTGTCAATCGAATAGCCGCTGTTGGCATAGGTCAGCACGTCGTGCACGCCGACCCCCTGCACGAGCATGGCGGTGGCCGCCCCGGCCAGGGCGCCGGCGAACAGCGAGGGAATGGGCGGCATGCGCTTGACCGCCAGCGCGATGACCAGCACCGCCGGCAGCAGCAGCCAGGCCGAGATGGTGAAGTTCGCCTGCAGGGCGGCGGTGATGGCCTCGATCCGCTCGAAGGAGGCGTTGCCGTCGTCGATCAGGGTAAAGCCCGCCACCAGGTAGATGACGAAGGCGATCAGCATCGCCGGGATCGTCGTCGGCATCATGTTCTTGATATGCGAGAAGACGTCCGTGCCGGTGACCGCCGGGGCGAGGTTGGTGGTATCCGACAGCGGCGAGACCTTGTCGCCGAAGAAGGCGCCCGAGACCACCGCGCCGGCGGTCCAGTACATGGGGATATCGAAGCCCGCGCCGATGCCCATCAGGGCCAGGCCCACCGTGCCCACCGTGCCCCAGGAGGTGCCGAGGGCCAGCGAGACGATCGAGCAGAGCAGCATGGCCGCCGCCAGGAAGATGCCCGGCGAGAGGATCGTCAGGCCGTAGTAGATCAGGGTCGGCACGGTGCCGCTGGCGATCCACACGCCGATGATCATGCCGACGCAGATCAACACCGAGACGGAGGGCAGGGAGACGTGGATGACGTGGAAGATGCCTTCCTCGATCTGCTTCCAGCGGAAGCCGAGCTTGACGCCGACCAGGCTGGTGATCGCCAGGCCGATGGCCAGCGGGATATGCGGCGTGAAGTCGCCGAAGTAGAACAGCTGCACCGCCAGTACCAGCAGTGTCAGGACGACGGGAGTCAGCGCAAGCAGCAGGCTTGGCTGTTTATCATCTCTTGGAGTTGTTGGACTTGTCATGTCAATTACCCTGGGGTTGTTATGCGTTGTTGCTGATCTTGTGTGTTGGGCAATACCCCGCCTACCGATCCTGGGTATTCGGGAGCGATCGATACGGTTCGGTGACGGGAACTGCCGGAATGTATCGTCTCGGGTGGTGATTTCCTCCCTCGTTTTCCGGCTCGGGCCATTGTTATATGCTGCTAGCCTACAAGACTAAGTATTGGCCATAGCAGCTAGGAATTGGCTCCAAATAACGCTAGATTCTTTTACTTATGTCCTCCATATAGGTTGTGAGTAGCCAATATGACTACCAAGCTGGACCGTATCGATCGCCGTATCCTCAGCCAGCTGCAGGAGCATGGCCGACTCCCCATCGTCGAGTTGGCCAACCGGGTGAACCTCACCAAGACGCCCTGTGCCCAGCGGGTCCGCCGCCTCGAGCAGGAAGGGATCATCCGCGGCTACCGTGCCGACCTGGACCCGGCGCAGCTCGGGGCGGGCCATGTGCTGGTGGTGCTGGTGACCATGGAGAAGACCAGCGAAGACGCCCTGGACCGATTCAATGCGGCGGTGCGCCTGATTCCCGAGGTACAGGGCTGTTACATGGTGGCGGGGAATTTCGATTACCTGCTCAAGGTGAGAACCCACGACATCGCCCATTATCGTGCCGTGCTGCTCCAGCAGATCGGTCGGCTGCCGAATGTTCATCAGACGCACTCCTTCGTGGTGATGGAACTCGTCAAGGACGACGTGACGGTGCCGGTTCCCCTCGACTCCCTGCCCTGAGCGGAAGCGGGACCTCGGCCTCCGCGCCTGGCCGGCTCAATTGACGAGCCGCAGGCACTGTCCCGTGTGGTAGAGGGTGAAGCCCCCTTCGTAGCCGGCGCTGCGCAGGGCCTTGGCGCGGATCGGCCGGTGGCCGCGGATCGGCAGGGGCAGGGCGCCGTCGTCGCCGGAGATCAGGTAGTTGGCGAAGCCCTTGCCGACCACGGTGCCGGTGGTCACGCCGCGGCCGTTATAGCCCGAGACGCCCAGCACGCCGGGGGTGAGCTCGAAGAGGCGCAGCGTATGGTCGGGGGTGAAGGCGATGCGCCCGGTCCAGGTGCACTCCCAGTCGACGCGGCCCAGTTGGGGAAAGTAGTGGCGCTGGATGCGGTCGGCCCAGCAGCGCAGATAAGCCAGCGGCCGGCCCTCGCCGCGGCCCAGGCTGCCGAGGATCAGCCGACCTTCCGCGTCGCGGCGCAGGCTGCTGAGCACCAGGCGGGTATCCCAGGCGCCCTGGCCCCCGGGCAGGATATCGCCGGCCAGTGCCTCCGCTAAGGGCCGCGAGGCGACCTGGAAGAAGTGGCCGGGAAAGAAGTGGTCCTTGACCCGGTTCCAGTGGTCCTCGGTGTAGGCGTTGGTGGCGAGGACCAGGCGCCGGGCCTTGATGCTGCCCCGGTCGCAGGTCACCCGCCAGTCGTCCCCCGCGGCGGCCACGCCGGTGGCGGCGCTATGGGTGTACAGGCGGGCGCCGAGCGCCCTGGCGGCACGCGCCAGGCCGCGGGTATAGGCACAGGGATTGAGGGTGCCGGCGCGCCGGTCGAGCAGGGCACGGCGAATCTGCCGCGTGCCGACCGCCTGCCGACAGGCCTCGGCCTCGAGCAGTTCCACCGGGGCGCCGCGGCGCCGAAACTGTTCCGCGCGCCGCGCCAGCTCCCGCTCGCCCTTGCCATTGTGGGCCAGGTGCAGGGTACCGGTGCGGGTCGCCTGACAGTCGATGGCGTAACGCTCGATCAGCGCGAAGACCTCCGCGGGGGCGCCGCCGAGGACCCGGTTGGCGCGCTCGCCGACCGCGTCCCCCAGGATCTCGCGAATATCGTCCGGCGGGATCCACAGCCCCGCATTGACCAGGCCGACGTTGCGTCCCGAGCCGCCGCTGGGAATATCCCCCGCCTCGATCAGGGTCACGTCGACGCCGGCCTCGGCGAGGTGCAGGGCGGTGCTGAGCCCGGTGATGCCGCCACCGATCACCAGCACATCGGTGGCGTGCTCCCCGCGCAGGGAATCCAGCGCCAGGGGGGGCTCGGGGGAGGTGCTATGCCAGAGACAACCTTCCCGCAGGGGATCTCCCCCACGGCGGTCATCCCGCCGTTCTCGTGCCGCAGCTATCGACATTATTGTTCTTCCCGTGACGGTGTTCGCGGATCGGCCGCCGCCCGGGGCGGCGGCCGGACGACGGCATCAGTCGAACTTGATGCCCTGGGCCAGGGGCAGCTCGCGGGAGTAGTTGACGGTGTTGGTCTGGCGACGCATGTAGGTCTTCCAGACGTCGGAGCCGGATTCGCGGCCGCCGCCGGTCTCCTTCTCGCCGCCGAAGGCGCCGCCGATCTCGGCGCCGCTGGGGCCGATATTGACGTTGGCGATGCCGCAGTCGCTGCCCACGGCGGAGACGAAGGTCTCGGCCTCGCGCACATCGGTGGTGAAGATGCACGAGGAGAGGCCCTGGGGCACGTCGTTGTTCAGGGCGATGGCCTCGTCGAGCTCGTCATAGCCGAGCACATAGAGGATCGGCGCGAAGGTCTCGTGGCGGACCAGGTCGTTCTGCTCGGCCACCTCGACGATGGCCGGGGCCACGTAGTAGCCGTCGGGGTAGTGCTCGGCCAGTTGGCGCTGCCCGCCGAACACCCGGGCGCCCTGCTCGCGGGCCTGGGTCAGCACGCTCTGCATGGCGTCGAAGGCCTGGCGGTCGATCAGCGGGCCGATCAGGTGGCCCTCCAGGGGGTCGCCGATGGTGACGCCGGCATAGGCCTGCTTGAGGCGCTCGACCACCTCGTCCTTGATGGAGCGATGCACGACCAGGCGACGCAGGCTGGTGCAGCGCTGGCCGGCGGTGCCCACCGCCGAGAAGAGGATGGCGCGCACTGCCATGTCCAGGTCGGCGCTGGGGGTGAGGATCATGGCGTTGTTGCCGCCCAACTCGAGAATGCTGCGGCCGAAGCGGGCGGCCACCGCCGGGCCCACCTGGCGGCCCATGCGGGTGCTGCCGGTGGCGCTGATCAGCGGCACCCGGGGATCGTTCACCAGTTGCTCGCCGGCCTCGCGCTCGCCGAGGATCACCTGGCTGAGGTGTGCGGGGGCTTCGTCGCCGAACTCGGCCATGGCGCGCTCCAGCAGCGCCTGGCAGGCCAGGGCGGTGAGCGGGGTCTTCTCGGAGGGCTTCCACAGCAGGCTATCGCCGCACACCAGGGCCAGCGCCGCGTTCCAGGCCCAGGGGGCGACCGGGAAGTTGAAGGCGGTGACCAGGCCCACCGGGCCCAGGGGATGCCAGGACTCGCGCATATGGTGGCCGGGGCGCTCGGAGGCGATGGTCAGGCCGAACAGCTGGCGGGACTGGCCCACGGCCAGGTCGCAGATATCGATCATCTCCTGCACTTCGCCGAGGCCTTCCTGGAGGATCTTGCCGCACTCCCAGGTCACCAGGGCGCCGAGGTCCGCCTTGTGGCGGCGCAGCTGCTCGCCGAACAGCCGCACCAACTCACCGCGGCGCGGGGCCGGCACCCGGCGCCAGGCGGCGAAGGCCGTCTGGGCATCGGCGATGGCCTGGTCCACCTCGTCGCGGCTGGCCGAGCGCACCCGGCCGAGCTCGCGGCCATCGATGGGGGTGGTGACGCGGATATCGCCGTCGCGGTACTGGTCGGCGCCGACGCCCAGGCGCTGCATGATGGAATCGATCATTCTTTCTCCTATCATTGTCGTCAGTGAATGATTCGATGCCAGTATCACCAGGGGGCTTGTGCCCAAACAAGCGATGTTTAAGATAGATATCATTCATTATTTTCTTGTTCTGTGAGTGCCTGCGATGCGTCGTCACCTGCCTTCCCTGAATGGCCTGCAGTGCTTCGAGGCGGCGGCCCGCCACCTCAGCTTCACCCGCGCCGCCGACGAACTGAGCCTGACCCAGAGCGCGGTCAGCAAGCAGGTGGCGCAGCTGGAGGCGATGCTCCAGCATCCGCTGTTCCGGCGCATCCGCAAGCGCCTGCATCTCACCCCGGAGGGCGCGGTCTATCTCTCGGAGGCGCGCAAGATCCTCGCCCAGGTGGAGATGTCGACCCGCTATATGCAGTCCTACGGCGGTGAGTCCCAGGTGCTGAACGTCGCCACCCTGCCCACCTTCGGCGCCCGCTGGCTGATTCCGCGGCTCAAGGGCTTCCGTTTCCGGCACCCCGATATCAACCTCAATATCCTCCACCGCTCCGAGCCCTTCGACATGGCCCAGGAGCGGGTCGAGGTGGCCTTCTTCTTCGGCCATGGCGCCTGGCCGCGGGCGGAATGCATCAAGCTGCTGGACGAGGAACTGGTGGCGGTCTGTGCCCCGGCGGCGCTGGAGGGCATGGCGGTGGGGGAGCCCCTGGACCTGACGCGGCTGGTGCTGCTGCAGAGCGCCACCCGGCCCGAGGCCTGGCACGACTGGTTCGCGGCCCAGGACCAGTACACCGAGCACAGCTATCACGGGCCGCGTTTCGATACCTTCTATATGTCGTTGCGTGCCGCCCAGGCGGGTTGTGGGGTGGCCCTGGTGCCGCGCTTTTTGGCCCAGGAGGAGCTCGACGAGGGCAAGCTGGTGATTCCCTGGCCTTTCGCTCTCAAGAGCCGGGACGCCTACTACATGGCCCACCCCGAGCATATGGCCGAGCTGGACAAGGTAAGGGCCTTTATCGACTGGATTCGCGAGCGGATCGATTAAACGCCTGTGCGGCCGCGGTCTGGCTAAAGCCAGCGAGTGTGGGAGATTCTATGTTGTCCCTCAATCCGCCGCCGCGGTTTTTGTGGGAGCTCGGCTTCGCCGAGCGATTGGCGCCGCCAGGCGCCTCGGACCCCATCGGCAACCCCTATCAGGAGGAGGCCGCGGCGCCGACGAGATGCTCGACGAAGCGCCGCACCTTGGCCAGCTCGCCCAGGTGTTCAGGATAGACCAGGTAATAGGCGCTGGCGCTGCGCAGCCGATGGGGGGAGGCGATGGCCAGGCGCCGCTCCTGGAGCTCCTCCTCGACGATAAAGCGCGGTACCAGGGCCACGCCGCCGCCAGCCATGGCGGTACGCACCAGCATGGGAAAGGTCTCGAAGCGGGTGCCGTGGTAGCTGCGGTCGGTGCTCACCCCTTGCTCGGCGAACCAGCGGTGCCAGGCATCCGGGCGGGTCGACAGGTGCAGTAGCGGCAGGTCGGCCAGCTCGGCGACGCTCCCGGATGACTGGCGGGCCAGCAGGGCAGGGGCCGCCACCGCCACCATCTCTTCGTCCAGCAGCTTGTGGCAGGCCAGGTCGGGCCAACTGCCGTGGCCATAGAAGAGCGCCACGTCGATATCCTGCTGCTCCAGGTCGAAGTCCTCGACCCGATCGTGGAACTCCAGGCTGATGCCCGGGTTGTTGGCCAGGAAGGCCGGCAGTCGGTCCGCCAGCCAGCGGGCGCCGAAGCTGGGCAGGGTAGCCACCTTGAGCACCTCGCTGTTGCCGCTGTAGGTCATGATGGCCTGGGTCGACATCTCGATCTGGGCCAATACCTTGCGCACGTCGCTGAGGAAGATGGCGCCCTCCGGCGTCAGCACCAGGTGGCGCCGCACGCGGCGAAACAGCTTGTGCTGCAGGTGCGCCTCGAGCTGAGCCACCTGCTTGCTGACCGCGCTCTGGGTCAGGCTCAGCTCGTCGGCGGCTCGGGTAAAGCTCATATGCCGGGCCGCCGCCTCGAAGCACTGCATGGCGGTGGTGGAAGGGAGGTTGCGTGAGGCCAAGCGCGGGGCTCCTGATCGGCGTCCGGACGCCAAACAGTAGCAGAGGCGGCCCTGGCTGGGAACGTGCCCCCAGGGCGCTTGGTACGGCGATACCGCCTGGCGTAGAGTGAGGGAATCCACGACTCGGCGAGGGAGTCGCCCGGCATGTCCGTCTTCGGCCTGCAGACCTGTACCCTGGGGCGCCAGCATGTGGCCCATGAGCACGCCTACCATCAGCTGATCCTGGCCAGCTCCGGCACCACCGAGCTGGCCCTGGAGCATCGCGGCCAGCGCATCACCCGGGAACTGGGCTGCCTGATCCCCACCGCCTGTCACCACGAATACCTGGGCGATGGTCGTAACCAGACCCTGGTGCTGGACGTGCCCCTGGCCAAGCTGGAGCGCCTGGCCTGCGCCGACGAGCTGCAGCGCCTCTTCGAGCGGCCGCGCTTCTTCGCCGTCTCACCCCAGCTGCAGCAACTGACCGCCACCCTGATGACCCAGGCCGAGCAGGCCCCGGCCCTGCACGACGAGATCGCCACCCTATTGCTGCGGGCCCTCTACCTGCAGCTGCACGACCAGGAGCTGAAGCGCGCCGAGCCCACGCCCCAGGCCCGTTCGCGGCTTGACCTGGCGCGCCTCGATGCCTGGATCGATGCCCACCTGGACGCCGCCATCCGCGTCGAGGCCTTGGCCGAGCTCTGCGCCCTGAGCCCGGGCCACTTCCATGCCTGCTTCCGCGAGGCCACGGGCCTCACCCCCCTGGCCTATGTGCAGCGCCGGCGCCTCGATCATGCCCGCGGCCTGGTGGCCGGCAGCCAACTGAGCCTGGGGCATATCGCCGGCCTGGTGGGCTTTCGCGACCAGGGCAGCTTCTCCCGAGCCTATCGCCGCCGGTTTGGCGAGGCGCCCTCCCGGGCTCGCCGTTAATGGGGGGCTGTCCCCGTTTGCCCCCCGTTTGCCAATTTCCGTGAGTCTCGGGCAAGGCCGGCGGAGTCTCGGCCAAGTGCCGGGGCCGGGAATGACCTAAGGTCAAAGTGAATCCTCCAACAACAATCAGGATCGGGACTCATGACCACCACACCGCGACTTCCCAAGCTCTTGGGCAAACCCCTGGGCAAGACCCTCGCCCTGGCGGCGCTGCCGCTGGCCATGGCGGCCGCCCAGGCCCAGGCGCAATCCTACGAGATGGTGATCGCCACCCAACTGCCCGAGAGCCTCAGCAACAACGAGATCTATCCCGCCCTGGTGCACTTCAAGAACCGCGTCGAGGCGCAGACCGACGGCGACCTGGCGGTGACCCTCTTCGGCGGCGGCCAACTGGGCTCCGAGGTGGAAAACGGCACCGAGGTGCAGGGCGGGCGTACCCTGCAGTCCACCATCATGTCGGCGGGCGCCATGTCCTCCTTCTACCCGGACTACCAGATGGTCACCGCGCCCTTCCTCTTTACCAGTTGGCGTCAGGCCTGGGCCTTCTTCGATGGCGAGTGGTTCGCCGACTTCATGGCGGGCACCCGGGAAGCGGCCAATATGCGCTACCTGGGTACCTTCGACGACGGTGGCGGCTTCGTGGCCTTTACCAACAACGTGCGGCTGATCGAGACGGTGGAGGACCTGGAGGGGCTGAATATCCGCACCGAGGAGAACCCCGCCCACGTGGCCATCATGCGCGCCCTGGGCGCCTCCGCCACGCCGCTGCCCTGGGGGGAGCTGATCACCGCCCTGGAAACCGGCCTGGCCGACGGCCAGTTCAATGCCCCGGTGCTCAATACCACCTTCAACTTCGATGCGGTGACCGACTACACCACCCTCACCGGCCACGTCTACAACAGCGCCCCCTGGGTGGTCAGCGAGTCCTGGTATCAGGAGCTACCCGAGGAGTACCAGGGGATCCTGGTCGGCGCCGCCCGGGAAGCCATCGAGATCAGCCACGGCATGTCCGGGGCCCTGGCCACCGCCAGTTGGGTGGAGTCCTGCGAGCGTTTCGAGGCCTGCTACCTGATGCCCCAGGCGGAGCGCGAGCGCATGGCGGAGATCGCCCGCCCGGCCTGGCAAGCGTGGATCGTCGACGATTTCGGCATGGAGGCCGGGCGGGTCGAGGCCTTCCTCGGCGAGGTGGAGCGGGTCGGCCGCCAGGTGGCCGAGGATGACCTGCGGATCTACGGCCAGTAATCGCGCCGAGCCCGGTGCCCGCCCTGGCGGGCGCCGGCCCCATCGAGGCTTGCCATGACCCTTCTGGTTTCCCTGCGTCGATTGAGCGATGGCGTCAATCACCTCGCCGTGGTGCTCTGCGTGGCCTGTATCCTGGCCATGCTGGGCATCTCCTTCACCGCCTTTCTCTACAAGCTGCTCACCGGCAGCACCCTGAGCTGGACCTACTCCCTGGCGCGGCTCTTCCTACCCTGGATCGGTTTTCTCTCCATGACCATCTCGCTGCGTTACGGCGAGCACGTGGCCATGACCCTGCTGGTGCGCAGCCTGCCCCGACCACTGGTGCAGTTGGCCGCCGGTGCCTGCCTGGCGGTCATGGCGCTCTTCGCCGCCATGCTGGTGTGGTATGGCTGGGGCTTCTTCCAGAACGCCACCCAGATCTACATGGTCTCGGATCGCATCCAGATTCCCAGCCAGGTCACCGCCATCGTGGTGCCCCTGAGCGGCCTCATCATGCTGCTGCATCTGGTGCACGGCTTCGCGCTGCTGGAGCACTTCATCGATGACGAGGCGGCCATCCACGACCTGATCGAGACCCCCGACTCGGAGACCCCGCGATGACGCCAGCCATTCTCGCTTTCGTGGTGCTGCTGCTGATCGGCGCCCCGGTGGCCATCGTCATGGCCATGTCGGGGCTGGTGGGCGGCTTCACCCTGGGCGGTGAGCGCATGCTGGGCATTATTGCCGACCGCATGTTCTCCGGTGTTTCCGGGTTCCTGCTGATCGCCGTGCCCTATTTCATCTTCACCGCCGAGCTGATGAACCAGGGCGGCCTGACCCAGAAGCTGATCGCCTTCAATAACGCCCTCTTCGGCCGGGTGCGCGGGGCCCTGTCCCACGTCAACATCTCGGTCTCGGTGTTCTTCGCCGGCCTCACCGGCGCCGCCATCACCGATACGGTGGCGATCGGCAAGATCATGATCCCGGAGATGAAGAAGCAGGGCTACGACGCCGAATACGCCGCCGCCATCACCGCCTGCTCGTCGATCATCGGCCCGATCATCCCTCCCAGCGTGGTGATGGTGGTCTATGCCACCCTGCTGCGGGATATCTCTGTGATCGATCTGTTCGCCGGCGGCATCATCCCCGGCCTGCTGATGGCCCTGGCCCTGCTGCTGGTCAGCTTCTTCCTGGCCTGGAAGCGCGGCTACCCCAAGCAGGCACCCACCCCGTTCAAGCTGGCGGTGGTCGCCTTCCTGGTGGCCCTGCCGGCCATGGTGGTGCCGCTGATCATCCTCGGCGGCATCCTCTCGGGGTTGACCACCATCACCGAGGCCTCCGGCTTCGCCGCGGTCTACGCCATCGTCATCGGCGTGGCCTTCTACCGCAACCTGACCTGGGGCAAGATCTGGCAGGCGCTGGTGGTCACGGTACGCTTCTCCGGGGTGGTGTTCTTCCTGCTGGCCACCTCGGCGGTGCTGGGCTGGTTCGTGACCCGTTCCGGCATCGCCCGGGAGGCCGCCGGCCTGATCACCACCTTCAGCGACTCCGCCTTCCTGCAGCTGATGCTGGTCTGCCTGCTGCTGATCCTGATTGGCACCGTGATGGACGTGCTGCCGGCCCTGGTGGTGGTGGCGCCGGTGCTGGTGCCGGCGATGATCCAGCTGGGTTTCGACCCGCTGCACTTCGCCATCCTGATGATCGTGGTGCTGAACGTTTCCAACGTGACGCCACCGGTGGGCATGACGCTGATGACCGCGGCGCGGATCGCCAACGTGCCCTACGAGCGGGCTATCATCGCCTCGCTGCCGTTCTATACCGCTTACCTGGCGGTGATCGTGCTGCTGGCTGCCTTCCCGGCGCTCTCTACCTGGATTCCCTCCCTGCTCGGCTAAGGACAAGGACACGCCATGAAGCTCTACTACCATCCCGACCAGGAGCGCCATGCGCCGCCCACCTTCCTGCTGCGCGGCGCGCCGGCCCCGTCGCCGGAGGGGCCCAAGCGCGCCGAGTTGCTGAGCCTGGGGCTGGCCCAGGCGGGGCTCTCGCTGAGTGCCCCGGCCAAGGCCGATACCCCGCGGCTGCGTGAGCGGCTGGGGCGCATCCACAGCGCCCGCTATCTCGATTTCCTCGAGACCATCCACGCCCGCTGGCAGGCGCTGCCCGGCGCCGCCGAACTGGTGGCGCCCAATGTGCACCCCTGCGGCGGCGGCCATCACTACCCGCGCCATCCGGTGGGCCAGGCCGGCTGGCACCTGCACGACATGGCCTGTCCCATCGGTGCCGGCAGCTTCCGCGGCATCCTGGCCAGCGCCGCCAGTGCCGAGGCCGCCGCCGAGGCGGTGCTGGGCGGCGAGCCGGGCGCCTATGCCCTGTGCCGGCCGCCGGGACACCATGCCGGGCCGGAGCGCGCCGGTGGCTTCTGCTTCCTCAACAACTCGGCGCTGGCCGCCACGGTGCTGCGCGAGCGCTTCGCGCGGGTGGCCATCGTCGACGTGGACCTGCACCACGGCAACGGCACCCAGGACATCTTCTATGCCCGCGGCGACGTCTGGACCGGCTCGCTGCATGCCGACCCCGCCGACTTCTACCCCTTCTTCTGGGGCGGTGCCGACGAGACCGGCAAGGGGGAGGGGCAGGGCGCGAACCTCAACCTGCCGCTGCCCCTGGGCAGCGACGGCGTGGCCTTCCTGGCCGCCCTGGAGCGGCTGCTGGCGGCCATGGCCGCCTTCCGCCCCCAGGCGCTGGTGGTGGCCCTCGGCCTGGACGCCCACAAGGACGACCCCCTGGCCGGCCTGAGCCTGGAGACCGAGGACTTCCGCGCCATCGGCGCGCGCCTGGCCGGCCTCGGCCTGCCCACGGTACTGGTGCAGGAGGGGGGCTACCCCACCGAGTACCTGGCCGACAACCTGCACGCCCTGATGGCGGGCTTTACCGCCACCTGAACCCCACAGTTGCCACTAGTGTTGTGGGTTGCCACTGGTGTTGTGGGTTGCCACTGGTGTTGTGGGAGTCCGGATTCCGGACGATGGCGACGAAGTCGCCCCCAGTGATTGGCGCCGCAGGCGCCTTTAGTGAAAAAATCAACCGAAGAGAGAGACACGCCATGACCGTCAGCTATCACCACAGCAATGCCCGCATGAGCCAGATCACCGTGCACAACGGCACCGTCTATCTGGCCGGCCAGGTGCCCAGCGACGCCTCCGCCGAGATGCGCGGCCAGACCGAGCAGGTGCTGACCCGTATCGACGAGCTGCTGGCCGAGGCCGGTACCTCCAAGCAGCACCTGATCAGCGCCCAGGTCTGGGTTACCAGCATGGCCGAGTTCGATGCCATGAACGCCGCCTGGGACGCCTGGGTGGTGCCGGGACGCCCGCCGGTCCGCGCCGCGGTGGAGGCCAAGCTGGCCAAGCCCGAGTGGAAGGTGGAGATCATGGTCACCGCCGCCCTGCCGGAGGCCTGAGATGCGCATCATCGGTGCCGAGGAGGTGGCCCGGGCCCTGGACTGGCGGGCCCTGGTGGCGCGCCTGGAGAAGACCTTCGTCCAGGGCGTGGAGGCGCCACCGCGCCACCACCACGCCATGCATCGCCCCGACGGCGAGGCCACCATGCTGCTGATGCCGGCCTGGGAAGCCGCCGGCTATATCGGCGTCAAGATGGTCAATGTCTTCCCGCAGAACGCCGAGCACGGCCTGCCGGCCATCGCCGGGGTCTACCTGCTCAGCGAGGGCCAGCACGGCCGGCCCCTGGCCTGCCTCGACGGCAGCGAGCTGACCCGCCGGCGCACCGCCGCCGCCTCGGCCCTGGCGGCCCAGGCCCTGGCTCGGGACGATGCCGAGACCCTGCTGGTAGTGGGCACCGGCAAGCTGGCACCCATGGTCATCGAGGCCCATGCCGCGGTGCGTCCCATCAAGCGGGTGCGGGTCTGGGGGCGCAACCCCGACAAGGCGCGGGCCATCGCCGCCGACTACGCCGGGCGCTTCGATAGCGCCGCCGTGGGGGATCTCGAAGCGGCCTGCCGGGAGGCGGATATCGTCAGTTGCGTGACCCTGTCCAGCGAGCCGCTGATTCGCGGCGCCTGGCTCGCCCCGGGCAGCCACCTGGACCTGATCGGTGCCTTCCGCCCCAGCATGCGCGAGACCGACGCCGACTGCCTGGCGCGCAGCGAGGTCTATGTGGACACCTATGCCGGGGCCCGGGGCGAGGCGGGGGATATCCTCCAGGCCATCGACGAGGGGGCCTTCGCTTTTGATTCCATTCGCGGCGAGCTGGCCGAATTGCTGCGTGGCGACCGGCCCGGTCGCTCCTCGCCGCAGGCGATTACCCTGTTCAAGTCGGTGGGGGCGTCGCTGGAGGATCTAGCGGCGGCCATTGAGGTCTGGGAGCGCCAGGAGGGCGGGGCATGAGTTCGGCCGTCGGGACGGGCTTCTTCTGGCACGAGCGCTGCTTCTGGCACGATGCCGGGGCCATCGGGGTCTTCTCGGCCCCGGGGGCCTTCCTGCAGCCTCAGCCCGCCTCGGAGAGCCCCGAGAGCAAGCGCCGCCTGAAGAACCTGCTGGAGGTCTCTGGGCTGATCGACGAGCTGGCGGTGCGCAAGGCGCCGCCCGCCGATCGCCGGGCCCTGGAGCGCTTCCACACCGCCGCCTACCTGGATGCCCTGGAGGCGGGGGACGCGGCCCGCGGCGGCGACGGCGGCGATTGCGCACCCTATACCCCCGGCAGCCTGGCCGCGGCGCGCCAGTCGGCAGGGCTGGCCATGGCTGCCGTGGAAGCGGTGGCCCGGGGCGAGCTGGCCAACGCCTATGCCTTGTGTCGCCCGCCGGGCCACCATGCCGAGGCGGATCGTGGCCGCGGCTTCTGCCTGCTGGGCAATATCCCTGTCGCCGTGCACCAGGCCCGCGCCACGGGCCCCCTGGGGCGGGTGGCCATCCTCGACTGGGACGTTCACCACGGCAACGGCCAGCAGTCGGCCTTCTATAGCGATCCCGAGACCCTGACGGTCTCGATCCACCAGGCCGCCAACTACCCGCTGGACAGCGGCACCTTCGAGGAGCGCGGCGAAGGAGCGGGGCGGGGCGCCAACCTCAACCTGCCGCTGCCGCCGGGCTCGGGCCTGGGCGCCTACGACCATGCGGTGCGCGAGCTGGTGCTGCCGGCCCTGGAGGTCTTCGCCCCTGAACTGATCATTGTCGCCTGCGGCTATGACGCCGCTGCCAAGGACCCCTTGGGCAAGATGCTGCTCAACAGCGCCGCCTTCGCGGCCATGACCGCCCAGGTCAAGGCCCTGGCCGAGCGGGTCTGCGGTGGACGCCTTGTGATGATCCACGAGGGCGGCTACTCGGAAGGCTATGTGCCGCTGTGTGGCCATGCGGTGATCCAG
Source organism: Bisbaumannia salifodinae (assembly GCF_055388505.1). The sequence continues at coordinate 1,872,561 of NZ_AP043781.1, forward strand.
ACCCTGGCCGGCAGCCGCACCGCCGTGCCCGACCCCCAGAATGACGAGATCGCCGCCTGGGGCTACCAGGCTCTGCAACCCCACCAGCGCGACCTGATCGACGGCTGGCGGCGTATGCTCGAAGGAGAGGCCCTATGATGACCCCGCTGTATGATCGGGATGGGGGAACTTGTCAGCGGCTGGACGGCCGGCGCCGTCTCCCGGACCCTCTGGAAGGAGAGGCTCTATGACGACCCCGCTGTATGACCGGGATGGTTGGATCTGGCTCGACGGCGACTGGCTGCCCTGGCGGGAGGCCCAGACCCATCTGCTGACCCATAGCCTGCACTACGGCATGGGCTGCTTCGAGGGGGTGCGCGCCTACGCCGGCCCCGGCGGCACCCACCTGTTCCGGGTGGCGGAGCATACCCGGCGGCTGCTGGATAGCGCCCACGCCCTGGATATACCGTTATCTTGCGGCGCCGAGGCGCTGATCCAGGCCCAGCGCCAGTGCCTGGCCAGGAACGGTCTGAGCAACGCCTACCTCAAGCCTACCGTCTTCCTGGGCGCCGAGGGACTGGGGCTGCGCGCCAAGGGGCTCTCCAGCCATGTGATGATCGCCGCCTGGGACCTGGGCGACTATATCTCGCCCCAGGCGGCGCGAGTCGGGCTGCGCGCGCTGACTTCCTCCTGGGCCCGCCACCACGTCAATATCAGCCTGTGCCGGGCCAAGACCAACGGCCACTACGTCAATGCCATGCTGGCCCTCAATACCGCGGTCAAGGCGGGCTTCGACGAGGCTATCATGCTCGACCCGGAGGGCTATGTGGCGGAGGCCTCGGCGGCCAATGTCTTCCTGTTCCGCGACGGGGTGCTGCATACCCCGGAGGTCACCTCCTGCCTGCAGGGCATCACCCGCGACAGCGTGATTCGCCTGGCCCGCGAGGTGCTGGGCATGGAGGTGCGCGAACGGCGCATCACCCGCGACGAGCTCTACCTGGCCGACGAGGCCTTCCTGACCGGTACCGCCGCCGAGCTGTTGCCGCTGCGCGAGCTGGACGGTCGCCATATCGGCGCCCGGACCGGGGCGCCGGCGGTGGGTGAGCCCATCGCCGACGACTCGCTGACCGCCCGCCTGCAGGCACTCTACCGGCGGGTGACCCGGGGCGAGCTGGGCGGGGAGTTGAGCGCCTTCGGCGACTGGCTCACTGCCGTTTAGGCCCCTCACGCCAACTCTGGCATCATAAGCGCGAACTCATGGTGTCGGAGGTGGCATGGCCTTGGCCGTGGTGCTGGTGGTGCTCTCGGGAGGCTGGGGGGCGCTGGCCCTGGACTATCAGGCGGGGCGGCCCTGGGCACTGGCCTGGAGCGGACTGAGCCTGGCGTTGCTGGCCGTCGCCTTGCGGGGGAGCCCCTGGACGGCGGCGTTGGTCCAGGGCGGGTTGCACCTCGCGCTGCTCGGCTGGTGGTTTAGCCTGGCCCCTTCCAACGCGCGTGACTGGGCCGCGGACGTGGCGCAGATGCTCGAGGGCGAGGTCGACGGGGAGCGATTGATCCTCCACCAGGTGCGTGACTTCCGCTGGCAGGACCGGGAAGCGGGCGAGCCCCACTGGGAGACCCGGGAATACGATCTGTCGCGGCTTGCCTCGGTGGACCTGCTGATCTCCAACTGGGGGCTGCCGCTGATCTCCCATGTGATGGTGACCTTCGGCTTCGACGACGGTGACTTCCTCACCTTCTCGGTGGAGATCCGCCGCGAGCGACACGAGGCCTTCTCGTCGTTGGCCGGTTTCTTCAAGCAGTACGAGCTGAGCATCGTCGCCGCCACGGAGCGCGACCTGGTGGGGGGGCGCACCAATCACCGCGGCGAGCGGGTCAGCCTCTACCGGATCGAGATGTCGCCCCGGGCGCGGCGCGAGCTGCTGCTCTCCTATGTGGCGGAAGCCAATGCCCTGCACGAGGCGCCGCGTTTCTACCACACCATCACCGCCAACTGCACCACCATCGTCTACGCCATGATGCGGCGCATCGTCGACGGCCTGCCCATGGACTACCGGCTGTTGCTGACCGGGCGCCTGGCGGATTATGTGCATGCGGTGGATGGCCTGATGCCGGGCTACTCCCTCGCCACCCTCAAGGCCCGCGCCGATATCACCGAGGCGGCCCGCCAGGCCGGCGATGCCGACGACTTCTCCTGGCGCATTCGCCAGGGCGTGCCGGGGTGGGAATAAACAAAAAAAACGCCGCCGACTCCCGTCGGTGGCGTGGTGGTCCTAGCCCTCCCTGGGCACCCTCCCGGTGCCGACCTTCCCTACAGGGCCTCCTGGCCCTTCGCGTCCCTGGCGTGGCGTCCGGCAGTGTCCCTTGCCGCCATTTCACTCTAGTCGGCATAGATGACAATGCCATAACGATAGTGTTAACGGTGCATGACAACTTCGCCCGAGAGCCTAGCGCAGGGCCCGCTCGAGGATCTCGAGTCGTCCCGGGGCCAGGGCGTCCTCCACCGCGGTGATGCGCAGGATATGCCCCAGGGCCGGGTGATTGGGCCGGGCGATCAGTCGGCCCGCCTCCAGCAACTGGCGATTGACCCGCTCGGCGAGTTCGGCATCGGCCAGGCGGATGGCGATAAAGTTGGTGGCACTCGGCAGCACCTCGGCGCCCAGCTCGCGGAAGTGGCCGGCGAGCCGCTCGCGCCGGGCCTTGACCGCCTGGATATGCGCGCGCACCTCTTCGGGGTGATCCAACACCACCTCGGCGGCGGCCTGGCTCAGGGTCGAGACCGCATAGTGGATGCGCACCTTCATCAGCATGGCCAGGGTCTCGGCCTCGGCGATGGCATAGCCGACCCGCAGGCCCGCCAGGCCGTGGGCCTTGGAGAGGGTGCGCAGGCGCACCACCCCGGCCAGGGCCTGGTTGACCTCGGGCGCCTCGGCATCGTCGCGGAAGTCATGATAGGCCTCGTCGAGCAGCAGCCAGCAGTACTCGGGCAGGCGCTGGCGCAGGGTGCGGATGGCGCTGTCGTCGTGGAGATGGCCGCCGGGGTTGTCCGGGTTAGCCAGATAGACCAGGCGCGCCTCGGCGTCGTGAGCCGCGTCGATCAGCGCCTCCAGGTCCGGGGCCAGCACGCCGGGCGCCTCCCGGTAAGGCACTTCATGCAGGCTGAGCCCCTGGCCCTGGGCGAAGTAACCGAAGGTGGGGTAGGTGCCGGCGGTGGTCACCACCGACTCACCGGGACTGACCAGGCCGCGCAGCGCCAGGGCGATCAGGCTATCGGCGCCGGCATCCACCAGCAGCTGCTCCAGCGGGATGGCGAGCTGCACGGAGAGGCGCCGGCGGATGCCCAGCGCCTCGGCATCGCCGTAGCAGTAGACATGCTCCACCAGGGCATCGCCGAAGTGCTCGCGCAGCGCCCGATGGGGCATGTCGAGCCCCTCGTTGGAGCCCAGGCGATGGGGAATCTCCCGGCCCAGGCGCCGCTCCAGGACCTTGATGCCGGGGAAGGGGTTGGTCGGGCCGGAACCCGTCAGATGCTTGGGAAAGCGGGGCATAGCTCAGCCTTGTTGCCGGAAAGCGATGGCCCCATGGTGCCATAACCAGGCGGAGATGGGGGCCTGCCGGGGCGCCTGCGGCGCCAATCGTCCGGGGAACCCGAACTCCCACAACACCAGTGGCAACCCACACCGTGGGAGCGCGGATTCCGCGCGATATCGCCCGCAGGGCGATCCTGACTGCCACCAAGGGCGACTGCGTCGCCCAATCGCCGAAGCGTCGGACCGCCGGAGAGCCGAACTCCCACAACACCAGTGGCCACCCAGCCTAGTGTGGGAGCGCGGATTCCGCGCGATATCGCCCGAAGGGCGATCCTGGTGTCGGCGTCAGTGGGATTCTACGGCTCCAGCGAGGCCAGCAGCCCGCGCAGCAGCGAGAGCTCCTTGCGGCTGGGCTGGGCGCGGGCGAACAGCGCCTGCAGGTGCTGCTCGGTGCGGGCATGGGGCTGGGTGATAAAGCCGCTGGCCTGCATCACCCGGGAGAGATGGGCATGGAAGTGGGCCAACTGCTCGCGGCTCGGCTGGCGCTCCTGGGTGGCACGCTGGGGTTCATAGCCGCTCTCCGGGCGCAGCCGCCAGGCCTTGAACGCCTCATAGGCCAGGACCTGCACCGCCTGGGAGAGGTTCAAGATGCCGTAATCCGGGTTGGCGGGAATGCTGACCTGATGGCTGCAGCAGCGGATCTCGTCGTTGGTCAGGCCGAAGCGCTCGCGGCCGAAGACCATGGCCACCGGGTCGTGCTCGGCCTGAGTGATCAGGTCGCGGGCCATGGCATCCGGCTCGTCGTAGTGGGGTAGCGGCTGGTTGCGTAGCCGGGCGCTGGCCCCCACCACCTGCACGCAGTCCGCGACCGCCGCCTCCAGGGAGTCCACCACCCGAGCGGATTCGACGATATCCTCGGCGCCGGCGGCCAGGCGGCTCGCCTCCGGGTCGGGAAACTGGCGGGGATTGACCAGCACCAGGTCCGTCAGCCCCATGGTCTTCATGGCCCGGGCCGAGGCACCGATATTGCCGGGGTGGTAGGTCTGGACGAGGACGACGCGAAGATTGGCGAGCATGGCAGAGCGGCCCTGATGATCAAAAACAGGCGGCAAATTCTAGCACGGTGACGGGGGAAAGGGCGGGCGCCTGCGGCGCCAATCGTTTTAGCCATGGTCCGATGGTTCGTCGATTCCGCCTATCTCGGCCATCAGATAATCACGAATAAAGTGGTGCTTTCTTTCGGCAACCAGACCGAGCACGACCTCGATATCCAGATTCAGGTAGTCGTGGACGATACGGTTCCGCAGCCCGATCACGGCGTTCCAGATCGGCAGGTCGGCGGAGTCTACTCGGCCGTGAACCGATAGGCTCTTGAAGGCATCGTAGGCGGAGACCGGCACGGGTTGATTCATGGCCTTGAGGGTATGTTTCGCCTTGCCGATGGCATTTTCGCTGAGCACTTGCAGGCTGTGCAGGACCCCATTCTCCTCCAGCGGACTCAGAGTGCGCCCTTGATCCAACAAGGCCGCGGCCTGATCCAGGACGGCACTCTGTCGTGCTGCCAACTGGCGGGTTTCCGCCAGATAAAGATCAAGCCGCATACTCTTGCTCCAGATACCAATGCTCGAGGTCATGCCAGGTACGACTCAAGAAGCGCATCCATGGCAGGTCGTCCTCTCCGGCCAAGGGAATGCCTTCTTCGGCAACTACGGTGCGAATCGTCAGGTTGGCCCGCTTCAGGTCGATAATATCGATGGTGTCCGGCTCACAGGCCAAGTGCTGAGCCAGGACGGATTTGAGACGCTCATTGCGTGACAAGGTCTCCAGTGCCGATGCGTTGTCATTTTTCCACTGGACGGCGATATCCCAGTCACTGTCCGGCCGCGCATCATCCCTGGCGCGGCTACCGATCAAGGTCGCGAAATCGAGGCCGTCGATACTCGAGAGGGCATGGCGCAGCGCTACCAGAGATTCCTGCATGGCCATCGTGGCTCCTTGGGTCGCCTATCGATATCCCCATTGTCGGTGGCGTCCACCGGAGTGGCAACCGTCGGTTGTGGATTCAACCCATCAGTGCCGTGACAGCGGGGTCAGGCTGGCGGGGGCCAGGGGCGGGCGGTCGCGGTGCTCGCCGAGCGGCCGACCCTCCAGGGCGGTGAGCAGGATCTGCAAGGGGTCGCCGTGGCTGACCAGCAGCAATGTCTGGTCGGCGTGGCGGCGTTCCAGCTCATCGATCACCGCGGTCAGGCGCGTGGCCACCTGGGCCACGCTCTCCACCCCGGCATGGCGATGCGCGGGATCCCGGGCGTCCCGGGCCCAGACCTCGGCGTAGTGGCCGTCGTCCTTGCCCTCGAGAGCGGCGAAGTAGCGCTCCCGCAGCCCCGGGTGCGGGGCCAGCGTCAGGCCGAAGTGGTCGGCCAGGCGCTGGGCGGTCTGGGTGGTGCGCATAAAGTCGGAGTGGTAGATGGCGTCCGGGGCCGGGCCCTGCCAGGCGTCGAGGCAGGCCGCCAGCTGGGCCTCGCCCCGGGCCGAAAGGCCGAAGCCGGCGACCCCGCGGACGGGGTCGCTGACGATCAGGCCGGCGGCATTGGCCTGGCTATGGCCGTGGCGCATCAAGAGGTAGCGATTGGTCAGTGGTGGCATGCGTCGTCCTTGCTCCATTGTCTACCCCAGGCTCTCGCGGTGCTGGAAGAGCATGAATTGCCGGAACAGCTCCGCCTGGCTGCCGATATGCAGCTTGGCATAGAGCCGCTTGCGGTGGTTCTTGACCGTGCCGGGGGTGATGCCCAGCTCGGTGGCGATCTCCGGGCCGGTATGGCCGCGCAGGATTAGCCAGGCGACCTGGCGCTCCCGCTCGCTGAGTACCCCCTGGCCGAAGCTGTGCAGCAGGCTGGGCGACTCGACCGGGGTGGGCAGGTGCAGGCTGCTGGCCAGCCAGAACTGGCGAATCAGCGCCTCCAGCAGCGGGAAGAGGTAGTCGAGGGTGGCCAGCAGCTCGCCCTGGCTAGGGGTATGGTTGCGGCGATAGAAGCCGAAGGAGAGCGACAGGCAGTCGCCGTCGTCCAGGGGAAAGAAGGCCGCCGCCTCGTCGTAGAGGCCCAGGTCCCGATAGTAGGTGGCGTAGTAGTCGCTGTGGCGAAAGCCCGCCGGGGCCAGCTCATCCAGGCTGGCCAGGCCGCCGCGGCGCTCGGTCTGCCAGTAGCGGTAGCAGGGGTCGAGCAGGTACATGCGCTCCACATAGGGGGCCAGCACCCGGCGTTCCAGGTCGGCGCTGAGGTTATGGGCCAGCACCGTGGGCCGGCCCCGGGCCGCGAAGTGGAAGACCGCATGGCTGATGCCCGGGAAATAGGCCTCCAGGGCCTGGCCCAGGCCGGTCAGAAACTCCGGGGAGCGAACCTGATCCGCCAGCCGGGCCATGGGGGCCAGGCTGGCGGGGGGAAGGGAAGCGGGGGGCATCATCGGTCGGGGGCTTACTCCTGGAGTTGTGACCCTTACTGTACCTTGCTGGCCGGTCAATACCATCGCCGTCAGGCGCCCCAGGACATTACCTCACCGTGGCCCGCGAATATCGCCCACCAGGTCGGCGGCGCGGCCGATCAGCTCGGCCTGGTGGGGCTCCAGCCGCTGGCCACCCCACCGGGCGATCTCGTCATTGGCCGGATCCCGGGCGGCGGTCGCGCTGCCGGACAACGCCTGGATCACCGCATGGCCGCAGAAGGGCACATAGCCTTCCGAGTAGCCGCCCTCGTGAACCATCACCAGGCGCCCCTCGCAGAGCCGCTCGGCGACGGCCACCAGTTGCTCGGTCATGCGCCCGAAAGCGGCGCTATTGAGCAGCATGCAGCCCAGCGGGTCCATGGCGCTGGCGTCGTAGCCGCAGGCCACCACGATCAGCTCCGGTTGGAAGCGCTCGAAGGCCGGGATCACCACCCGCTCCAGGCAGGCCTGGTAGGCGCCGATGCCGCTGCCGGCGGGCAGGGGCACGTTAAGGGTATGGCCGAAGCCCGGCCCCTCGCCGCGCTCCGCCAGGCCGCCGCTGTCCACCGGGTAGTTGCTGTCGTGGTGCAGCGAGATGGCCAGCACCTCGTCGCGCTCCCAGAAGGCCTGCTGGGTGCCATTGCCGTGGTGGACGTCCCAGTCGAGTACCGCCACCCGCCGGATGCCGTGGCGCTCCATTATGGTCATCACCGCCACCGGGATATTGCCCAGCAGGCAGAAGCCGCGGCCGCGGTCGCGCTCGGCATGGTGGCCCGGTGGCCGGCACAGGGCATAGGCGTTGTCGCAGTCGCCGCGCAGTACGGCGTCCATGGCGGCGATGGCCTGGCCGGTGGAACGCCGGGCGATCGCGTAGCTGTCCTTGCGCAGCGGCGCGCACTCGCCGGCATCGCCGAAGCCCCGCTCGCTCATGGCCGCCAGGCGGTCGAGGTAGTCGCGGGTATGGAAGCGCAGCAGGTCGGTCTCCTCGGCGGGGGCGCCCTTGATGGGCACCAGCTCGTCGATCAGGCCGGTTACCTCCAGCAGGTTGCGCAGGCGGCGCTTGGTCTCCGGGTGCTCGGCGGCGCCGGCGGGCTGCACATGGCCGCCGGGTTCGGCGAACACCGAGCAGGGGCCACCGTCATGCCACAGGCAGTGTTCGTGAAAGGCGAAGGCGGTACGGCGCATGGCGTGTCTCCTTGGGAAATTATTGGTTAGCCGAGCAGGAAGAAGAGGATGGCGCTGACCGCTGCCGCCAGCAGCACATAGGGCAGCTGGGTCAGGGCATGCTGCATCGGCGAGATGCCGCAGCCCCGGGCGCTGAGCACCGTGGAGTCGCCGAAGAAGCAGGCGTGGGAGCCAAAGGCGCCGGCGGAGATCATGGCGCCGAGGGTCAGCGGCAGGGAGGCGTCGGTGGCCAGGGCCAGCGGAATCACGATGGGGAAGGCGATGGCATAGACGCCCCAGAAGGAGCCGGTGGAGAAGGCCAGCCCCGCCAGCACCAGGAAGGTGATGCCCGGCAGCCAGGCGCCGCGCATCAGCGGCTCCACCCAGCCGATCAGCGTCTCGGTCAGGCCCAGGGACTCGTTCACCGACTGCAGCATAAAGGCGGCGAAGACGATGCCCAGGGGCAGCAGCATCTGCTGGAAGCCGGCCAGCAGCTCATCGAAGAGGCGGTTCAGCGGGGCGATATCCTGGGCCACATAGAGCGCCAAAGTCACCAGCAGGGCGAATCCCACCCCGATCAGCGCATCGATATCGAACCACCAGGTGGCCAGCAGCAGGGTGGCCACCGGCAGCAGGAAGTTGATCAGCCGCGGCGGGCGTTGCGTGCAGGCCTCCTCCTGCTGGGCCTGGGCGTCATCGTCCAGGCGCATTTCTTCGCCACGCTCGGCGGCCTTCATGCGGCCCAGCACCGGCACCACCCCCAGGGCCACCAGGATCACCAGGACGAGTGCCACCCAGGGGTAGAAGAGGTAGGGCACCAGCCCGAGGTAATAGGCGAAGCCCTGGCCGGAGTCGGCCACCCGGTTGCTCTCCAACAGGCCGGCCAGGTAGATGGCCCAGGTGGAGAAGGGGATCAGCAGGCAGATGGGCGCCGCCGTGGAGTCGACGATATAGGCCAGCATGGAGCGGGAGATCTTCAGCTTGTCGAAGAGCCGCTTCATGGCCGCCGAGACGGTCATGGCGTTGAGGTAGTCGTCGATAAAGATCAGCGCGCCGAGGCCCGTGCTGCCCAGCATGGCGCCGCGGCGGGTCGTCAGGTAGCGTCCGGCGCTGCGGCTGAAGGCCTCGGTGCCCCGGGCGAACTGCAGCAGGCCGATCAGGCTACCCAACAGGCCGCAGACCAGGATGATCCAGCCCATGGTGGGATCCTGCATCACCGCGAGGCCGGTGACCGCCATCTCCTGGACGGCGGTGGTGGGAGAGAGCAGGATAAAACCGCTCAGGGCCCCGGCCAGCAGCGCCTCCAGGGTGCGCTGGGTGATCAGCGCCATGCTGATCACCACCAGGGTAGGCAGCAGCACATAGGCCCCGTAGTGCTCCCCGGCGGCCAGCCAGTGGCCGCTCAAGCTGGCCACCAGGACCACCGCCAGGAAGATCAAGCCGCGGCGCAGGCCGCTATCGGCGCGCAGGCCATGCCCACGCGGATGGGAAGTCGCCTTGTCCATTGCGTTCACCTTGTTGTTGTAGATAGCTGTTGTTGAGGAGGTGTGGTGACGCCAGTGGAGCACCCCGGGCGCTGGCCTGGCGATATCCCCAAGGGGATAGTCCTGGGGGAGCCCTGAAGGAATAGCCCTGAGGTGGTGAAGGTAGACATTTCTTCACGGATGTGTCGCCATATCACGACTGGGCGGGAAGAGTAAAATAGCGCAACATATGGATTTACTGGCCTATTCGCCGTGGAGGCCAGGCGGGCATTGGCGTAGAATGCCCGCTCACAATATGAAAACGATACCGTGGGCCCATCGGCTTGGGGAAACCAGGGCGTTGCCCACACCTTGGCTGACCGGTCCCGTCTATGGGCCATTGCCGCTTGCCTTGCATCGGCGCCGCCATC